>NZ_CP155073.1:1883784-2197748 GCF_039621805.1 Paraburkholderia sp. PREW-6R | reverse complement strand
CAGTGGAAGCCGATGGCTCGACATCGCTTGCCGGCGTGTATGCGGGTGGCGATTGCGCGGCGACGGGCGGCATCGACCTGACTGTGCAGGCGGTGCAAGACGGCAAGGTGGCGGCTGCCGCGATCGACGCGCAGTTTGCCCGCACTGCCGTCAAGGCCGCGTAGCGGCACGAAGAGCACGCAGCACACCTCTGGATAAAAACAGGCAAGTCCCCTAGGAGCCGAACATGGCCGATCTGCGCTGTACGATTGCCGGCATTACGTCGCCGAACCCTTTCTGGCTCGCGTCCGCGCCGCCGACCGACAAAGCCTACAACGTGAACCGCGCGTTCGAAGCCGGCTGGGGCGGCGTAGTGTGGAAGACGCTTGGACTCGACCCGCATGTGGTCAACGTGAGTTCGCGCTACGGCGCGGTGCAATGGAACGGCCAACGCATCGCAGGCCTGAACAATATCGAGTTGATTACCGACCGGCCGCTCGACGTCAATCTGAAGGAAATTAGCCAGGTCAAACGCGATTGGCCCGAGCGCGCAATGATCGTCTCGCTGATGGTGCCGTGTAACGAGGCGGACTGGAAATGGATCCTGCCGCTCGTCGAAGATACCGGCGCGGACGCGGTCGAACTGAATTTCGGCTGCCCCCACGGCATGAGCGAGCGCGGCATGGGCGCGGCGGTCGGCCAGGTGCCCGAGTATGTGGAGATGGTGACGCGCTGGGTGAAGGAAGGCACGAAGCTGCCGTGTCTCGTGAAACTCACGCCGAATATCAGCGACATCCGGCTCGGCTCGCGCGCGGCTTACAAGGGCGGCGCGGACGGCGTGTCGTTGATCAACACGATCAACTCGATCGTCGCCGTGGATCTCGACGCAATGTCGCCGTTGCCGATGGTGGACGGTAAAGGCACGCATGGCGGCTACTGCGGCCCGGCGGTGAAGCCGATCGCGCTCAACATGGTCGCCGAAATCGCGCGTGATGTGGAAACGCCAAATCTGCCGATCTCGGGCATTGGCGGCATTTCATCGTGGCGCGATGCAGCGGAATTCATGGTGCTCGGCGCGGGCAGCGTACAGGTGTGCACGGCCGCGATGCACTATGGCTTTCGTATCGTCTCCGACCTGACGGACGGTCTGTCGAACTGGATGGACGAGAAAGGCTACGCGACGCTCGACGACATTCGCGGTCGCGCCGTGCCGAACGTCACCGACTGGCAATACCTGAACCTCAAATACGATATCAAGGCGCGCATCGACCAGGATAAGTGTATTCAGTGCGGCCTGTGCCATATCGCGTGCGAGGACACGGCCCATCAGGCGATCATGAAAGAAAAAGATGGCGTCCGTCATTTTGAAGTGATGGACTCCGAGTGTGTCGGTTGCAATCTGTGCATGCACGTGTGCCCGGTCGAACAGTGCATCACGATGGAACGCGTGGACAGCGGCGAATACGCGAACTGGACGACGCATCCGAACAACCCGGCCCGGGTGAGCGCCGGCACCCGTGAAGATACGCAGGAGAACGAACAGGCCGAGCCGGCGCATGCGTCCGCCAGGGCGGCTTGAAACAGCGCCCTTCGACAGAATTGAATGGGTTGTCCCAAGGACTCGACGCGCCGTCAGAAGCCGCGCGGGTCCCCAACGATAGAGCGGAGATCTTTCGATGAAGCAGACAGCGGAATCCGTCGACGCGCAATTTGCGGCCGGCGCGCAGGGCAGCAGTCTTTATAACGACGACCTCGCGCCCACCAGCGCCGCGCAGCGCACGTGGCGCTGGTATCACTTCGCGGCGCTCTGGGTCGGGATGGTGATGAATATCGCGTCATACATGCTGGCCGCCGGCTTGACGGAGGAGGGCATGTCGCCGTGGCAGGCGGTGCTCACCGTGCTGCTCGGCAACCTGATCGTGCTGGTGCCGATGCTGCTGATCGGCCATGCGGGCGCTAAGCACGGCATTCCGTATGCGGTGCTGGTGCGTTCGTCGTTCGGCACCCAGGGCGCCAAACTTCCTGCGATGCTGCGGGCGGTCGTCGCGTGCGGCTGGTACGGCATTCAGACCTGGCTTGGCGGCAGCGCGATCTACACGTTGCTGAACATTCTGACGGGCAACGCTTTGCAAGGCGCGGCGCTGCCGCTTCTCGACATATCTGTCGCGCAATTGCTGTGTTTCCTTGCATTCTGGGCATTGCAGATCTACTTCATCGTGCATGGCACTGATTCGATCCGCTGGCTGGAAAGCTGGTCCGCGCCGATCAAGATCGTGATGTGCGTCGTGCTGGTGTGGTGGGCCACCTCGAAAGCGGGTGGCCTCGGTTCGATGCTGTCCGCGCCGTCGCAATTCGTGCCGGGCGGCAAAAAGGAAGGTATGTTCTGGGCCACGTTCTGGCCGGGGCTGACCGCCATGGTCGGCTTCTGGGCCACGCTTGCGCTGAATATTCCCGACTTCACGCGTTTCGCCAGAACGCAACGCGACCAGATTATCGGCCAGTCGATCGGCCTGCCGGTGCCAATGGCGTTGCTTTCGGTGATCTCGGTAGTGGTGACGTCGGCGACCGTGGTGATCTATGGCAAGGCCATCTGGGACCCGATCGATCTGACGAGCCGCATGACGGGTATCGGCGTAGGCGTCGCGCTGATCATCCTGACGCTCGACACGATGAGCTGCAATCTCGCCGCGAATCTCGTCGGACCTGCATACGATTTTTCGAGCCTGTGGCCGAAAGGCATTACGTACCGCACGGGCGGCATGATAACGGCGACTATCGCCATCGTGATGATGCCATGGAAGATTCTCGCTACCACGCAAGGCTACATTTTCACGTGGCTGGTCGGTTACTCGGCGCTGCTCGGCCCGGTCGCCGGGATCCTGATGGTCGACTACTTCCTGATTCGCGGCACACGGCTCGATCAGCGTGAGCTCTTCGACGAGCATGGCGAATACAGCTACACGGGCGGCTGGAATATAGGCGCGGTGGTGGCGCTTCTCGTCGGCGTATTGCCGAATCTGCCGGGTTTTCTGCATACCGCGTTTCCGGCGGCGTTCCCGAACGTGCCGGCAATCTTCAATACGCTTTATACGTATGCATGGTTCGTCGGACTCGCGTTGGCGTCGATTGTCTATAGCGCATGGATGAAGTTGAGCAAAGGTCCGAGCGCGCGCGTCGCGAGCGCCTGAATGACGAGCGCTCAGGCAGGTGGTCAGCAAGGAAAACCAGCAGTTCACAAGGAGGCGGCAACATGACGACCCTGATTCGCGGCGGCACGATCATCGACGCGGAGAACACGTATCGTGCAGACGTGTTGTGTGCGGACCCGCAGGACGGCGGCACGATCCTGCAGATCGGCGCGGACCTGGAAGCGCCGGCGGGCGCGACCACCGTCGATGCCGGTGGCCAGTATGTGATGCCAGGCGGCATCGATCCGCATACGCATATGGAATTGCCGTTCATGGGCACCACGGCGAGCGACGACTTCTACACCGGCACGGCTGCGGGGCTGTCGGGCGGTACCACCAGCATCATCGACTTCGTGATCCCGAGCCCGAAGCAATCGCTGATGGAGGCGTTCGGGCAGTGGCGGGGCTGGGCGGAGAAAGCGTCGTCGGATTATGGCTTTCACGTGGCGGTGACATGGTGGGACGACTCGGTCTATCGCGACATGGGCACGCTGGTGCATGAACACGGCGTGTCGAGCTTCAAGCACTTCATGGCCTACAAAAACGCGATCATGGCCGACGACGAAGTGCTCGTGAACAGCTTCTCGCGTTCGCTCGAACTTGGCGCGCTGCCTACCGTGCACGCGGAAAACGGCGAACTGGTGTTTCAATTGCAGCGCCAGTTGCTGGCCAAAGGCTTTACCGGACCCGAGGCGCACCCGTTGTCGCGGCCGCCCGAAGTGGAGGGCGAGGCGGCCAATCGCGCGATCAGGATTGCGCAGGTGCTCGGCGTGCCGGTGTATATCGTGCACGTGTCCGCAAAAGATGCGGTCGACGCGATCGCGCGTGCCCGTAGTGAAGGCCTGCGCGTGTTCGGCGAAGTGTTGCCGGGCCATCTGGTGATCGACGAGGCGGTGTACCGCGATCCGGACTGGACCCGCGCGGCCGCCCACGTGATGAGCCCGCCGTTTCGTTCGGCCGAACATCGCGAGGCGTTGTGGCGCGGCTTGCAGGCCGGTCAGCTGCATACCACGGCGACCGATCACTGCGTATTCTGCGCGTCGCAGAAAGCGATGGGACGCGAAGACTTCACGAAGATCCCGAACGGCTGCGGCGGTGTGGAAGACCGCATGGCGGTGCTCTGGCATCACGGCGTGAATTCCGGGCGGCTCACGCCGAACGAGTTCGTGCGGATCACGTCGACGAACGCGGCGCAGATCTTCAACCTCTATCCGCGCAAAGGCGCGGTGCGGGTCGGGGCGGACGCCGATCTGGTGGTGTGGGACCCGAACGCGAGCAAAACGATTTCGGTGAAGACGCACCATCAGAAGGTGGACTTCAACGTGTTCGAGGGGATGACGGTGCAGGGCGTGGCCAACCATACGCTCACGCGCGGCGCCCTTGCATGGACCGATGGAGACCTGCGCGCGGTGCGTGGCGCGGGCCGTTATCTGAAGCGTCCGCCTAACGGTGCTTACTTCGACGCGATCCGCGTCGCCAACAAGCGCAAGGAGCCGCATCCGGTGGAGCGGTGAGCGGTCCGGGCGATGTACAGGTTCATGAGCGGCGCCGTGCTGACACACGGCGCCGCTTTTTTTGGGGTTCTCCCATTTGCGGCTACAATCGCGTCCCGCGTTTTCCCTGATCGGGCCCGGCATGGTTTCCGTGTTGCGATGCATCCCGCGTTTGTCTTATCTGCTGTAAAGTTCAATTCCACGTTACACCAGAGGCCACGGCTGTCGGCTTAGCACGGCTGCGCATATTGATCGGAAACCTGATCCTTTGTAAAAACGTAGCCCGTTTGCTACAGTCCGCCCACCCTGCGGGCGCAAAATGCCGGCAGGCCCTGCTGGACACATGACAAGCCACCGACCTGGCAAATTTTTTCGGAGCCCCCTGATGAAGTCGATTCGTTCCATTCTGCTCATCGCGTTGCTGCAAGCGGTGACGGTCAGCTCGGCCTTCGCCGCCGACGAGCTCGCGCAGATCAAATCCGCCGGCGTGTTCCGCATCGGCACGGAAGGCACCTATGCCCCGTTCACATTCCACGACGCGTCGAACAAGCTCACCGGTTTCGACGTCGAAATCGGCACGGCGATCGCACAGCGCCTCGGCGTAAAGCCGCAGTTCGTCGAAGGCAAATGGGACGGCCTGATTGCTGGCCTCGACGTGAACCGCTACGACGCCGTCATCAATGAGGTGGCCGTGACCGACGCGCGCAAGGCCAAGTACGATTTCTCGGACCCCTACATCACGTCGCATGCGGCGCTGATCGTGCGTTCGGATAACAACACGATCAAGACTTTCGACGACCTGAAGGGCAAGAAGTCGGCCAATACGCTCACCAGCAACTTCGGCAAGATTGCGGCGGCGCATGGCGCGGATGTGATCCCCGTGCAGGGTTTTAACGAGTCGGTCGATCTGCTGACGTCGGGACGTGTGGACGCCACCGTGAACGATTCGCTGTCGTTCCTCGACTTCAAGAAGCACCGTCCGGACGCGAAGGTGAAGATCGCCGCGCTGGATACCTCGGCGGACAGCAGCGACAAATCCGCGGTGCTGATCCGCAAGGGTAGTCCCGAATTACAGGCGGCGATCAACAAGGCGCTCGCCGACATGAAGAAAGACGGGACCTATGCGAAGATTTCGCAGAAGTACTTTGGCAAGGACGTCTCCAATTAAACGCCACTTGCGAGTCTGAATCATGCCGGCATGGTTGCATCTGATGGCGCAGTCGTTATGGCCTCTGCTGTACGCGGGGCTTGTTTTTACCGTTCCGCTGACGCTCGCGTCGTTTGCGATCGGGCTTGCGCTCGCGTTCATCGTTGCGCTCGTCCGGCTGTTCGGGCCGAAGTGGGCGATTGCGATCGTGCGCTTCTATGTGTGGCTGTTTCGCGGCTCACCGTTGCTCGTGCAGCTGTTCGTGATCTTCTACGGACTCCCGAACATCGGTGTCGTGCTCGATCCGTTGACGGCCGCAATCATCGGTTTTTCGCTGAACGTGGGCGCCTATAACTCCGAGGTGATTCGCGGTGTGATCGAGTCGATTCCAAAAGGGCAGTGGGAAGCCGCGTATTCGATGGGGATGACGCGCGAGCAGGCGTTGCGTCGCGCGATCCTGCCACAGGCGGCGCGCGTGGCGTTGCCGCCGCTGTCCAACTCGTTCATCGCGCTGGTGAAAGACACGTCGCTTGCCGCGGTGCTGACCGTGCCGGAAGTTTTTCAGGCAGCGCAGCGCATCGCGTCTGTCACGTACGAGCCATTGATTCTTTATACCGAGGCCGCGCTGGTGTACCTGGTGTTCAGTTCGGTGTTGTCGTCGGCGCAGGCAAGGCTCGAGCGCAAATTTGGCCGTCACGCTCTATTCCAGGCAGGCAACTGATGATCCGACTGGAAAAAATCGACAAGTATTTCGCCGGCCACCGTGTGCTGAATTCGGTGGATCTGCACCTCGCGTCGGGCAATGTCACCGCGCTGGTGGGACCGTCCGGCAGTGGCAAGAGCACGCTGCTGCGATGCGTGAATCTGCTGGAAATTCCGGAGTCCGGGTCGCTGCAGCTTGGCGATCTGAAGCTGGAATTCAGCCGCGACCAGAAGCCTTCGCGCGACGCCGTGCTGGCGATTCGCCGCCGCACCGGCATGGTGTTTCAGAACTTCCAGCTGTTTCCACACCTCACAGTGCGGCAGAACGTCATGGAAGGTCTGCTGACAGTGCAGAAGTGGGACAAGGAGAAAGCCCGCGTACGCGCTGACGAACTGCTCGAAAAAGTCGGGATCGCTCATAAGGCGGATGCGTGGCCTGCCACGCTTTCCGGCGGTCAGCAGCAACGTGTCGCCATTGCGCGAGCGTTGGCGCCGTCGCCGGAAGTGTTGTTGTGCGACGAGCCGACCTCGGCGCTCGATCCGGGCCTCGCGGCGGAAGTGGTTGAAGTGCTCAAGCAACTCGCCAACGAAGGCATGACCATGCTGATGGCCACCCACGATCTGCGGCTTGCCGCAACGATTGCGCGGGACGTGGTGTTCCTGAACAACGGCACGGTGGTGGAAGCGGGACCGTCGCGCGAAATTTTCATGCATCCGCGCGAGCCGGAAACGGCGCAGTTCGTGTCCACGCTCACGCAGGGTTTGCCGGAATCGTGGACGGAGTAGTCGCGTGCGCCTGGGCGTGTGAAGGGCATGCCTGAAGTGCACGTGCAAAGTGCAAACGAAAACAGGGCGCCGCGGCGCCCTGTTTTTTTCACCAGCTCAAGTGTTGAAGCAACGCGATATCACACCGTCGCGCGTTCTGCCGCATCGTTCAATGCGGACTCGAAGAAACGTGCCTTCGCGTCGTCACTCGCACGGACATAGGCACGGTTCACGCCGCTGATGACTGCGCGGATCGACGCCGTCACCAGATTGACGTCCACACCCACGCCGAATGCGCTGCCGGCCACATCGGCACCCGCCATTTCAGCGATGGCGACCGCGCGCGCGTCCGCGCCTTGCGTCAATGCACGTTCTTCATAATGCTGCACGCGAACCGGCGCGTCGATCGCATGCATGAGGGCGTCGAGCGGGCCATTGCCTTCGCCGCTCAGCACGCGGCGCTTGCCGTGGATGTCGACGGTGAGCTTGATGTGCTCGCGGCCGTTGGTCTCCGACAGGCTATGACCGATGTAATGAATCGGCTCCACGGTGCGCACGTATTCCTGCTGAAACAGTTCCCAGATTTGCGACGGCGTGACTTCATGGCCGCTGTCGTCGGTATAGCGCTGCACAGCGGAGCTGAAATCGACCTGCAGGCGGCGCGGCAGCACGACACCGTAGCTCTGCTCGAGCAGGTAGGCGATGCCGCCTTTGCCCGACTGGCTATTCACGCGAATTACCGAGTCGTACGTACGGCCAAGATCACGCGGATCGATGGGCAGGTAGGGCACTTCCCAGACCGCGTCTGCTTTCTGCACGGCGAGACCTTTCTTGATCGCGTCCTGATGCGAGCCCGAAAACGCTGTGAATACCAGGTCGCCGACATACGGGTGACGCGGGTGAATCGGCAACTGCGTGCATTCTTCGGCGGTGCGCGCGACTTCGTTGATGTTCGAAAAGTCGAGGCCCGGATCGATGCCTTGCGTGTACAGATTCAATGCGAGCGTGACGAGGTCGACGTTGCCGGTGCGCTCGCCGTTGCCGAACAGGCAGCCTTCGATCCGGTCCGCGCCCGCCATCACCGCCAGTTCCGCCGCTGCGACCGCCGTGCCGCGATCATTATGCGGATGGACAGAGATGATCAGCGACTCACGGCGCGCGAGATGGCGATGCATCCACTCGATCTGGTCCGCGTAGACGTTCGGCGTGGACATTTCGACGGTGGCCGGCAAGTTGACGATCGCCTTGTTCTCGGGCGTCGGCTGCCAGATATCGAAAACGGCGTCGCACACTTCTTTTGCGAATTCGATCTCGGTGCCACTGAAGACTTCCGGGCTGTACTGCAACGTGAACTTCGTTTCCGGCGTCGCGTCGACGATCCGCTTCATCGTGCGCGCGGCCTTTTGCGCCAGTTCGATCACGCCGCTCTTTTCGAGGCCGAACACGATGCGGCGGAATTCGGGCGCGGTCGCGTTGTACAGGTGGACAATTGCGCGCGGCGCGCCGCGCAGCGATTCGAAAGTGCGCTCGATCAGGTCGTCGCGGGCTTGCGTCAGCACTTCGATCGTCACGTCGTCGGGAATGTGCCCACCCTCGATCAGTTCGCGCACGAAGTTGAAGTCGGTTTGCGAAGCAGACGGGAACGCGACTTCGATTTCCTTGAAACCGATCTGCACGAGGGTTTTGAACATCCGCATTTTGCGTTGCGCGTCCATCGGCTCGAACAGCGACTGGTTGCCGTCACGCAGGTCCGTGCTCATCCAGATCGGCGCGCGTGTGATGCTGCGCGACGGCCATTGGCGGTCCTTCAAGTCGACGGGCTTGAATTCGGTGTATTTGGTGGCGGGGTTTTTCAACATTTTCATCATCCGTGGGTTCGACAAAGCGGGGTGTCGACCGGACGACGAAAACACAATAACAAGGCCGCCGGTCGGAAACCGGGGCTGGGTCAGTTACTGGGGAATCAAGCGATGCTTCAGGAAATTCAGATCGAAGCGCGCAGCAGCAGACCTAGCCCGGTAGAGCGGGCTAGTAGTAGCGATAGGGTGGTCTGGGCGCGGTACATAGGACGTGATGGGACCATATTATCGGGGCGGCGTCAAGCGCCGTCTTCCGCTTCTCTGCGCAACATGACCGGTCGTTCTGTCACGGCGCGGGCTTCACGAAGCGCAGTGTCATGCGATCCGACTCGCCGATTGCCGCAAACCGGGCCCGGTCGACGTCGCCGCCTCGGTACGTTGGGGGCAATGACCACACGCCGTTCGGGTAATTCTTCGTGTCGCGCGGATTGGCGTTCACTTCGCTGCGTCCCGCGAACTGAAAACCGGCCGCCTGTGCGTGGTTGATCACGTAGTCTTCCGTGACATAGCCGCTTTGAATCGTCTGTTCGAGCGATGTGCCCGGTGCCGCCCGGTGTTCCTCGACGCCGAGCAGGCCGCCTGGCTTGAGCGCGGCGTAGAACGCGCGCAGGTTCGCATCGAGCTGGCCATCCTCGATCCAGTTATGGATATTGCGGAAGGTCAGCACCCGGTCCACGGTCCCATTTGCCGGAAAACCGCTGAATTGCCCATCGTGCAGCGTCCCGACGACGACGCCGCTGTACACGGCGGGCGTCGCGGCCAGTTTGCGCGCGAAAGCGGCCTGGCTCGTCTGCGATTCCGCAGATGGCGCACCCGGCCCGACATATTCCGCCTCATACAGTTTTCCGTGCGCATGCAGATAGGGCGCGAGGATTTCGGTGTACCAGCCGCCGCCCGGCGCGATTTCGAGCACGGTCTGCGACGGCGCGAGTTCGAAGAATTGCAATGTCTGCTGGGGATGACGGTAGACGTCGCGCTCGCGCGCTTTGTCGCCACGCTGCGGCCCGGAAATTGCGCCGTCAAGCGTCGACGGGTTGAGTTGTGCGGACGAAGTTGCGGCCGACGTCGCCGGCGCCGTGCAGGCGGTCAGACAGAGCGTTGCAGCGAGCGTGGTCAGTACGGTGAACAGTGCAGTGGCGGCAGATTGGCGCAGGTGTGGGCGCGGTGCGTCGGATGTGCGGTAGGCGCATGACGCGTGGTCGGGCGCACCGGCTCGGAAAGGACGGTTGGCGTTTGTTGGGTTCATGACGTGCATTATGGAACGCGATTGCGATCACCGTGAAATGGGCAATCGGTATAAGGATATGCCGCGGTGACAGGGTGGTCCGCTAGCGCCCGCTCTCCTGCTTCCCCCTTGCTTCGGGAAGTCGATTTCCGAATCCGAAAGTCAAAGCGGCGCGTATAAATGATGTGTTCAGCATTTCGCACTCTGCTGCGGTGAATGCCTGTCGGCGTGCGGATATTCAACTGTTTACTTCTGCCGGAGGTAGGTATGGCACAGAAATCGAAACTGTCGAGGGTAGTGCGGGCATTGGTGTACGCAGGCGTTTGCGGCATCGCCGCCCACGCCGGCGCACAGGGCTTGAGCGTTCAGGACGACATGAATGCGCCGCAAAACAGCACTCGCCTGATGCCGGGCGCGGCGCGCGGCAGCGAATATCCTACGCACGGCAACCAACAGGCCGGGGAGATGAACCTCAATCCGACCGATCCGCGCGCACAGCTAGTGAATGGCTTGCCGAATAACACGAATGCCGGCGGCTATGGTTCACCGCTTGCCGGTGTGCGCACGTATGTGCAGCCGCAAACGCCGACGCCGTCGAATTGAAGCGCTTGCTGTAGCGTGGTAGCCCCCGTAGCCCGTTCGGGTTGTAGCGGGCTGCGGGCGTAGCATGTTTTGACGCGTAGGCCATGTTAGGGATACGCAAACGCCCGTGCGGACTGGCTCCATGCGCCATTAGAAATCAGTCGCCAAGGACCCGTCGCTAGACACCAAACACGATACGCAATGTATCGTTCTCTGCAATGACCGATCCACCGATGATAAGCAGGATGAACGGCAGCAATGCAGTGCCGTAACGACGGATCGGCGCGCCAAGCAACGGGTGCTCGACAAGCCAGACGGACCCTGCGCACCACAGCGCGATCATCGCGGTGAAAACCAGCGAAATCAGTGCGCCTTCGCCATGTGAATGAGCTGCGTAAAGCGGCACATAGACCGCCAGGTTGTCGGAGCCGTTGGCGACGGCCACACAGGCGACCGTCCACCAGGACGTGCTGCGGCTGGGTGAGGGAGCGTGGCCGGAAGGTTCAGGTGCGGCCGCATGTTTGGCAGACTCGGCGGGCAGGGTGTCATTCGTGTGCTTCGCGGTTGACGCAGATGCAACGGTTCCGGCAAAACGTGTAACGCGTTGCGGGTCTGACGGATGGCTCGCGTTTGCCGAATCCGCCGACTGCACGCCCGTTTCGCTGCTTTCAGCCATGGCTGGCCCGGGCGGCTTTACCCCGGACTTCACCGGCCCGAATCGCTCCCAGGCTTTCGCAAGCCCCACGCCAATCGGCAACAACCCGAGCAACCCGACGTAGCCGGCGGGCAGGCGCGTCAACATCAGGGCGAGCAGCGCCGACGCCGCGATCAAGGTCAGCGAGCCCGCGCACTGCCCGGCGATTACGCGACGCCGTTGTCCAGGACTTTTCGCGTCAGCGAGAAACGCCAACAGCACGAACAGGTTGTCGATATTGGTCGCCGCGTAAGCCGCGATCGCGAGGAGGGCAAGACTGAGCATGCGAAGGGAATCGGTGAATGCGCTGTTAGTCACCCTTGCCGCGCCCGTGAGTTGGGATCGGCGAAGAGGCCGGCCAACACAATGCCGATGCCGGCCATGACGGTCAAGTTATCCGTTTCGTAGCGCAGCGGGCCGCGTGCGTTTCCGTCGATGCCGTTCAACGTGGCCGTAAGCTACAATTGCCGACGGCTTGAAAAACGGAACATCAATGAAGATGCGGACACTCTCTATCGCTTGCGTGACGGCTGTTGCCACATTGCTGGCCGCCTGCACGGCTGTCTACAAGAACTCGGACGCATGCGAACAGTTGATGCGAAGCAAGCTGGCAGAACAGTCGACGGATACACTCAAGATCTCGCATACGGGCGCGGCCATTCACGGGTCACGCGTGGTGGTGGAAGGATCGATTGACCACGTGATGAATGCGTCGGAAGTCATGGCCGCCGATGCGGCGGCTTCGGCCGCAAGCGCAACGCTGGTTTCTTCGGCTCGTGCTTCGGCTGCTCCCTCGACCGGTTTGACGACCGGTTCCTCGACCCTTTCCGCAGCTACCTCGCCAGCCGCTGCTTCGGCCGCAGCAACGGCATCTGGCGCGTCTGCTGCGCAAGCGCCGTCTGCTGGCAGCGCGTCGGCCGCCGTCTCCTTGTTAGACAAGTCGGGTAAGCCGAGAAAGTCGACTACGGCCGCCGCCGCGGAGTGCACCTTTCATGGCTCAACGCTGGACCTGTTCAGCTGGCTGGCGCCGGCAAAGCTCGCGGCTCCCCCCGATGCCGCTGCGAGTGAAGCAGCTGACTAGTCGCGGTCCGCTTTCGCAGGAGATGCCGCGATTTCACTTGGGCGCCCAAAGCTGCGGCACGTCCTATCAACGATTCCTCAAACCTGCTCGACGATTCCTTGGGCCGGCTCCTGCGCATGATGCTGCCGACGCGTGCGTGTCAACTCGAACACGCGTTCCCCGAAGATCTCCGGCTTTCCTTCGAAGCAACGTTCCACGGCGCGCATCTCGATGAGATGCCGTCGCAGGTTTGTCCGCTCTTCGTGGCCGTCGATCATTCGCACGGCGGCTGCAATGTAGGCCTCGGTACCCACGGCCGTGGTCCACGCCGGCATGCTCACACGCTCGAACAACGCGCCATCGATACGCTCGAAAACCTCTGGACCTTTCCTGCAGACACCGGGCAGGCCCAGGGTGACCGCATCCACGATGCCGTTGGTATTGCCAAACGGAAACGGGCTGAGAAAGAGGTCCGAGCGGTTCACGCGCGCAAGGTAGCCCGCGTAGTCGTGAAAGCCGTGCACGAAAGCGCGCGGCACCGCCTGTCCGATTACATGACGCATTCGCTCGAGCGCGAGGCCGGCGGGCACGCCGCTCATGAAATGAAATTCGACCGGCGTCACCGCGCGTGCAGCAATCTCGTTGCATGCAGCGAGAAAGCCTGGATTGAGTTTCATCGCGCTGGCCGTGATGACGACTTCCACCGTATCGCGCGGCGGCGGAATCTCCGCCACGATGTTGGGTAGCGACACCGACGGCCGGTACGGCTGTCCGTTCCGGGGTAATTTCAGCAAGCGTTCGCTGAAACACGCGGGGTCGCCCACGTAATCTTCTTCTACGCTGACATAGTCGATCTTGTCGGAATGCGTGGTGGCGGGGTGCCCGAGACCGGCGATTTGCAGTGGTGCGACCCGCAAGTTCGACATGAACACGGTTAGCACGAACATGCCGACGCTCGGCATGTACAGCACGTCCGGCTTCTCGGCCTCCGCGAAGTCACGAATGCTCTTCAGGCATTCACCGATGTATTCCGGCCTTTCCAGTTCAATGAAACGATCGAATACCTTGCGCCCGATGTCGTCGATCGCGTAGCCGAAGCCGAATGCCACCACTTCGAAATGTTCACGCGCAGCTTCGAGCGTGCGGGAATGCGTCCGATAGATGGAATGCGCGCCGCCGAACCACTCGAGCACGACGAGCATCAAAGGTTTTTTGCTGCGCCGGTGCTCCTGTTTGCCGGCGGTGGATGGCTCAACGGGTAAATCGGTCAATCCCAATTGAGCCAGCTTGCGGCGCACCAACACGTTGATGTCGCGTTTGATCTCATGGCGCCGGGGCGTATCAGCGTAGCTACAGAACATGTACGCGTTGTGCAGCAACGCGGTGGGCAAATCGTCGAGGTCGCCGATCTGTTGCAATTTGCCGGGCAGCCATTCGATCAGCGCCTCGCGTTTCAGATGCGCGTTCGCGGACCCTTTAAATACCGGCGCGAGTAGAACCAGCGCGAGACAGGCCGCGAGAGTTTTGTCATAAGCCCAAAGCTCGGAAATTCTCAGTTCAAGCTCAGACTCGGTGGAATAAAGCACACACAGCTTCTCCACGAAACGGTCGCCCGGAAGAAACTCGCCGTTTTCCGGGCCACGCGGATTCAGGTAGCGGGCGACATGATCGGCATTGCCGAAAGCGGTGGCCGAAAACACAATGCCGACCCATTCATGCAGCGTAAGAAAGAGCCTGAAGCATTCGTCGGGCAGCTTGAAATCGGGATCAGCGAACAACGTGGACGCCGCGCTCGCGAGCCTTGTGCAGAAGCGCTCCCGCTGTTCGGCTGCCGGCAGATGGCTGATGCCGGAAGCGCGAAAGCTGCCGTCTATCGCGCCGCGCTTTTGCTGCAGAAGCGCGAGCGCGGCAATGAGCTGGATTGCTGCCCTGACGTGTTGCCGCGTGTAGACGAGCTGCTCGAAGTGGTCGAGAGAAAAGGTGGCTTCTTCCATCGTGTTGCTATTGAACGATCTGCATGACTAAGCAAAGAAATGCGTTGGCTGGGTGAACAGATTATCTCAGCCGGTGCATATCAAATTTGGCTGCTTCGCGACTTTGCGAAATTTCCACGCTCGAAAGAGCGGCATTTTCAGACCACGCAAATCGTCCCTGCTGTCAGAATGCGAAGTAGGGACCCGGGCCGGCAGGCGTGGTCCGGGAGGCGATTGCGGTGTACACGCGTCGTCCGAAAAAGAATGGCAGCCCCCAGCAAAATGCATTGCTGGAAATGCCGGCGAGATTGTTGAACGCGTTGTTGCCGGAGGCGAACAGCAGGCTGGAGTTGCCGATTGCAAACGTCACTGCGCTCAAAGTGCCGTTCGTGCCGGCAATCACTGCGCTGGCTGATTGCGTCGAGCTCGGGCAGTACCAGTAGCCGCATTGCGGCAGTTGGGTGTCGCTGAAGAAGTAGCCGTTCGAGCCACTGTCCAGATAGCTTTGGTTGTATGTCTGTCCATTGCGGGTCGTGGTAACGAAGCCGGTCTGTGAATTTGTGTTCAGCACGGTTGCATTGCCGAGCACGTTGTTCGCCTGGGTGCCAATGCCGAAGATCATCGAGCCGGATACGCTGGCGGCGCCGGCATCGGCGATCGCGGGCAGGTCGATTACCACGCCGTTGTTATCGAGGGGAAATTGGCTTACGGGATTCGTCACTTGTTGCGCAACGGGTTGCGCGCTTGCCGCGCATGTGCCATCAGCCGCGCAACTGTAGTACCAACGCGGCAGTGCGGTGCTCGCACAGCCGCTGCCGCAGTCCGAGGTAAAAAGGCCAACACCGAGAACGCCGTTGGCTCTGAGTGTGGCAAGCGTCTGCATGGCTCGGCCCGAGCCGGCGCAGTCGGAGGGAACCGTCGGAACCGCAGGGTCCGCGATCACCTGAATTGGAATCGCACTGGCCTGCTGGCCGGCCATTCGAACATCTGCGCTGCGCACCGCGCCCCACGTGTAGCCGCCGCCGAATACCGCGCATTCGGCCGAAGCGCCGCTGCCGCCGTTGCCGCCGCCGCTCAGCGCGGGCAGGGCCAGCGTGGAGGGCATGGCGGAAGCGAGAATGCGCAGCCCTTGCGAGCCGGTGTCCACCTGAACGTTGTCGATCGTCGCGCAATGGCTCGTGCCCGGCTGGCACACCGTGACGCTTGTCGTAAGCATGTTGCGCGTCAGCCCGGGCGCGGTGGCGACGGCGATCGGCTGGACGTTGGGCGTGGTCGACTGCGGTACGGAGGTATCTGTGCTGGAGGTGCCCAATGACGCAGGCGGCGTGGCACCCGCCGGCGTGGTTGCGCCGCCGGGGTTGGCGGCTGGAGCAGGGCCGGAGCCAGCAGACGCGCTGCTTGCGCTGCTGCCTCCGCCGCCGCACGCAACCAGCGTGGCGCAGAGCGCGGACAGGGCGAGTAACGAACCGAGACGGGGGAATGGCGGTTTCATGACGTGGCGGCTTGTGGTCGGAATGTCTTGTATTGCTGCGGGCGGGGCGATTCCCGCCGCGGCGTAGCGTATTGGGTCTGAAATGTGCGGCATTTTTTGTGTAGCAATGGGCTGGCGGTGTAGCGGTAAGCCTCTGCCGAGGAGGCTGCCGAAACTTGGCCGTGCGCCGCTTTACCCCAGCGCGGCGGGCTCGCGTCAGCGAAGGTCGTCCGCAGTCACGCCTGCCGGCAACGCACCGGGTAGCCATGCGCGCCCAACATAGCTTCGCATCGGACCGCCGGTTTCCACGATCACGTCCGGTCGGGCAACGCGGGCGATATGCAGGTTGCCATCCGCCGGCAGCGCGGCCGCTCCAGCGCGAAACGAATCTGCGTAGTTGCCCAGCAACGCACGCAGGTCCGGCATGGTCGGCCCCTGCCACGTGTACGCGACGATCTGCCCGGTGCTCGTCGCGTATTCGTTGATCGTCGTCTTGCCGGTGTCGGTGAAAGTGCGCACGCGCAGCGCGCCGTTCAGCGACGCCGTGGGCGCGGCTGCGTGTGAAACCGCGGACGTGGGCATCGTGCCGCCGAGTTCGGCGTGTGCGTCCGTCACAAGGGTTAAGCACACGAGCGTCAGCGACGCGGCACTAAGTGAGAAGAGGGAGTCTGGCATCGCAGTGCTCTGTGGTTGTTTGCCTCAAACATTATTGAGACGTGAAATTCAAGATAGCACTGGGGGTCGCGATACCGACGAGACCCAAGATTGGCCGCGTGCTGGTCTTCCTGAAACCGGCAGTCACGCTGGCTGGAAAGACCTTTTGAAAACAAGGGTCTGCGAGAGGCAGAAGGATGCGTGACACCCTTTGCAGAAACGTTTTGGAACGTTAAATCGCGCAGCGGGCGGACGGCGCGGAATTCATTCCTACGCTGCGACGTGAGCGAGAGCGTGATACCTGGCTGTGGCCACAAGCTGATCCGGTCGTGCCTCGGTGAAGACGAGCACGGTGGCTCCTGGCTTTCACGACGCTACTTAATTCGCGGGAGAACCCCGGTTTTTGCACATCGCTAGCCGGGACCGGTAAAATGCTGGGTTGATCCACGGAAACTTGCCGTGGCGTAGCGGAAGGATTCCCCGAACATGACTGATCTTCGTCTTACCAAGCGGTTCGCAGTAATGCTGATGGCAGGCGGGCTGGTCGCCGGCTGCGGCACCTCGTCGCCTACCAAAATCGACTATAAGAGCGACTCCAAGTCAAAGCAGGTTTCGCTTGCCGTACCGCCAAACATGATCGACGAGACGGCCGATCAGCGTTCGTTGCCTCCGCAAGGCGGCGAAACCTCGTTGTCCACGCTCAAGCAGGTTCAGGCACAAGCGCCGGCGGCCAATACGCTGACGGTGGTGCCGCAGGTCACCGGCATGCATATCCAGCGCGACGGCACGGAAAGCTGGCTGGTGATCGACAACAAGACGCCCGAGCAGGCCTGGGCGCAAATCCGCCGTTTCTGGCAGGAACAGGGCTTCCTGCTCGTGGTCGATCAGCGCGACAAGGGCGTGATGGAGACCGACTGGAACGAAACGCATGCGCAGATCAACGACGGTCTGATCCGTAACACGCTGTCCAAAGCAATGGGCAACAGCTATGTGACTTCGGAGCGCAACAAGTACCGCACGCGTCTCGAAGCGGCACCGAACGGCGGCACTTATGTGTTCATCAGCCAGAAGGGCATGCGCGAAGCGCTGACGGGCACGAACAACGATTCGAGCACATGGGTACCCAAGCCGAACGACCCGGGCCTCGAACAGGAATACCTGAAGCGCCTGATGGCGTCACTTGCGTTGGCGGACTCGCGCGCGAAGCCGGCCGGTACGCAAAGCGCCGAGCTGTCGCCGGCTGGCGCACAAGCTGCGCCGAACGCGGCCACAGCGGGTGCGAAATCCGCGGCGGCTGCTACCGCTGCGCAAAACGTCGCGCTGTCGGCGCAACAACCTATGCCAGATGCCGACTCGGCGGCCAACACGCAAGCGCAGTTTTCGTCCACCGAGTTGACCCTCGGCGAACCGTACGACCGGGCATGGCTGCGCGTGGGCCTTGCGCTCGACCGCAGTAACTTCACGGTCGACGACCGCGATCTCACGCGCGGTCTGTATTTCGTGCGTTATGTCGATCCCAAGGACATGACATCGGCGGAACAGGGCTTCTGGAGTCAGGTTTTCCACGGCAAGAAGGAAAAAGTTGCCAAGCAGTATCGCGTGAACGTGCGCGCATTGACACCGAACGAGACCCGGGTAGCCGTCGTCGACGACAAAGGCAATATCGACGAGAGCCCTCAGGCGAAGCAGATCATGGGGCTGATGGTCGATCAACTGCACTGATTGGCCGGTTTTCCCGCTTCACCCTGCTGAAATAAGCCCGCCCGGCGAACATCGTCTAGGCGGGCTTTTTTATCGTCTACTGCACATGGCCACGAATGGCGCAGAGCGAGCACGTGTTTTGCTCAAGGCAATGTAAGCCGGCACGGTCCGGCATTGACCTCGGGAGTTGGCCATGTTCGACGTTATCCCTTACTGGATGTGGGCAGCGAGCTTGCTCGTTCTGGCGGTAGTGTGTGGCGCCGCGTTGAACCCGCGCGAGACGACGCGTCGGCCCGCCGGGCTACGGCTTCGTCAAACGGTCGCTGAACGTACCAAGTCGCCGACCTCCTGAGATTGATCGGGCGCTTCGAAGGAATCAACCCGTCTGCGGCGGCCGCATCGTGCGACCGCCCGTAACGTGACGTCATGTGGGTGACGTAACGTTCTCCGACCCGTTTAGCGACATCCCATGCCCTGCCTGCGTTAAAAAATACGATAAAAATCAACGCACTACAGCGATGAATCTGCGCCTCTATGGATTGGCACACAAGCTGCTTTAAGGCTGATAGCGACGGATAGCCGCTCCTGCTGATATTCGCAGCAAAGTCGAAGCAACGGTCTTCGACCACAGTGCAGTCACAGTTCACGATGAGCGAGCGTTAGCTCCGCCGAATGTCGGCCTGCGCGCGGTGGATGCGCGGCCTCGGTGGCCCCGTCGCCTATCCTCGTAGGGCGACGGTTTCGCCCGCACTCCCACGGAGTGCGGGCTATTTTTTACTTAAAGAATCTGCTTGCGCGGCGGCGCGGCATCGCCGGCAAAACACGGCCGGCAAGCCGCCAAATTCAACTGTCGGCCCGACGCGGCCATATTCTCGGCAGCCGCTTGACCACACCCGTGGCAAGCGCCGTTCCGACCAGAATGACGCCGCAACCTTCCAGCATCCCGGGCGACACACCTTCTCCGAGAAACATCGCGCCCCACAGAATCCCGAAAATCGGAATCACGAACGTGACCGTGATCGCACGCGCCGGCCCGGCCACCGCGATCAGGTGGAAGAACAGCATGTACGCGACGCCCGTGCACGCGACGCCTAGCGCAACCACCGCGCCCCACGCATGCAGTGAGACGGGCGTCGTGGGCCAGTAGATCACCGCGAGCGGCAGCAGCACGATCGTGGCGCCGGTCATGGTGCCGGCCGCAACGGTGAGCGCATCCACCCCGGTCAGATGGCGCTTCGTGTAGTTGGCTGCGATCCCGTAGAGCAGCGTCGCGCCAAGCGCAGCAGCGGCTGCGAGCGCGGCGGCGCGCGGCGTCGCGGCCGACCCGTTCGGTGTGGCGATCTGATCCCACACCAGCATCAGCACGCCCAGAAAGCCGATCACGAGACCGAGCGTGCGCAGCGCGCTCAGCCGGTCGCGCAGCCACACATATCCGACAAGCGCGCCCCAAAGCGGCGTGCTGGCATTGATGACGGACGTGACACCCGCCGACAGCGTGAGTTCAGCGTACGCAAAAAGACAGAATGGCGCTGCCGAGTTCAGCATGCCCACTATCAGCAGCGGGAACGCGCGTGTGCGCAGGGTGGTCACCGACTGACGCAACGGCCGTCGGGTAATCAGCATGACCGCGAGAAATGCCGCGCCGATGCCTACGCGCAGCGCCATCAGCGGAGCGACGCCGAAGTCGGTGACGCCGACCCGGATAAACAGAAACGACGCGCCCCATAGCGCGGCAAGGATCAGCAACTGGAGGATGTTTTTTGTGTTCATCAGGAAGGCGACGCGCGCGGTTGAGTCGTGACGCCCGCGAATCGTAGCAGCACCATCACCCGAATTGCTTCAGTCTGGAGTGAAACAGCAAGATTCGGGAGAGGCAGAGCGTCTGATACCCGGGATCGTAAGCGCGAATGCGGGGCGCGCAAAACGAGCAATTCTCACGCTGATGTGAGAAATCTTGCGGCTTGCCCGTCCAGACCAGGGTAACGAAGCCGCGTCCACAAACAGGCGCGCCGCCCGTGCAGCGCAGTGCGCTTCAGGGCGGCTTGCAAAGAACCGGACCCGCCGCATCAATGCGGAATCATCCCCTGCAACACGTTCTGCTGCAGCCACACCAGCAAGCCGAGCAAGACAGTCAGCAGAATCGAATGCTTGAACGTGCGCGCGAACACCACGCCTTCCTTACCCTTGAGCTCGGTCGTCGCCACGCCGGTCGAGATGTTTTGCGGCGAGATCATCTTGCCCATCACGCCGCCCGACGAGTTGGTCGCGGCCATCAGTATCGGATTCAGATTCAACTGATTGGCCGCCACCACCTGGAGGTTGCCGAAGAGCGCGTTGCCTGACGTGTCGCTGCCGGACAGGAACACGGCGACCCAGCCGAGAAACGCCGACACCAGCGGGAAAAAGCCTCCCACCGACGCCACGCCTAGCCCTAACGTGTACGTCAGTCCCGAGTAGTTCATCAGATACGCGAGCCCGACGATCGTCGCCACCGTGAGAATGGCGATGCGCGTTTGCACCCACGTATCGGCAACGGCCGCGCCGAAGTCGCGTGCGCTCAGTTTCACGACGAGCGCCGTGATGATGGCGGCCACGAGAATCGCGGTGCCCGTCGCAAGCGGCTGGAAGTCCCAGATCGCCCCGTAAGGCGTGTGGTAAAGCGTGATGAAGACTGCCTTGTCGAGCCCGGGCCACGGCACCTTCACATCGCCGATCAGGAAAATCTTCGCGACGGTCCACACGATCACCACCACCGACACGATGATCCACGGATACCAGCCCTGCGCGCCGCCTATCTTGCCGCGCACCTCGGCCACACGGTCGATGTTCACCGCGAACTTTGGATCGGCCACCGGCTTCCAGACGCGCAGAAATGCAATCGTGAGAACGAGGGACACCATCGACGACAACACGTCGGTCAGGCTGTAGTTCACGTAGTTCGACGCAACGAACTGCGTCAGCGCGAAGCTCGCCCCTGATACGAGCAGCACAGGCCACACTCGCAGCATGTTGCGCACGCCCGCATACACGGCGATCACGTAAAACGGCAACAGCAACGCGAAGAAGGGCAACTGGCGACCCACCATTTTGGCAAGCGAATCGGCCGGCAAGTGAGTCACCGCGCCGAGCACGGTGATCGGCACGCCGAGCGCGCCGAACGCCACCGGCGCGGTATTGAAGATCAGCGTGAAAGTCAGCGCCTCCAGCGTCGGAAAGCCGAGCAGGATCAGTAGCGAACTCGTAATGGCAATCGGTGTGCCGAAGCCGGAGATGCCTTCGAGCAGCGCGCCGAACGAGAAACCGATCACGACCAGCACGACTCGCCGGTCGTTCGGCAGGTTGTCGATCATCCACATGCGAAACGCCGCGAAGCGTCCCGAACGTTGCGCGATGTTGTACAGCAGGATCGCGGTGAAGACGATCCACATCACCGGCCAGCACGCAAACACGGCGCCCGCAACCACCGAATTGATCGCGAGGCCGACCGGAAATTGCCACACGAAGATCGCCACGACCAGTCCGACGATCAGCCCCGCGAGCGAAGCCTGCCACGCGGGCCGTCGCGCAAGGCCCAGCATCACGAGCACGACGACGATAGGTAGCACCGCGACGAGAAACGACGGAAAAAGAGAATTAGCGACCGGAGTGAGTAGTTGGTGAAACATCACGTCTCCTTCGTTGTTGTTCGAACTCGACGCGGGACTACGCACGGCGGGCGCGTCGCTTTGGCTGGACGGATGGGCGGCGTCGGCGCGAAACAGACGAACCGGGCCGCATATGTAAACGGGTACTGTGTCCCGGGTTCAAGCATAGGGCTCGGGCTGGGCGCGTCAAGCAGGGAAACTACGGGAGACGAGGAGACCAGGACGAGGAGACCGGAACGAAGAAACGCAAAAGGAGGGTGACCGAGGCCCAGGTGAGGGCGGGTCCGCCGCGAGCCGGCGGCCCGTGTGAACCCGCGCGTTCATGCGGCGACTAGTGGTAATGGCCGCCGTGGCCCCAGCCGCCGCCGTGGCCACCCCAGTAGCCACCGTGGCCACCCCAGTAGCCGCCAAAGCCGAAACCGATCGACACGGATGGTCCGTACCAGCCGGGGTAACCGTAGTAAGCCGGATAGGCCGGATAGTACGCGGGATAAACCGGCGCGACGTACACCGGCGGCGCGGCGACCGCGTAAGCAGGCGGCGGACTTTGCTGATAAGTCTGCGCCTGCTGTGCTTGCTGTGCTTGCTGGGCGGACTGCTGGCTGTCCGCGCCTTGTGCGGACGGCGTACCGGTTGCATCAGCGGGGCCGACCTGCACGGCCTGCTGCGTCCCGCTCGCGGGAACAGTGGCGTAGTAAGGGTAATAGCCGGCCGGGTAGTAGCCGTAAGGGTAGTAGCAGCCAGAAAGCGTCAGCATGCAGGCTGCGCCGGCCAGCATCAGTGCCGCCCGGGAAAGGCGGGGCAGTCTGGGCGAGCCCGGCAAATGGCCCGATGCATGCACGACGGGTTGACGTGAATCGATGACGCGGGACTTCATGACGCGCTCCTGTGGGCACCGAACGCTGACGTTGGCAGCGTAGTTTCATGAGCTTACGCCGGCGATGCGCGAACAGGATTGCAAAACGGTAACGGCTTATTTCACGTCATTGCAAAGCCATTTCCAAGTGGAAGTCACCGCGCCGGAAACCAGTTCGATGTGCCGCTTTACTTGCCGACCTGGTTGCCGATGATGCCGCCCGCCGCCGCACCGCCCACTGTCGATAAAGCGTTGCCGCCAAGCGCTGCGCCGGCAGCACCGCCCAAGCCCGCGCCGATTGCCGTGTCGCGTCCTTGCCGGCTCATGCCGTCGCACGCGGAGAGGCTCGCGACCGCTGCCACGATAGCTGCCAGTGCGCCGATTTGACGAATCGTTTTCATGATGCTGACTCCAGTAGTGTGTGTTTGAAGTAGTGGATGTACCGGACAGATCGCCCCGTCGTTTCATTTGATGTTAGCGCCGTCGCCTGTATCCGGATGTGTTCGCCTGTCAGCGAAGTGACGGTTTCGTAATCAAATGTTTCCACGCAGGAGCACGCCGCGTGCCCGGTGAGCACGAACGCAAAGGCCCGCCAGTGGCGGGCCTCGTGCTGCGATGCAAGGTTATGGCGGACAGGTTGGCGTAAAAACGACGCTGCCGTTTGCGATCCTTCCCTTACTGGCGCTGGTAGATTTCGGCGCCTTTTCTCATGAACTCGATCGACTTGACTTCCATGCCTTTTTTCAGCGCTTCGTCATCGGTGACACCCTGCTGAGCCGCAAATTCGCGCACGTCCTGGGTGATTTTCATCGAGCAGAAGTGCGGGCCGCACATCGAGCAGAAGTGAGCGACCTTGGCTGAATCCTTCGGCAGGGTTTCGTCGTGGAATTCGCGCGCCTTGTCCGGATCGAGACCGAGATTGAACTGATCTTCCCAGCGGAATTCGAACCGGGCCTTGGAGAGCGCGTTGTCACGCACCTGTGCGCCTGGATGCCCCTTCGCCAGATCGGCCGCGTGCGCGGCGAGCTTGTACGTGATGATGCCGGTCTTCACGTCGTCCTTGTTCGGCAAACCGAGGTGCTCCTTCGGCGTGACGTAGCAGAGCATCGCCGTGCCGAACCAGCCGATCATCGCAGCGCCAATGCCCGACGTGATGTGATCGTAGCCCGGCGCGATGTCCGTGGTCAGCGGACCGAGTGTGTAGAACGGCGCTTCGTCGCACCATTCGAGTTGCAGATCCATGTTCTCCTTGATCAGCTGCATCGGCACATGGCCCGGACCTTCGATCATCGTCTGCACGTCGTGCTTCCACGCAATCTGCGTGAGTTCGCCGAGCGTCTTCAGCTCGCCGAGTTGCGCTTCGTCGTTGGCGTCGTAGATCGAACCAGGGCGCAGACCGTCACCGAGCGAGAACGCCACGTCGTACGCCTTCATGATTTCGCAGATGTCTTCGAAATGCTCGTACAGGAAGCTTTCCTTGTGATGAGCGAGGCACCACTTGGCCATGATCGAGCCGCCGCGCGACACGATGCCGGTCATGCGCTTCGCTGTCAGCGGCACGTATTGCAGACGCACGCCCGCATGGATCGTGAAGTAATCGACGCCCTGTTCGGCCTGTTCGATCAGCGTGTCGCGGAAGATTTCCCACGTGAGGTCTTCCGCTTTGCCGTTGACCTTTTCGAGCGCCTGATAGATCGGCACCGTGCCGATCGGCACCGGCGAATTGCGGATGATCCACTCGCGCGTTTCGTGAATGTGCTTGCCGGTGGAAAGATCCATCACTGTGTCGCCGCCCCAGCGAATCGCCCAGGTCATCTTGTCGACTTCTTCGCCGATCGACGATGTGACTGCCGAATTGCCGATGTTCGCATTCACCTTCACGAGGAAGTTGCGGCCGATGATCATCGGCTCGCTTTCCGGGTGATTGATATTGTTCGGGATGATCGCGCGGCCGCGCGCCACTTCGTCGCGCACGAATTCGGGGGTGATCGCCGTGAGGCCGTTCGGACCGAACGCGCTCGCGCCGAACGCCTGACCGGGATGCTGGCGGCCCATCATCGCCGCCAGCTTTTCGCCGTTCGGACCGCTTGTTTTCAGCGATTCCAGGTATTCGGCGCGGCGCTGGTTCTCGCGAATCGCGATGTATTCCATTTCCGGCGTGATGATGCCTTTTTTCGCGTAGTGCATCTGCGACACGTTCCTGCCCGCGATCGCGCGACGCGGCGTGCGGTGCAGCCCCTGGAAGCGCAGCTCGGCGGTAGCTGCGTCGGCGGCGCGCTCGCGGCCGTACTCGCTCGTGAGGCCGGTGAGCGCTTCGGTGTCGTCGCGCTCTTCGATCCAGGCTTGGCGCAGGGCCGGCAAACCGGCGCGAATGTCGATCTTCGCTTCGGGATCGGAGTAGGGGCCCGACGTGTCGTACACGTAGACCGGCGGATTTTTTTCACCGCCGAAGCTGTCCGGCGTGTCGGATTGCGTGATCTCGCGCATCGGCACGCGGATGTCGGGACGCGAACCGGTCACGTAGACCTTGCGCGAGTTCGGCAGCGGCGCGACAGCGGCTTCGTCGACGTGAGCGTCGGCAGAAAGGAATTTCGGATTGGCGTTCATCGTGTCTATCTCCATGCAAAGCTTGTGTGGGGCCGCTAAGCAGGAGACGAAACGGAAGGAGTCGGAATTCGCGAGAGAGATGACGCAATGGAGCTGGAGTGCGAATTCCGCACGCTTCCCTGCGCTGGCATTATCCAGATCAGGTTCAAAGGGTATTTCTCACCCGCGCGGCACGGACCTCCCAGCCTCCGTGCGACGCAGGACCCCCGCGTTAGCAGCGCACACGATACACCGGGCGCCCTGCGCTTGGCAACCTGTCTTAAAAGTCGGATGACGGACATAACGGCTGCTCGCCCAAGCTCGTCCCGCGAGCGTCACCGGAAGCGCCGTGTCGAGCGAAAGTGTGGCCGAGGTGCCGTGCTTACAACGTGAAATCGTCGGCGGCTTCGGGCTGGAAAAGGATCTTGTCGAGCTTCAGCACTTTCTGCGTGCCGCTCGGCGGCGTGAAGCGGATGCGCTCGCCGCGCTTCGCGCCGAGCAACGCGAGACCGACCGGCGAGAACACGTTCAGACGACCGTGCGTGAAGTCCGCGTCCGGCGGATAGACGACGGTCCACGTCATTTCTTCACCGCTCGTTTCGTCGACCAGCATGGCTTGCGAATTCATCGTAACGACGTTCGCAGGAATCTCGCGCGCATCGACGATCACCGCGCGTTCAAGCACTTCGTCGAGCATGTCCTGCAGGCGCGCGTCGGCGCCGGGCGAGGCGGCGTGCTTCTCCAGACGGGCGACATCGAGTTCGGTGAGATAACAGGTTTTCGTCTTCTTCACGACAGGTACTCCGGTTCGATCTGCTTCAAAGGGGAACAGCGTGCGGATGAGATCGGCCCGGAGCCCGGCAACGCGGCTCCGGCAATGGAGTGAGCTGCGTCAGATCGGGCGCCGGGCGGCGTGAAGCGGAAGCGTTCGAGACGGCTCGGTGTCATGGCGCGCCGCATGATTCGTACGCGCGCAACCGGTTGCGCGACGCGGGCGCAAACAGGTGGTGGCACGAAGTGTCGGAGAGCGCATAGGAGTGGCGGGAACAGGTTGAGACGTGAAGGCGGTGGCGACGTGCGCGAAACGCAGCAACTGGAAATGGCGCTGTCGGCGATACGGGTCAAACAGAAAGCTCAATGTTAGCACGCGCTCATCGGGCGCATTTTCATCACGCGGAGTTTCATCCGCCCCTTGCTCGAGACGTGTTGCAGAGCGCGCCAAAGAGTTACGAATCTTTCAACCGGCGCGGTGGGCGCTTACTGCATAATGCGATGCGCGCCAGGCGTCCGGCGCGTGCCAGCCGTGGACCATCGCCGTCGCTTGTCGTCGCTTGCCGTCGCTTGCCGTCGATGGCCACGGCCTTTCCGGCTACCCATTGTCTTTCCGCTCCACCAACATGTCCGCCAGCCTCGCCCGTCAGACCGCATCGCCGTTGCGGCGTCCGCCCTTCCGCCAACGGGTGATCAGCGGCGGCGCACGGCCTCGAGTGGCAGGGACGGGCTGACCGCATGTCGCTGCCACTTCAGGACCGCATTCCGCGTCAATTCCCGATCCGGTTGCCCCGGTCGCGCAATGGTCAGATCGCGCTTTCGCTCGCCGTCGTGTATCTCGTATGGGGCTCGACTTACCTCGCTGTTCATGTCGCGCTCGGCTCATTCCCGCCACTGTTGCTTTCCGGGCTGCGCAACCTCTTTGCCGGCGTTGGGCTGTTCATTTTCGCGGCGCGCCGTAATCCCGCCTGGCCGAGCGCCAGCGAAATCCGCAATGCTGGACTGGTCGGCACCATGCTGGTCGGGTTGTCGAGCGGCATGCTGGCTTACGGCATGCGCACGGTCGGCACGGGCACGGCGGCCGTGATGGTCGCCACCGTGCCGCTTTTTGCGACCGTGATCGCGGCGGTGGCCGGGCGCAAGATCGGGCGAGGCGAGTGGTTCGCCGTCGGGCTCGGGCTCGTCGGCATCGCCATTCTCAGTCACGGCGGCAGTGGGTCGGGTTCGGCGGGCGGCAGTCTCGCCATTCTGTGCGGCGCGCTCTTCTGGGCCGGCGGCGCGCATCTGGCCGGGCGTCTCAGGCTGCCGTCGGACCTGTTTTTGTCGACGTCGCTGCAGATCGGCCTGGGCGGCGCCATGTCGACGATGGTCGCGCGGGTGTCAGGCGAACGCATGCTGGACCTGCATGTGCTGCCGGTGCTCGCGTTCGTTTATCTGATGCTGATCGGCACGATGGCCGCGTACGTCGCGTACGGATTCCTGATCCGCCATACGAGCCCGATCATTGCGAGCAGCTGCATGTACGTGAATCCCGTCGTGGCCGTCGCGCTGGGTGCGCTGCTGCTAGGCGAGCCGGTCACACGCTCGACGGTCATCGCCACCGTGGTGATTCTGTCGAGCGTCGGGCTGTCTTT
The DNA here is from genome assembly GCF_039621805.1 of Paraburkholderia sp. PREW-6R. NCBI lineage: Bacteria > Pseudomonadati > Pseudomonadota > Betaproteobacteria > Burkholderiales > Burkholderiaceae > Paraburkholderia > Paraburkholderia sp. PREW-6R. Next base: position 2,169,764 of record NZ_CP155073.1, on the reverse strand, counting down.
CTGGTTCGACTACCGGAAGAAGATGGTTGCGTAAGCGCGCTGCGCAGCGGGTTCTAAAGCGCGGCGGCGACCTCCGCGCCTTCGCGGATCGCGCGTTTCGCATCCAGTTCGGTGGCGATCCTCGCGCCGCCAATCACGTGATAGCGCGGCGCGGCCGCCGCGCCCGACACGTTACCGCCGTTCACCCCTTTGCTTCCCGCCGGCGTTTCTTCCGCCAGCTTTGCGGCACATTGCGGCGGCAGCAGATCGCGCAGCGATTCCTGCCCTGCGCACACCACGATCGTGTCCACATCCAGCCATTGCTCGACGCCGTCGCGTGAAATCCTGAGCCCACGCTCGCTGATTTCCCGATACGACACGCCGCCGAGCATTTTCACGCCGTTCCTCGCGAGTGTCGCGCGATGCACCCAGCCGGAAGTTTTGCCGAGCCCCATGCCGAGCTTGCCGGGCTTGCGCTGCAACAGCCAGATCTCGCGGGCCGGTTGCGTGGCCACGGGCGGCTTGAGGCCGCCGCGCTCCTTGACGTCGATGTCGACGCCCCATTCGTCGAACCACTTGTCGCGTGGCGTGGGAAGCGGCTCGCCCGCGCGGTGCAGCAGATACTCGCTCACGTCGAAGCCAATGCCGCCCGCGCCAATGACGGCGACGCGACGGCCGACCTGCGCGCCGTTGAGCACGTCGACATAAGACAGCACGTTCGGCCCGTCGATGCCGCGAATGGACGGGCGCCGCGGCACGATGCCGGTCGCGACGATCACGTCATCGTAAGCGCCGCCGGCGAGCAACGCCGGATCGACGCGTGTGTTCAGCCGCACGTCCACGCCGTGCCGCTGCAACTGGCTGTGAAAGTAGCGGATCGTTTCGCTGAATTCCTCCTTGCCCGGCACGCGCATCGCCAGATTGAACTGGCCGCCGATGCCAGCATGGGCATCGAACAGCGTCACGCGATGTCCGCGCGCGGCCGCCACCGTCGCCGCCGACAAACCCGCCGGTCCCGCGCCGACCACGGCCACCGAGCGCGCCGTTTGCGGCGCCGCGACGGGCCGGTAGATCAGCTCGGTCTCGCGTCCCGCGCGAGGATTGACGAGGCAGCTCGCGCGCTGATTGCTGAAAGTGTGATCGAGACAGGCCTGGTTGCATGCAATGCAGGTGTTGATTTCATGCGCGCGGTCTTCAGCGGCCTTTTGCACGAACTCGGGATCGGCGAGCAGCGGCCGCGCCATCGACACCAGATCGCCGGCTCCCTGCGCGAGCAGTGCTTCGGCCACCTCGGGCGTGTTGATGCGGTTTGACACGATGACCGGTACGCTGACCGCCGCTTTAAGCTTTGCGCTCAATGACGCGAACGCCGCACGCGGCACCGAGGTGACGATGGTGGGCACGCGGGCTTCATGCCAGCCGATCCCGGTGTTGAACATCGTGACACCGGCCTGTTCGAGTGCGCGCGCCACCTGCACGGTTTCGTCCCAGGTGTTGCCGCCTTCCACGAGGTCGATCAGCGAAAGCCGGTAAATCACGATGAAGCGTTCGCCGCACACGGCGCGCACCCGCTCGACGATTTCGCGCGCCAGTCGCATCCGGTTGTCGATACTGCCGCCGTACTGGTCCGTTCGATGATTCGTGCGCGGACACAGGAACTGGTTCAGCAGATACCCCTCGCTGCCCATGATCTCGATGCCGTCATAGCCGGCGCGCTGTGCGAGCCGCGCGCAGCGCCCGTAGTCGCGTACCGTTTTCGCGATGCCGCCGATGCTCAGCGCGCGCGGCTTGAACCTGGAAATCGGCGATCGGATGGCGGACGCCGAAACCACCAGCGGCTGATAGCCATAGCGTCCGGCATGCAGGATCTGCAGCGCGATCTTGCCGCCCTCGGCATGCACCGCCTGCGTCACCAGGCGATGGTTGCGCAGGTCGAACACGCTGTTGAGCGTGCCCCCGAACGGCAGCAGCCAGCCTTCGCGGTTAGGTGAAATCCCGCCGGTGACGATCAGTCCGACACCGCCTCTCGCGCGCTCGCGGAAGTAGGCAGCCAGCGCCGGGTAGTGCCAGAAACGGTCTTCCATGCCGGTGTGCATCGAACCCATCACCACACGGTTGCGCAACCGGGTAAAGCCGAGGTCGAGTTCAGCGAGTAAGCGTGGGTAAGGCATGCGAGGGACCGTGTAAGGATTGGATGCGCACGAACGATACACCGGTCGCCGTACCAGGCCGCCGAGGAAAAATTCTAAACACTACAAACCATTGCTGCGTAAGACATTTTTCTGTCCTGTCACGCCAATGTGTCGCCGCGGCACGCCCATTGCTCTGAGGGAGCGTCCATCGACACGGACCGCGCCACACTCGAACAACAGGCGCGAGATGCGGCAGGGAAAGAGGGGGAGCTGCTTCGGAGAGCCCGCTGGAACCGTTCTAACGATCAATGAAGAAGGATCCAGACGGCCGGATGTCCGAAGCGGCATGCCCGCATATCAATGGGTGCAAAACTCGAATATCGATAAAGGTGAACACAATGAAAATGATCCGAACCATGGCGGCCGTGATTGCCGTTGCTTCCGTCCTGAGCGCATGCGGCGGCGGCGGGGATGACGTGGGCAAGGAACTGGGGCTGACGAATCCGGAGATCCACTTCGTCCACGCGATTCCGAGCGGTCCGGCCGTGGACTTTCTCGTGAACGGCACGGCGCCTTCGGGGCAGACGAACATCGGCTACAAGGGCGTCACGAATTTCACCAATATCAATTCGGGTTCGACGACGGTCGCTTACTCGGCAACGGGGACGACCACGGCGCTCGCGAGCGGCAATTTCCCGGATGTCGCCAAGGGTCATGAATACACGGTGCTCGCCTTGCCGGGTCTGACCGCGCCGGACATCGGCCTGATCGACGATCCGTTCGACAAGGGCCTGCTCTCCAATAGCGCGCGCGTGCGGGGCTTCAATGCATCGGCGAACGCCAACAACCTCGACCTGTATCTCGTCCAGGCCACCAACACCAACATCTCGAGCGTCAATCCGACCATGTCGAGCGTTGCGTTCAAGAACGCCGTGCCGGCAAGCGGTCAGGACTCGATCTACGTGTCGGGCGGCCAGTACGTGCTGATCGCGACGGCAGCCGGCAGCAAGACGCCGATCTTCCAGTCGCAGTCGTTCACACTGTCGAACAATGCTGACTGGCTGATCACGTCGGTGCCGATCGGCGGCGCGCTGAGCCAGCTGCTGCCGGGTCAGATTCACCTGCTGATCGCGCAGAACGGCAACACGAGCCAGCCGAGCGTCGAACTGGCGAACACGCTGACTGGCCAGTAAAAGCGGCAACCCATTGGCGCAGATGCGGCCGTCGCGCCGCATCCAGCGCATCGACCAGAAAAAAGACGGCAGGCAACCGGCGAGAAGCCGATAAAAAACGCAATAAGCGACAAGTCCTGGGGAGGACGGAGCGGCGATTCACGCGAGTGGGTCGCCGTTTTGTTTTGACGCGTAGTGGTGGCTGCGCGCATGCACGGCTGCACCCTTATCCGCACCGGCACGCGCTAGTGCCTGCCCGGCCCTGTACGCGCCGTTCAGGCAATACACGGCGGCCAACTAAAAAAGCCCGTCGCGATCTTCCGCGACGGGCTTCCCGTACTTCTGCTTTGCAACGCCTCAGTCAGCGCCTTGCGCTCACGTACTCCGAGACGCTTACGACGGACACCTTACTTGGCCTGTTCCGCCGTGTTCGAAATGGCGTTGCCGCCCTTCGAAATGTCCTGCCCGGCGCCTGCCACCGTGTTGCAGCCTGCAAGCGCGGCCGTCCCTGCAATGAGAAGCAAAGCGATCAGTCGATTCATGAAAGTTCTCCTTGTCGAGATGCATCGGTTGACGTGCCCATGGTGTACGGCACGTGCTAGCTGCGCTAGCTGTCGTCCGACCGGGGCTTACGCCAGTCGATCCGGTCTGATTCCATCGTAAAAAAAGGCCGCGCTCGACGCTGTCAGTTGCGTCGCGATTTTGTTGTAGGCGCCGTCCTGTGTTTGCGTCGGCGCAATCCTACAAGCGCTTCCACCACAGCCCATCAGCGTTGTCAGGCCGGAGTCCGCCACGGCCCGTCGGGCGACACGTCGACGGACGGCGTGGCCGTGCTGACACTTGGCATCCGCACGTGAATATCCGTGCCGTTCGGCACGCCGCGCCGGATGTCGAAGCGCCCGCCGTGGGCCGCGACGCGCTGCCGCATGCCGAGCAGCCCATGCGTGTGCGTGCGCGTCAGATCGGCCGGCATGATGCCCACGCCGTTGTCGGCGATATGCAGCGCCACCTGGCCGTCGCCCACCTGCAATTCGATCGACACCTTCGATGCACGCGCGTACTTCGCCGCATTCGTGAGCGACTCCTGCGCGACGCGAAAGAGCGCGATCTCCGTTTGCTCGTCGAGCTGGATATCGTCGGCGGGCAGACGCAGCTCCAGTGCCCAGCTGTTGCGTTGGGCAGCTTCGTCGGCGAGCGTGCGCAACGCGGTAACGAGCCCGAAGTTCGCGAGTACGGTAGGGCGCATGTCCTCGATGATGCGGCGTTTGAGCGCGATGCCCTGGTCGAGGTTGTCGAGCGCGCGGCGCAGCTTGTCCGAAATATCCGGCGCGCTGTCCTTCAGCTTGCGGTTCGCCCATGCCACGTCCATCTTGCTTGCCGTGAGAATCGCGCCGAGTTCGTCGTGCAATTCGCGCGCAAGCTGGGTTTTTTCGTTTTCGCTGACCGCCTGCAAGTGCCAGCCGAGCGCCTCCAGCTGCCGGGTGCGCTCGTTGACGAGCTGATCGAGCTCTTCCTGCTGCGTGATCAGTTGACGCTGCACGCGCGCCTGCCGGTCGATCTGGATGCCGAGATTGCGAAACAGCAGAATGAACAACACGATATTGAGCGCCGACAGGCCGGCTGCGCAAAGTGTCGAAATCCGCTGGTCAGCACGGCTTGCGGCCAGCGCGTGCTGCGCGCGGCGCTCTTCGTTGTCGCGCAGCAAGGTCAGGGTGCTGTCGACGAGCGATGCGTCCGCTGGATTGGCCTGGGTTGCGCTGCCGCAGGCCGCCAGATCGAGCGGATGTGGCGCGGCGCGTTGCAGCGCTGTCGCGCCCGCGCCGATGCGCGCTTCGATCAGCGTCAGGATCTGCGTGAAACTCGTCAACTCGGCGCTGTCCGCCTTGCCGCTGCGGTAAAAGCGGTTCAATTGAGTTTCGCTGTCGCGAATGCGCCCGGCGGTCGCGCAAAACTGATGAGCGGCGGCGTCCTGCTTCGTCAGCAGAAAGTTGCTTTGATGCGCGCTGAGGCTCGACAGCAGGCTCGCCAGCGTGCTCAGTTGAACCGTGACATCGCGCGCTTCGAGCGCGGTCTCGTATTCGGCGGCAATCCGTTCGCGCGCGGTTTCGAGAATCACGAGCCCTCCCACCGTGATGACGATGGCCACCGTCATCGCGATGGCCCAGCTGCGGTTGCGCATCCAGTGGCTCAAACGCAGCGCCGCGCCGGCGGTCGGCAGGGTCGACATGTTCTGCACATTTGACACATTCGGCTCCTCTGATGGGGCACCAGTGTACCGCTCGCGCCCATCGCCACGTCCAGGTGCGGCGCCGTTTCATGAATGCTCGCACAGTCGTTATTGCGGGTTGCGCATCGAGTGCGTCGTCCTTAATCAATGACTCGTCCCGATGCCGTGACGCGCTGTAAAGCGTGCGTAATCGAATGTAAGCGGATTCTCACACGAAAACCGGAGAGCGTCGGAATGCGCGCGACGTCGGCCGTGGATAGCATGAGCCTGACCGTTCACACATTTTTCCGGAGGAAGCCATCATGCTGAAATGGGCGCTGTTTTTCGCCGTCATCGCGGTGATCGCCGGCCTTCTTGGCTTTACCGGCGTGGCTGCCGGCGCGGCCGCCATTGCCAAATTCCTGTTCGTCGTATTCCTGATCCTGTGCGTGGTTTTTCTCGTACTGGGTTTCGTGGTGACGAAGAAAATCGTCGATTAGCACAAGTTGGCAAGTGATGACGTGCTGCACCGTTGCCCATGCGTGGCGCGCGCGTCGTACAAGGGTTTCACTCCGCGTTTTGCAGCCCATACCAACATAGGAGAGTCGCCATGCTTCACTACGCTATCGTGTTCTTCGTGATCGCGATCATCGCAGCGGTGTTCGGTTTTACCGGCATTGCAGCGGGCGCGGCCGAAATTGCGAAGATCCTGTTCTACATTTTCCTCGTTGTATTCGTGGTCACGTTGTTGCTGGGCGTGTTCCGAACGTAGAAGCGAGCGCCATCCCCAAACAGGCGGTGCATCAGGCGCGATTCGTGCGAGATGCGCAGTTCCCCCCAATACCGGATAAAGGAGAGTTTCAATGGCAAACGACGTGAAGTCCAATGATCCGTTCGTGATGGACATCAAGAAGATTCGTGAGGATGCGCGCAAGCATATGTCTGAAGGACCCGTCACGGAGAGCTATGGCGCAGATCGCGAAGTCGTGTTGAAGCTGCTGAACGACTCGCTCGCGACGGAAATCGTCTGCGTATTGCGTTACAAGCGCCATCATTTCATGGCCAAGGGTATCAACTCCGAGGCCGTGGCGGCGGAATTCGCCGAGCACGCGGCGGAAGAGCAGGAGCACGCCGACCGTCTGGCAGAGCGGATCGTGCAGTTGGGCGGCGAACCGGACTTCGCACCGGCTGGCCTGCAGACGCGCTCGCATTCGGAGTACAAGGAAGGCGAGAACCTGACGGACATGATCAAGGAAAACCTGGTTGCCGAACGTATTGCAATCGATACGTACCGTGAAATCGTGCGTTACCTCGGCGATAAAGATGTCACCACGCGTCGACTGTTCGAAGAGATTCTTGCGGTCGAGGAAGAGCACGCGGATGACATGGCGGATCTGCTGGAAGGGCGCGAGTAAAAAGAGGTGGGTTCCGCGCACAGCATCGTGAGGCGTCGGCGGTCACGTTGCGGTGGCGTGCGCCGGTAGCGGTCACGCATCATCGCAATTGCTCGCAAGCGGAAGCCGGAAAGATCAGCAAGTAAGGAGCGGGCGCACGCCAGGCGTGACACCAAGCAGTGCTTTCACGCCGGTGTGCAGCACCCCGCTTACTGTTCGGGCACGATTTCAGGCCGGCATCTTTACAATGGCCGCCTGGAATGACTTCATTGCACGGACAACAAGCCGATGATTCGAGTGTTGATTGCTGACGACCATGCGATCGTCCGAGGCGGTTTCAGGCAGTTCGTCGCCGACGAGCCCGACATGTGCGTGGCCGCGGAAGCGGCGACGGGCGACGAAACCATCAGCCTCGTGCGAGCGCAGGCGTTCGACGTGGTGCTGCTGGATATCGCGATGCCGGACAAGAATGGGATCGACACGTTACGTGTGATCAAGCAGTTGCGCCCGGAGCAGGGCGTGCTGATTCTGTCGGGCTATCCGGAAAGCCAGTACGCGATCAACCTGCTGCGCGCGGGCGCAAATGGTTATCTGAACAAGGATTGCGAGCCCGACGAAATCGTGCGCGCCATCCGCGCGGTGGCGCGAGGGCATCGTTATCTTTCGGAAGCGGTGGCCGATACGCTGGCCGACAACCTCGACAAGCCGGCCGCCGGCCGACCACACGAAGCGCTGTCCGAACGGGAGTTCCAGATTTTCTGCAAGCTCGCGGCCGGGCAGATTCCGACTGAAATCGCTGAGGAATTGCATCTGTCGGTCAAAACGGTGAGCACCTATCGGGCTCGCGTGCTGGAGAAAATGCGATTGGCGAATAACGCCGATCTGACTTATTACGCGATCAAGAATGGTTTGATCGAATAATGAATGGTCGAGACACACCGATGAACAGCGAACCGAATACTGTTGCCGGATCGGGCCGCCACGCACCGTTGCGTGTGTTGCTGATCGAGGATTCGCCGCTCATTCGCAGAAGCCTGGTCGAGGCCATCGACGCGTCCGGTTCCTTGCAGGTCGCCGCCTACGCGGATTCCGCCGAAGAGGCAATCGCGCTGTTGAGCGACGAGGCTTTCGACGCGGTGATCGTCGACCTGCAACTCAAGCAGGGTTCGGGTGTGCCGGTACTCGCGTATTTGCAGCGCGAAGGGCTGATCGACTCGGTGTTTGCCGCGGTGCTGACCAATCATGCGCTGCCGGCTTATCGCGAACGTTGCGAGCAATATGGCGTGCAGCATTTCTACGATAAATCGTTCGAGTTCGATCGTGTGATCGACGCACTTCACGAATACGCTGACTCCCGCCACGGTGCGTGACTAGCGGTGACGCCGGCCTGCGCATCAGCCCGGCACGCGCATCACTTCGAATGCGCACACGCTCGCTACGCCTCGCTGCGCGCCGGAAGCCGCAAATGATTCCATGCGGCGAGTGCTGCGAACAGTACGCCGGCCACGCTTACCCCGCGCCATCCGAAGATCGGCCACACCACGGCGCCGACGCCGGAACCAACCGCACCGCCGATGAAATACGCGACCATATACACCGTGTTCACGCGGCTGCGCGCGTCCGGCTTGAGCGCATAGATGCGGGACTGGTTGGAGATTTGCGCGGCTTGCACGCCGACGTCGAGAATGATGACACCGATCACGAGACCGATGAGGCTCTTCGCCGAGAAGCCGAACATTACGAACGAGATCGCCACCAGCACGATCGACAACGTAATGATCGAGCGGGGTCCGCGCCTGTCGGCGAACTTGCCGGCCAACGGCGCGGCCATTGCGCCCGCCGCGCCGACAATACCGAACAGCCCTGCGGCCTGCGGACCCAGGTGAAACGGCGCGCCCGCCAGCAGCAGCGCGAGCACCGACCAGAAAATGCTGAACGCGGCGAACATTGCCGCGCCTGTGAGCGACGCCTCACGCAATGCCCTGTGCTCGAGCACCAGATGCCACATCGATACCAGCAGCTTGCCGTACGGCAGCGTGGATGTCGGCTGGCTTTTCGGCAGACGCAGGATGATCACGATTGCGAGCACCACGAGCGCGACCACGGACGCCCCGAACACCGCGCGCCACCCGAGATATTCGGCGACGAGGCCCGCAGCGGTCCGCGCGAGCAGAATGCCGAGCAGCAGGCCGCTCATCACCGTGCCCACGGCATGCCCGCGCTCGGAAGGGGGCGCGAGTTCGGCGGCGAACGGCACGGCCTGCTGCGCGATGGTGGCCAGCACGCCGATCGCGAGACTCGCGACGATCAGCACGGCAAGCGTCGGCGCGGTGGCCGCCACGATCAGCGCCGCGCACATGCCGACGATCTGCAGCAGGATCAGCCGGCGCCGGTCGAAGCGGTCGCCCAGCGGCGCCAGCAACAGCATGCCGGCTGCGTAGCCCAGTTGCGTGACAGCGGGTACCGCGCCGACCCATGACTCGCTGGCCGGAAAAGAGAGACGAAAATTGTCGAGTAGCGGCTGGTTGTAATAGATGTTGGCGACGGCCACGCCGGCGATGGTGGCAAGCAGAAGCAACAGGCCGCGCAACGACCGGTCGGTAGAAGCGGGAGTGGAAGCGTCGGAAGTGGACATGAGAAGGCGCAATCGACGGACCGGCCCATGCGCGGTCCTCAAGCGTGCCGATCATACCGGAGCAGGCCGGATCGTGCTGACGGCCGGGATGAACCGCACCGTTCAATCGATCAATTCGCCCTCGGGCTCATAAAACGGATACCGGCCGTCCGCCTTGTCCACATACGCGTGATGCGTGACGATGCCCGTCGCCGGATCATAGCGATGCAGCGCATACGCGGGCGGCTCCATCATGAACGCGGAAGGCGCGTCGTCGCTCAGATCGAGCGCGACCTGATGCGCGGGCGCCGGCACGGCCGAGGCAATCGTGCCGCCAAAGCGTACGAACATTGGCCGGTGCACGTGCCCACAGATCACACGCTCGACATTCGGATAACGCGCGATCAGTGCCGCCATTTTGTCCGCCGCACTCGGGTTCAGGCGCAATTCATCCATATGCCCGATGCCGCACGCGAACGGCGGATGGTGCAGCGCGATCACGGTGGGCTTGCCCTGCGCCGCGTCGAGTTGCGTTGCGAGCCACGCCAGCCGTGCGTCGCACAGATCGCCTGGGCTCTGGCCCGGCACCATCGAGTCGAGCGCGATCACGCGCAGCGGCCCGATATCCACTGCGTACTGCACGAACTCACCGCCGCTTCGCAACTCCGGCCGGTCAGGAAACGCAGCGCGCAGCGCGCCGCGTTCGTCGTGATTGCCGACCAGCAGAAAGTATGGAATCTCGAGCGGCGCGAGCAACGCCTTCAGGTGTTCGTACTGTTGCGGATCGCCCTGGTCGACGAGATCGCCGGTCATGATCACCGCATCCGGGCGCGGCTCCAGCGCATTGAGCGCGCTGATGCAGCGCGCGAGGTAGGCGCCGGTGTCGACGCGGCGATACGCGAGCGCGCCGGGCCGCTTGATATGCAGATCGCTAATTTGAGCCAGCAGCATGGGAATTCCTTATTGTGGCGCGCGGACGCAGTAAAAGCACGTCGCGCGCTTATTACGATAACGCAATCAGCGCGTCCTGCGCGATCGAGATGCCGACCGGCGTGCCGCGCGCCAGTTCGACACGTCCGGCGACGTCGATCAGCAACACGTCCGGCGCCGCGCCGCCGACGGTCAGCCGCGTGCGTTCGCCGAGAAATGCCGTGCTTTCGATCTGGCCGCGCAGGTGCGCGTGCGCGGGGTCGGCGAGATACGCGTCTTCAGGGCGAAAAAACAGTTCGTGGGCAAAGCCCGCTGCATCCGGTGCGCCGCCTGGGCGAAGCGCGCCAGTGGCCGGCAGCGGCACGGCGCCGCCAAGCGTCTTCAACATTCCATCGCGCTCTTCGCCCGCGAGCCGGTTGATCGTGCCGATGAAGTGCGCCACCGTGCGGTTCGCCGGCCGGTAGTAGATCTCGCGTGGTGAGCCGATCTGTTCGATACGCCCCGCGCTCATCACCACGATGCGGTCGCCCAGTTCCATCGCTTCGGCCTGATCGTGCGTCACGTACACGGTCGTGATCCCGAGCTCGCGCAGCAGGGTGTTCATCTCTCCGCGCAGCGTGTCGCGCAAACGTGCGTCGAGCGCGGTCAACGGTTCGTCGAGCAACAGCACGCGCGGCTGCACGGCGAGCGCCCGTGCAAGCGCAACACGTTGACGCTGGCCGCCGGAAAGCTTGTCGATGGACTTATCCGCGTGCGCGGTGAGGCGCATCATCGCGAGCAATTCGTCGACGCGCCGGCGCGCGGTGGCCGCGGCCACGCGTTTGATCTTCAACCCGTAGCCGATGTTGCCGCGCACCGTCAGATTCGGAAACAGCGCATAGCTCTGGAACACCATGCCCACCTGGCGCTTTTCGATGGGCAACGCGGTCACGTCCTCGTTTCCGAACGCGATGCGGCCACCCGCGTCCGGCGATTCGAGACCCGCGATCATGCGCAGCGTCGTGGTCTTGCCGCAGCCGGACGGCCCGAGCAGCACCAGTGTCTCGCCTGCGCCGATGTGCAGATCGAGCGGTTCGAGCACACGCGTGCCGCGATACGTTTTTGCGCAGTGCGTGAGCGTGATCGGAACGGAATCGAGTTTCATGGCGTGGACGTGAACGTGGACTTGGACGTGGATGAGGCCTGAGGCTTCGTGCCTGCGGCGGCAACGCGCTTTTTCGCCGCACTGCGCTGACCGGTCGCGTCGACGCCGAGCCACTGCATCGCGACGAGCAGGGGCATCGTCATGATGAAGAAAAGGATCGTGTACGCACTGCCGATCTCGATGCGCAGCGACGCATACGTATCGGCCAGACCGACGGGCAGCGTCTTCGTGTCGGGCGTGTGCAGCATCCACGTGAGGTTGAATTCGCCGATCGACAGCGTCAGAACGGCGAGAGCACCCGCGACGATACCGGGCCGCGCGTTCGGCAGCACGATTGTCACGAAGCGCTGCACGAAACTCGCGCCAAGACTCGCCGCGCCTTCCTCGAGGGTGCGCAAGTCGCTGCCCGCGCATACGGCGGCCACCGCACGCACCATGAATGGCAGCGTGAACACTACGTGGCCGACCACGATGAAGGCGACGCTCATCCGGAACCACGTGAATCCGCCATACACGACCAGCAACGCCAGCGCGGACGCCAGACCGGGCAACGCAATCGGCAGCACCAGAAACTCTTCGATCAACCGCGAGAGCCGCGTCTGGCTGCGCGCGAGCGCATAGCCCGCCGGTACGCCCGTGAGCAGCGTAATCAGCAGCGTTGCCGCCGCCACTTCGAGCGAGAGGAACACCGACGTGTGATACTGCGTCCACACTTCGCCGAGCCAGCGCAGCGTGAGCCCGCTTGACACGCCCTTGAAGTAGTTGACGGTGACGCCGGCCATGATCGACATCACGACTGGCACGGTGAGGAACGCGCATAGCATCAGCGTGACGAGCCATTGACCGGCCGCGAGCCATGTGCGCAGGTCCGGAAGTCGCGAGGCGGGATAGGGGTTGGCAGGCGTCGCCGCTGAAGCGGGACCGGCGTTCATCGAAGGTCGATCCGGCGGCGCAACGCCGGGGCGCGACAGGCGGCTCATGCGCTTGCCGCCACGGCCGAACCGCTCACGCTGCGCGCCAGCGCCAACACCGCCCACGTGACGAGGCCGAGCACGATCGACAAGCCCGCGGCCGTCACCATGTTAGCGTTCAATGTGAACTCGGTGTAGATGGTCATCGGCAAAACGTCGATGTCGGTGGCGAGCGTGAATGCGGTGCCGAATGCGCCCATTGCGGTCGCGAAACACACCGCGCCCGCGGCGACCAGACCCGGCGACAGCGCAGGCAGCACGATGTCGCGCATGATGCGCCACGGCGACGCGCCAAGCGATCGCGCGGCTTCTTCGAGCGATGCATCGAGCTTCGTCGCGCAAGCCATCACGGTGACGATCACCCGCGGAATCGAAAAGTACAGGTAGCCGAGAAAGAGGCCGCTCATCGAATAGGCGAACACCCAGCGCTCGCCGGTGAGCCTGAGCGACAGCGCGCCGATCAGTCCCTGGCGCCCGCCAAGCATGATGACCATGAAGCCGACCACCACGCCTGGAAATGCAAGCGGAAACGTGAGCAGCGCGAGCAGCGTGCGCTTGAATGGAAACTCGCGGCGTGCGAGCAGCAGACCCGAGATCACCGACAGCACCAGCGTGGCCGCCGTGACCGCCGCCGAAAGCAGCACGGTCGCGCCGAGGCTCGACATGTAGCGCGGATTGGTCAGCATCGCGCGATACGTGGCGAACGCGTGGCCGTCGCCGCTCAATTGCGCGAGCGCGCCCATCGGCAGGAGCCAGAATGCGATGAATACCGCGAGCGCCGGTGCAATCAGCGCGACGCGCCAGCGCAGCGGAAACGTGATGTCGTTCAATGCATCACCTGCAGATAACGCTCGCCAAAGCTCGACTGCTTCTCCGCCATCTTGCCGAAATCGACCGGTCTGGCGCGTGCGTAGTCGCTTGCGGGCAGGAATCTGGCGGCGGTGTCCGGGCTCATCGCGCTCGCGCGCACCGGGCGCAGGTACGCTTCGGCCCACAGTCTCTGGCCTTCGTCGGACAAGACGAAATCGAGCACCTTCTTGCCGTTCGCTTCGTGCGGCGCGCCTTTCACGAGACTCATCACATACGGCACCGAGATCGTGCCTTCTTTCGGGATCACGAATTCGACGTTCGCGTGATCCTTGTACTTCGCCCGATAGGCGTCGAAGTCGTAGTCGAGCAGGATCGGGATTTCACCGGACATCACGCGGGCATAGGCGGTCTGTTTCGGTACGATGGGTGCGTTCGCCTTCAGCTTGCGGAACCAGTCGAGGCCCGGTTCGAAGTTGTCGAGCGTGCCGCCCAGCGCCTGATTGACGGCCACCGCGCCCGCATATCCGACGAATGCGCTCGACGGGTCGAGGTAGCCGATCATGCCCTTGTACTCGGGTTTGAGCAGGTCGGCCCATGAGCGCGGCACCGGCTTGCCCTCGAGCGCGTCCTTGTTCACGAAAAAGCCCAGCGTGCCCGAGTGGATCGAAAACCAGTAGCCCTGCGGGTCTTTCATATTGGCGGGGATGTCGTCCCAATGCGCGGGCTTGTATGGCTGGATCACGCCCTTGTCCTTCGCCTGGAAGGCGGACGACACGCCGAGATACACGACGTCCGCGACCGGGCTCTTCTGCTCGGCCATCAGCTGCGCGATGGCCTGGCCCGAGTTCTTGTTGTCGAACGGAACGCGAATGCCGGTTTTCTGCTGGATTGCCTTGATCTGGCTCGCCCAGTCGGCCCATTCGGGCGGGCAGTTGTAGCAGATCGCGGTTTCGTCGGCGCGGGCGGTGTGCGGCACGAAAGTCGCGAACGCGGCGAACGTTGCGCTCGCAAGCAGGCCGGCGGACAGCGCCGCCGCCGTTGAGCGCACGACACGCCGCCATAGCGGTCTGATCTGCGGGGAAAATGGCATGGATAAGCGGATCACGGCGGGTCTCCTCGTGAAGAAGCGAGCGGGTGGTTCGGGTCTGGTGGGTCGTGCGCGGTTTCAGCAACGTTGCGCACAACGTGTTCGTACGTCTGCTGCAAAGGCGCGCCGTTGGCGGTGTGCGCTCATGCGTCGATATCTTGAGGACTCTTACCTATGCGGCCGGCGAATGGGGCGCCACGTCCGCACGATTCGCGATCGCCGCGATCGTTGCGCCTTCGCGCAGGCTGTGAGGCAACGTGAGCGTAAGCCGGTTGTCGTCGAGCGATTCGTATGAACCGGTCACCCGCGCGAGCAGACGCCGCCACGCCGCGCACCCGATCTCGCGATTCGGTGCGCAGACGCTTGCAAGCGGGGGCGACAGCAGTTCGCCGACCGCGAGGCCGTCGAAGCCGAGAATCGACATGTCTTGCGGAATCTGCAGGCGCGCACGCCGCAAGCCGCGCATCACGACCATCGCCAGCAGATCGTTGCTGCAGAAAAGAGCGGTGGGGCGGTTCGGTCCGCTCGTCAGATGAGCGAGCACGGCGGGCGACAATTCTTCTGCGTTGAAGTCGACTTCGAGCGCCGGTGCGGCTGTGAGACCGGCCTGCTGCATCGCCTGCGCATATCCCAGATGCCGCTGGCGCGCGCGATCCGATGCGGCGAGCGAGCCGGCGAGCATCAGGATGCGGCGATGACCGTGAGCGATCAGCATGCGAACGCCGTCGAATGCGGCCAGACGATTGTCGACCGAGACGGACGGCCGGCGCACCGTGTCGTTATGCATCAGCACGTAGAGCAGACCGGCGCGGTCGAGTTCGTCTAGCAGCGGATGCGTGTCCGCATCGGCGACCGTCAGAATCAGTCCTTCCACGCGCTGCTCCCGCAGCGTTTCGATCGCATGACGTTCGCGGTCGGCGTCGTATTCGGTGGTCATCAGCATCAGGCGGTAGCCCTGCGCGGCGGCAAGTTCGTCGATGCCCTGCAGGCACTCCGCAAAGACCGGGTTGGCGAGCGTCGGCAGGATCACGCCGATCAGGCGGGTGCGTTCGCCGCGCAATTGACGGCCGAGCGGGCTCGGCCGGAAGTTCAGTGCGTCAATGGATTGACGCACCTTGTCGAGCGTGACCGGATTCACGGTGTGCGGCGCATTGATCGCACGCGACACTGTCGCGATCGAAAAGCCCGCGTGGGCGGCGACATCCTTGATCGTTGGGGTCATGGGTTTTCCGCTCGGCTGAAAACGTTTTCGTGAGCGGATTATCGGCAAGCTTTGTGACTGCCGAATGACTGCCGAATGACTGCCGGTTGACTGCGGGATCGGTCCCGGAATGACGCTGATGCCAGCTTGCGCGAACTGGACGCACGGCAGAACCGCGACAGCGTGAGGGCGAACGGGCGGCCATGCGGCTGTTTGGAACGCCCGTGAGGCAATGGTAGAATGCGCGTCCAGACAAGGTTGCGCCCTGCCGGGGTGATGAAATTGGTAAACATAGCGGACTTAAAATCCGCCGCTTCACGGCTTACGGGTTCAAGTCCCGTCCCCGGCACCAGAAAGCAGCCCATGCCCCACCTCAAATACCTGACCGGCTACCCGGCTGCGCTGCAAGAGAAGGTGAACAGGCTGATCGCTGGCGATCAGCTTGGCGCGTACCTCGGCGCACGTTATCCGGACACCCATGACGTGCAAACCGACAAGGCGCTCTACGCCTACTGTGCAGAACTGAAACGCGAGCACCTGCGCAGCGCGGAGCAGATCGACAAAGTCACCTACGACGCCAAACTCGACGTCATGCGTCACGCGCTCGGTTTGCACACCAGCATTTCACGGGTGCAGGGCGGCAAGCTCAAAGCCAAGAAGGAAATCCGCATCGCGTCGCTGTTCAAAGCGGCCGCGCCGGAATTTCTGAAGATGATCGTCGTGCATGAACTCGCCCACCTGAAGGAGAGCGATCACAACAAGGCCTTTTACCGCCTGTGCGAGTTCATGCAGCCGGGCTACCACCAGATCGAATTCGATCTGCGTCTTTACCTGACGCATCGGGACCTGACGAAAGCCAGGGCCACTGAACGACAGCGCTGACGTGTCAGACCGCCAAGGCTTGCGGCGATTGCGCGTTTTGCGGCGCACGCAGTGCGGACGCGGTCAGCAACACCGGTATCGATTTTGACGTCGGTGTTCCCGCGCCGTCTGCCGTGGAAGACAGCGGCACGAGCGGGTTCGTTTCCGGATAATAGGCCCCAAGACATCCGCGCGGGATGTCGTATTCCACGAGCAGGAAGCCGTCCGCGTGACGCTTCACGCCGTCGTCCCACACACTCGTGACGTCCACCCGCTGTCCGGGCGCGAAGCCGAGCATCGCGAGATCGTCGCGGTTCGCGAACAGCACGCGGCGCTGCCCGTACACACCGCGATAGCGGTCGTCGAGCCCGTAGATCGTCGTGTTGTACTGATCGTGCGAGCGCGTCGTCATCAGCGTCATCAGCCGTGCGCCGTGTTCTTTTCGCGCGCGATGAATCGGCGTGTCCGTCGAAATCGCGTGCACGAGGAATTGCGCGTTGCCGCTCGGCGTCTTCCAGATCCGCTCGCGCGAGGCCACGCCAAGATGAAAGCCGCCGGGATATTTCAGGCGCTCGTTGTAATCGCCGAAGCCGTCGATCACCTTCGCAATGCCGTCGCGGATCAGCGAATAGTCCAACGCGTGCGCGAGCCAGTCCACCTTTTCGCTGCCAAGCGTCGCATGCGCCATCCGCGCGACGATCGCAATCTCCGAGAGCAGATTCTCCGACGCCGGCTTGTTCATCCCGTACGAGATGTGCACCATGCTCATCGAATCCTCGACGCTCACGCCCTGCGCGACGCCGTTCTGCAAATCGATTTCGGTGCGGCCGAGTGTCGGCAGGATCAGCGCGTCGCGGCCATGGATCAGATGGCTGCGGTTCAGTTTGGTTGTGATATGCACGGTCAGCGCGCACGAGCGCATGGCATCCCACGTGCGCGGCGTGTCCGGCGTCGCAATCGAAAAATTGCCGCCGAGCCCGATGAACACCTTCACCTTGCCATCGAGCATCGCCTGGATCGTGTTGACGACGTCCAGTCCATGTTCGCGCGGGGGCTCGAAGCGGTAGACCTCGCCGAGGCGGTCGAGAAACGCCTGCGTCGGCTTTTCCTCGATGCCGACCGTGCGATCGCCCTGCACGTTCGAGTGTCCACGCACTGGACACAGTCCCGCGCCGCGCCGGCCGATATTGCCGCGCATCATCATCAGGTTCGACAGCAGTTGCACTGTCGGCACCGAGTTCTTGTGCTGCGTGAGACCCATGCCCCATGTGGAGATGACCGCACGGCCCTTCACGTAGATGTCGGCGAGTTGCAGCACTTCTTCGAACGGCACGCCGGCTTCGGCCACGATCGTGTCCCAGCGCTCGGCGCGCAGATCGTCCGCGAACGCGTCGAACCCCACGGTATGCTCGGCGATGAACGCGGTATCGAGCACGCGCTCGCGGCCGCCCGCGCGCGCTTCGTCGTCGAGTTCGACCACGCGCTTGGCGACGCCCTTGATCAACGCGAAGTCGCCGCCGATCTTTGGACGGATGAACACGGAGCTGATCTTCGTGCTGCCCATCGTGATCATTTCCACCGGATGCTGAGGGCTTGCAAAGCGTTCGAGCCCGCGCTCTTTGAGCGGATTGATCGACACGATGGTCGCGCCGCGTTTCGCGCATTCGCGTAGTTCGCCAAGCATGCGCGGATGGTTGGTCGCCGGATTCTGGCCGAAGATGAGAAGCGTGTCGGCGTGTTCGAAATCGTCGAGCGTCACTGTGCCCTTGCCGATACCCACGGTGTCCGGCAAACCGCGGCTGGTTGCCTCGTGGCACATGTTCGAGCAGTCGGGAAAGTTGTTGGTGCCGTACATGCGCACGAACAACTGGTACAGAAAGGCCGCTTCGTTGCTCGCGCGGCCCGATGTGTAGAAGGCGGCGCGGTCGGGATCGTCGAGCGCATTCAGGTGGCGGGCGATCAGGTCGAACGCTTCGTCCCAGCCGATCGGCACGTACCGGTCGCGCGGCGCGTCATACACGAGCGGATCGGTCAGGCGGCCGTGCTGTTCGAGCTCGAAGTCCGACTGCGCCATCAACTGTGCAACGGTGTGCTCTTCGAAGAATGCGGGCGTCACGCGCTTGCTGGTGGCCTCGGCGGCCACCGCCTTGACGCCGTTCTCGCAGAACTCGAACGTGGACGCATGCTCGCGATCCGGCCACGCGCAGCCCGGACAGTCGAAGCCATCCGGCTGGTTCTGTTTGAGCAGCGTTCGATAGTTGCCGCCGGTCACCTTCTCCTTGATCAGGTTGACGGCGACGTATTTGAGCGCGCCCCAGCCCGCGGCGGGGTGGGTGTACGGTTCGATCCGAGCTTCGGGTTTTTTCATGATGGTGCCGGGCGGCGGTGAGGGAGATGATTAAACCGACACCTGCAAGCCTACTGTGTTCCAAATGCAGTGCAGCATACAGAAAATCGGAAAGGCGAGGAGTACAGTTGCCGCGTTTTGGTCGTAGACTGGGGAGCCTGTAACGATGCGTCTGCCGGGTCGAGCCGTTGAAACTGTACGAAAAACTTGCTGATGAGATTGCCGAGGCCGTACGCCGTGGCGTGTTCGCGGCCGGCGAGCGGATTCCGTCGGTGCGGCAGGCAAGCCAGCAGCACGGCGTCAGCATCAAGACGGTGCTGCATGCTTATGCACTGCTCGAGAGCCGCGGCATCGTCGAAACGCGCCCGCAGTCGGGTTATTTCGTGCGCGACGGCGCAACAGCGGCCGTCGGCGGCGCCGGCGAGCCACGCCTGAGCCGGCCGGCCGCGCCGCCCATACCGCCGGTGGCGGCTGCGGTCGACGTCAGCCGGCTGGTGCTATCGACCCTGCGCAGCATCGGCGCGCACGACGCCGTGCCGTTCGGCTCACCCTATCCTGACCCGTCGCTATTTCCGTGGCGGCGCATCAACCAGTACGCAAACGCGATCGCGCGCCGACATTCGAGCTGGAATCTGATCGATGATCTGCCGCCGGGCAATCCCGAACTGATCCGTCAGATCGCGCGTCGCTATGCGGAGAACGGCGTGCCGGTCGATCCGGGCGAAATCGTCATCACACTCGGCGCGACCGAGGCGATCAACCTGAGCCTGCAGGCCGTCGCGAAACCCGGCGACACGGTCGCGGTGGAATCGCCCACGTACTACGCGATGCTGCATGCGATCGAGCGGCTCGGCATGCGCGCGATCGAGATAGCGACGCACCCGCTCGACGGCATCGACGTCGACGCGCTTGCCGAAGTGATCGGCCGGCAGAAGATCGCCGCGTGCATGGTCATGCCGAACTTCCAGAATCCGCTTGGTTTCCGGATGCCCGACGCGCGCAAGCGGCAACTCGTCGAACTGCTGGCGGCGCACGACATTCCGGTCATCGAGAACGACGTATATCAGGAGTTGTATTACGGCGATACGCGGCCGTCCACATTAAAGAACTTCGACACGAAGGGGCTCGTGCTGCATTGCGCGTCGTTTTCAAAGAGTCTCACGGCGTCGTACCGGATTGGCTGGGCCATGCCTGGCCGTTATCGCGCGCAGGTCGAGAAGCTGAAGTTCCTGAATACGCTGACCACGCCTTCGGTGCCGCAGGTGGCGGTCGCCGATTATCTGCGTCAGGACGGCTATGACCGGCACTTGCGGCACGTGCGCAAGGTCTATCACCAGCAGGCGAGCATCATGACGGCGATGGTCCAGCGCTTCTTTCCGGCCGGCACGCGCATGTCGGCGCCGCAAGGCGGCTATGTGCTATGGGTGGAACTGCCCGAACGCGTCGATTCGATGCGCGTGTATCAGGCCGCACTCGCACGCAGCATTACAGTTGGGCCAGGCATGATGTTTTCGACGGGCGACGCATTCCGGAACTTCATCCGGCTCAATTACAGCTATCCGTGGACCGCGCAGACCGAGGCTGCGCTGAAGACCCTGGGTGAACTGGTCGCGCGGATGGCGTAACCGGCATATTCTCTGCAACGCCCGTTTATCACGATGGAGACACCCGCCATGGACGACGATGAAATCGACCCGGTCATGCTCGCGATCCTCACGCAACTGTGGCGCGCGCATCGGGACACGCGAGGTCGCGCGTGGTCGCTCGCCCGACTCTCGAAGCAGGCTGGCGTGCCGATGAGCGGACTGCGCCGGCAACTGACGGCGCTGGTGGACAGCGGTCTCGTGCACACGGCGTTTAACGAGGAGGGCACGGGCAGCGCGCGCCTGAGCGAAACCGGCGAAGCGCTTTGCGCGGAACTGTTCGGCGGCGCCGGTCTGCCGGGCGACGATCCGGCGCACGACGATTCCGCCGGCGACGATCCGGTGGACCCTGAGCCGAAACCCAACTAAGGCCGCAAAGAAGGCGGCCTGGCTTCGGCGATTGGGCCACGCGCGCATGCGCGAAGCGCTCGTGGCGCCGCTTGGCGCACGCCGCTTGCTTACGTCGCCAAAATTCGGTTGTCGTGACCCACGCCGCAAAAATAAAAAATTTTATCGGCTGAAATTGTCTTTCGAATATGGCCCTCTATGCTGGAGCCTGGTCAGGGTCAGCCCGGCGCCCTGGCAGACCATTCCAACCCTATTCGGAGAACCCATGAACACAAAGCTGTCGCGTGCGTTGCGCTCTTGCCTGCGCATCAAAACCGTTCGGACCGTCCTTGCCGCGACACTCGGCGCGACCCTCGCATTCAGCGCCGTGGCAGCGGGCACGCAGCCGCTCGGAATCGCGTTCGTCTACCTCGGCAATCCGGGCGATGCCGGCTGGACCTATGCGCACGAGCAGGGCGTGAAAGAAGTCGAAGCAAAATTCGGCGACAAGGTGAAAGTGACTCGCGTCGAGAACGTGCCGGAGTCGGCGGACTCGGAAAGGGTGTTCCGCGACCTCGCGTCCAAAGGCAACAAGATCGTGGTGGGAACGAGCTTCGGCTTCCAGGACTTCGAACTGAAGGTCGCGAAGGACTTCCCGGACACCGTCTTCGAACACGCAACCGGCTACAAGAAGGCTGCGAACTTCGGCACCTATGACGTGCGTAGCTATCAGAGCGCGTACCTGGCCGGACTGGTCGCGGGCTATACGACCAAATCCAACACACTCGGCTTTGTCGGCTCGGTGCCGGTGCCCGAGGTGGTTCGCAACATCAATGCATTCACGATGGGTGCGCGCTCGGTCAACCCGAATGCGCGCGTGAAGGTGGTGTGGATCAACAGCTGGTTCGATCCGGGCCGCGAGAAGCAGGCAGCGGAGACGCTGATTGGCCAGGGCGCCGACGTGCTGATCCAGAACACCGATTCGACCGCAACCATGCAGACTGCCGAGCAGAAGAAAGTGCACGCGTTCGGTTGGGACTCTGACATGAAGAAGTTTGGCCCGAACGCGCAGCTCGGAGCCTGCGTGACTTACTGGGGCGTGTATTACACCCATCTGGTCGACACGGTCATGGCGAATACGTGGAACAGCACGCCGGTGTGGTGGGGCCTGAAAGAGAAGGCCATCGACCTTGCGGACATCAACACGGGCGCTGTGTCGCCGGCCGCGCAGAAAGCGCTGAGCCAGAAGCGCGACGACATCATCTCGGGCAAGTTCGACCCGTTTGCGGGACCGATCAGCGACCAGTCGGGCGCGGTGAAGGTCGCCGCCGGCAAATCGCTCAGCGATGCGGAACTGCAGCGCCTGAACTGGTTCGTGCAAGGCGTGGATGGTTCGCTGCCGAAGTAAGATCGCCTCAGGTGTCACCTATCCCTAATCCATGGAGACGACCGTGAGCCTGACCGTGCCGACCCATCCTGACGCAGCCCCGCTGACCGACTACCCGCCGCAGGGCTTGACGCCCACGCACGAGCAGGTCGTGCGGCATCTGCGGCATTCGAGCCGCGTGGCCGAGCGGGCGACGCTGCTCGGCCACCATCCGTTCGGCGCGGTGCTGGTCGGACCTGACCAGGAAACAGTGTTGATGGAGCAAGGCAACGTCGATACGGTGAATCATGCCGAATCGGTGCTGGCGCGCGTAGCGGCGCTGAACTTCACGCCGGCCTACCTGTGGAGTTGCACGCTCTACACGTCGGTCGAGCCCTGCTGCATGTGCGCCGGAACGATGTATTGGGCCAACATAGGCCGTGTGGTGTTCGGCATGACGGAGAAACAGTTGCTGGCCGCCACCGGCGATCACGCCGAAAATCCGACGATGAGCGTGGATTGCCGCTACGTGTTCGATCATTGCCAGAAACCGGTCGAAGTCATCGGGCCGGTGGCCGATGTGGAAGGCGAGATCATGGACGTTCAGCGACGCTTCTGGAGCAGCCGGTAGGGCGTTGTCCGGCGCTGTGCCTTGTACGTTCACGTCTAGTCCAGCTTGCCTCTGTGTCTTCGCGTTTATTGAGCGCCTTCGGGCTGCGCCGCCACGGATAGCGACGGCGGCGTCAGCGTCGCGACGCCGCAGAACCAGTCGGCGTCGCGCGTCGCGTGCCGCCACTGGCCGCCGGTCTCCCGGAGCACTGCTGGACATGGCTGGTTCATCACGATGCCAGGCTCGGCGGCCGTGCATTGCAGCGTTGCGATCTCCGTTTGCGTCGATGCGGGCAGCGGCGGCGCGGTGCGCGTTGGAGGATCGGATGGTCCGCGCGGTGAGCGGGGCACGAGGGGCAACGGCATCCCCGGGGTCCTCGGGGTCGCTCCGGGCGTTTCGGTGCCGGTAGCGTCCAACTGGTGTTTCAGCTCGCCGATACGCGCCGCGTACCACGCACCGACACACGACATGTCCAGGCAGTGTGCTTCGCGCCACGCCCACTTGCTGTCGCTGTCCGCGATAAAAGCTCGCCGTTCGCTCGGGTGCATCTGCTGGCGGCGCGCCTTCCAGTACAGTCGGCCCAGCGTGTCGTCGAGCTTCGAAAGGACAGGGTCATGGCAAATCATCTTCTCGGTGAGCGAGCGTCCTTTGCTGCAGTCGAAGCTGGTTGCGTGGGCCGGTTCCAGTACGAGCGCCAGCGCGGCGATGAGAGTCAACGCGGGGCGGATGGTGCGCAGTGGGCGGAGTGTCATGGCGTGGTCAGGCAGTGAGTGGTTTTTCATGCACTCGATAATTATCCAGCCCGCGCCGGGGCAGAGGGTGGAAAACACGTGACTTCCAACAGGCCATTACAAAATCTTGCGAGGGCTTTTGATCCAGGCGGCATAAAGGGCCTGGAAGTTCAGAAGAACCCGATCTGCGGCCCGCTGCCAGGCACGCGCCGTGCAAAGGCGGACGGTGCGGGCATCGCGCGCAGCGTGACCCGCACCTTCAAACCGGGGCACTTCATCGACACACCTGCGTTCGGGCTCGCACCGCGAAGCCGACTGCAACGGGAGAGAGAATGAAACAACAACTCCTTCGATCCATCTACGCGGCTGGTTTGCTGGCGCTGCCCACATTCGCCAGTGCACAGTCCCAGGCTTATACGAACGTTCCTGTCAATGTGCGGGCGGGGCCGGCTTCCGACTACCCGGTCGTGACCCAGTTGCCGCGAGGCGTGCCGGTGACTGTGATGGGCTGTCTGAGCAACTATCAGTGGTGCGATATCGCGGCGCCGAATCTGCGCGGCTGGGCGTACGCCGGAAGCCTCATCTATCCGTATCAAGGTAGCAATGTGCCGGTGATGAACTATGGCACGGTGATCGGCCTGCCTATCGTGACGTTCTCGATCGGCACCTATTGGGGCAATTATTATCGCGGCCGCCCCTGGTATAACCAGCAGTCGCGCTGGGCGAATCATCCGCCGCCACCTCCGCCGCGTCCCGGTGCGGGACGGCCGCCCGGCGGGCCGGGTCATGGGGGCGGCAAGCCGCCGGGATCGGGGCCAGGATATGGAGGCGGACGTCCGCCGGGGCCGCCGCCGGGCAACGGCGGCAGCAGGCCGCCGGGTCCGCCGCCGGGTAATGCGGGTGGCCGTCCGCAAGGTGGATCCCCACCGGGCAATGCGGGTGGCCGTCCGCAAGGTGGATCCCCACCGGGCAATGCGGGTGGCCGTCCGCAAGGTGGACCGCCGCAAGGCAATGCGGGTGGCCGTCCGCAGGGCGGTCCACCACAGGGCGGCGGCCACGAAGGCGGAGGCGGTGGTCGTGAGGGCGGCGGCAACAGGCCGGGCGGCTAAAATTCGTAGCCGTGAACCTCTACGCCGTTACGCTCCGTGTAGCGATGCACGTAACTACGGCAGTTTTGTCTTGCTTCGATCGCTTCCGACAGTACGGCCCGCGGATTCACGCTGGACGCGGCCGCATCGGACAGTTGCAGCGGCTAAGGGTGGTACGCTCGCGGCCGAAGACTGGCTGGAGAGGCCGGTCGCGCAGGTTGACCGCGAGCGATGGAACAGGTGGAGAACCGATGGAGCAACCGTCAGCGCAACAGCATCGGAGACCGCGCGACAGGAGTGCCGGCTCACGGCCATCGCAGCCGGACCAGGGCGAAACGTCTGAAATATGGTTAGTGTTTAGCACGAACGTCCGGATACGCGGTTGTTCGGCGCCGTGCCGCCACCGCCACCGCCATGCGCCTGGGCCGCCTGACATTCTGCGCTCGCTTGGCGTAAACCCCGGTGTGCCGCGTACACTGACCTGCCGATGTTCAGAGGGGGGAGCGCATTATGACTTTCGAAGCGACATCAGATGACTCGGCCGGGGCCGCGCCCGGCGCCGCGCACGACCGGCCCGAACTGGCCGAAGCAGTCCTTGCGTCAAAGCGCAGCGTGCTGCGTCTGATCACGCGCAACACGCCGCTGCCCGAACTGCTCGACGAAATCTGCCGCCGCGCCGAGGCGCTCATTGGCGGCGGCGCATCCTGTTCGATTCTGCTGCTGGATGCCGACGGCAGGCACATGCGGGTGGGCGGCGCGCCGTCGCTGCCCGCGCATTTCAGTGCCGCGATCGACGGCGTCGCAATCGGCCCGGGCGTGGGTTCGTGCGGCACGGCCCTGTATGAGCGGCGTCTCGTCGTGGTCGAAGACATCGAGACCGATCCGCTGTGGGCCGAGTACCGGCATCTGGCATTGCCGGTCGGCCTGCGTGCGTGCTGGTCGGTGCCGTTCGAAAACGATGCCGGCGTGCTGCTCGGTGCATTCGCGGTCTATCACCGCATGCCGCGCCGCCCGGACCCGCGCGAAGAGGCGATGTTGCGCGACATCGGCAGCAGCGTCGGCCTTGCTGTCCATCAGGACGCCATGGCGCAGCGCCTGGCGCGCAGTGAAGAGCATCACCGGCTGGTCGTCGATCATCTGATCGAGGGCATTATCGT
This sequence comes from Paraburkholderia sp. PREW-6R, assembly GCF_039621805.1. NCBI lineage: Bacteria > Pseudomonadati > Pseudomonadota > Betaproteobacteria > Burkholderiales > Burkholderiaceae > Paraburkholderia > Paraburkholderia sp. PREW-6R. The sequence goes on along the minus strand of NZ_CP155073.1, from coordinate 2,143,994 downwards.
GCAGTCATGCGACGGCCAGGTGCTTGCCTGCAATCCGAGCGCGCAGCGCATCCTGCGCGCCGGTCCGCAGATCGTCGGGCACAGCATACGGACCGTGATCACGCGCGCGCTCCATGAGGACGGGACGATCATGGAGACGAGCGAGCACCCGACCCAGCGGGCGCTGGCGACCGGCAAGCCGCTGCTCGGCGTGACCGTGGGCCTCGAACTGATCGACGGCAACGTCGTCTGGATCACCGAAAACGTCGTGCCGATCATCGGCCCGGGCGACACCGAACCGCGTTCGGTGCTGATTTCGTTCACCGACATCGGCCCGGTTCGCGAGGCGCAGCTTCAGCTCAAATTCCTCGCCACCCGCGATTCGCTGACGGGCCTCTACAACCGTGCCTATCTCACCGAACGCATGCGCGATCTGTTTGCGCCGGTGACGCTCGGCGGCACGAGCCAGATGGCGAGCGTGGCGGTGCTGTTCGTCGATCTGGACGGCTTCAAGAAGGTCAACGACACGGCCGGCCACGAAGCGGGCGACGCGTTGCTGTGCAGCGTCGCCGAACGCCTCGCGGTCTGTACCGGGCGCATGGATACGCTCGCGCGGGTCGGCGGCGACGAGTTCGTGATCGTGGTGAGTGCATACGGGAACACCGGGCATCTGATCGGGCTGGCGCGCCGCATTCTCGATCTGATTGCGGAGCCGTTCGCGGTAGCGGGCAACGATTACTACCTGGGCGCGTCGATTGGCATCAGCCTTTTTCCCGAAGATGGCCAGGACGTCGCCACGCTGATGCGCAACGCCGATTCAGCGATGTATCACGCAAAGCAGCGCGGGCGGAACAACTTCCAGTTCTTCACCGCGGAGCTGAATCAGCATCTGCAGCGCCGCTTCACGATCGAGCAGTCGCTGCGACGTGCACTCGCGTCCGACGAGCTGAGTCTCGTGTACCAGCCGATCGTCGACAGTCAGGACGGCCGCACGATCGGCGCGGAAGCGCTGCTGCGCTGGCATAACGGCGAACTCGGCAACGTGTCGCCGGCGGAGTTCGTGCCGGTTGCCGAGGACGCGGGTCTGATCGTCGAGATCGGCGACTGGGTGCTCAGGCGCGCGTGCGAACAGATTGCGCAATGGCGCCGCACGATCGCGCCGGATCTGGTCGTTGCGGTGAACCTGTCGCCGCGTCAGTTCAATGACGGCCTGCTGGAGCGCATTCAGCGCTGCCTCGCGCGCACGGGGCTGGAGCCGTCGGCGCTGGAGCTGGAAATCACCGAACGGCTGCTGATGAGCGACAGCGAATCCGTGATGCCGATGCTGAGCGCGCTGACCGACATGGGCGTGCGCATTTCCGTCGACGACTTCGGCACCGGCTACTCGTCGCTGTCGTATCTGAAGCGCTTCCCGCTGCACAATCTGAAGATCGATCGCTCGTTTGTCGCCGGACTGCCGGATCATCGCGATTCGATTGCGATCACACAGGCCGTGGTGGCGATGGCGCACTCGCTCGGCATGAACGTGACCGCCGAAGGCGTCGAAACGGCAGCGCAGGCGGATTTTCTGCGCTCGATCGCTTGCGACAAGCAACAGGGCTACTTCTACAGCCGCCCGGTCGGAGCGAGCGCCTATGCGCGCAGTCTCCATGACGCCAGGATGAAGGAAGCCACGCCGACCTGATCGCGGGCGCGGCGCGGCGGGCTGCGCCCGCGCGTGGCACGCGGGTCCCGGCATGTCCCGCATCTGCGTACGCGTCTGCGTCTGCGCGGTCCAGTGCGCCCGATTGTTCTGTTTCACGGACAACTGCCTTCGCGTTCGCGGTATTTATCCAGGCGCTCTCACTCCCTAGAATGCTCCCATCGAAACGTAGTTTGAGCGTGGCGCCGAAGCGGTGCTGCGCAACGGAGCAGTCATGTCAGCGTTGATCAGAAACCAGTTATACCGGCCGGAGGTGGTTCTACCGATGGTCGCCCTTATGCAGGTGATGGTGTCGCAGGACTTCAACCTCGGCCAGGTCGGCTGGGTCGTGGCCACGCGCGGCGCGCAGGCCGCATTGCAACGTTCGCGCGAACTGATCTGCGCCGCGTACTGCCACGCGTAAGCGCAAGCGGCAGCTTCCAGGGGCAATCCAGGGCGTCGAGGGTAAGATGCTACGACCATCGTCCACGCCTCGGGAGAATTGCCATGCCACAGCATTTCGACGCCATTGTGATCGGTACGGGACAAGGCGGCGCGCCACTCGCCGTGCGGCTCGGCAAAAGCGGACGCGAGACGGCGGTGGTGGAACGGGGAGCTTTCGGCGGCACATGTGTGAACGTGGGGTGCACACCGACAAAATCGTATGTGGCTAGCGCGCGAGCCGCGCACGTGGCGCGTCACGCGGCGGACCTCGGCGTGCAGATCAGCGGAACGATTGCCGTCGATCTGGCGGCGGTCAAGGCGCGCAAGGACAAAATCATCGGCGGTTCGCGCGACGGCGTCGAAAAATGGCTGCGCGGCGCGGATAACGTCACCGTGTTTCAGGGCCACGCGCGCTTTACCGGTCCGCATTCGCTTGCGATCAGCACGCCGGACGACACGCCGCTCACCGAGCTGAGCGCAGACGAAATCTTCATCAACACCGGCATGCGCGCGGTCGTGCCGCCGCTGCCGGGTCTCGAGCGCATCCGCTTTTACACGAATTCCAGTCTGCTTGAGCTGACCGAGTTGCCAGCCCATCTGGTGATCGTGGGCGCAAGTTATATCGCGCTCGAATTCGCGCAGATCTTTCGCCGTTTCGGCAGCCGTGTGACGGTGCTAGTGCGCGGCGAGCGCATTCTGAGCCGCGAAGACGCGGACTTCGCCGAGTCGGTGCACACCGTGCTCGCGCGTGAAGGCGTCGAGTTCATGTTCGGCGTGCAGCCCTCGCGCGTCGAACCGCATCCGCATCATGAGAACGACGTGTGCATTGGCTTCGAGCAGAACATTCCGGCGCTCGAAGCGTCGCACCTGCTGTTTGCCACCGGCCGCGAGCCGAATACCGACGACCTCGGTCTCGACGCCGCCGGCATCCAGACCGACCGGCACGGAATCATTCCCGTCGACGGTCAGCTGCGCACCAACGTGCCGGGCGTCTGGGCGATCGGCGACGTGAACGGGCGCGGCGCTTTCACGCATACGTCCTATGACGACTTCCAGATCGTCGCGGCGAATCTGCTGGATGGGGGCGTGCGCAGCGGCGTACGCAGCGGCATGCACAGCGGCGCGCGCAGCGACGAGGACAGCGGCATGCACAGCGGCTCGCGCAGCGCCGATACGCGGATCATGGCGTACGCGGTGTTCGTCGATCCGCCGCTCGCGCGCGTCGGCATGTCGGAGGCGCAGGTGCGCGAGTCGGGACGCGACGCGCTGATCGCCACGATGCCGATGACGCGCGTGGGCCGCGCCCGCGAGCGCGGCGAAACCGACGGCTTCATGAAGGCGCTCGTCGATGCGCAAACCCAACAGATTCTCGGCGCGGCGATTCACGGCATCGAGGGCGACGAAGCGATCCACACGTTCATCGACATGATGACGGCCGGGGCGCCGTATCCGGTGCTGCAATACGCGATGCATATTCATCCGACCATCAGCGAACTGGTGCCGACCTTGCTGGATGGTCTGAAGCCTTTGAAGTAAGGGTGCTCCGGCGTTTCACGCGATGTAATGCAGGGGCCTGTGATCGACAAAGCGTGAGGGCATCGCCGATAATCGGCAGCGGCGCGGGTTGTCCGCAAGCACGCGGGCGGGCTGTGCGCCTCACCGTATTTCATCACCAGGAAGCCGACCGATGGGAAAAGGGCGCGTCGAAGCCTTCAGCGATGGCGTGATCGCCATTATCATCACGATCATGGTGCTCGAACTGAAGGTGCCGGAAGGCTATGACCTCGCGTCGCTGCGCCCCGTGATTCCGGTGTTTTGCGCGTATGTGCTGAGCTTTATCTACGTCGGTATTTACTGGAACAACCATCACCACATGTTCCATGCCGTGCAGAAGGTCAACGGCGCGGTGCTATGGGCGAACCTGCATCTGCTGTTCTGGTTGTCGCTGCTGCCCGCCGTCACGCATTGGGCCGGTGAAAATCATCTGGCGGCGTGGCCGACCGCGCTGTATGGCGTCATTCTGTTCATGTCCGCCATCGCGTACTTCATTCTGACCCGTGCGCTGATCCGCGAACATGGCCGCGAGTCGACGATTGCAAAGGCAGTCGGCAACGACTTCAAAGGCAAGGTGTCGGTCGTGATCTATCTCGCGGGTATCGTGCTCGCTTTCGCCGCGCCCTGGATCTCGGCCGCGCTCTATGCGCTGGCCGCCGCATGGTGGCTGATTCCCGATCGCCGGATCGAACACCTGCTGGAAGCATGAGCGTGCTGCTCGCGTTCAAACTTGCGCTCGTGCCCGCGTTTCTCGCCGCGCTGACCGTAGCGGGGCGCGTGTGGGGGCCGTCGGTGGCGGGTTGGCTCGCCGGGCTGCCGGTGGTCGCCGGCCCGATCGTGCTGTTGCTCGCGCTCGAACGCAGTCCGGCGTTCGCGGCGCTTGCGTCGGCGGCGTCGATCGCCGCGATTGCCGCGTCGGAAGCGTTCAACTTCGTTTATGCGTGGACCTGCCGGCGCGTCGCGTGGCCGACGGCGCTCGTGGCCGGCATGGCGGGCTGGGCGGGTGTCGCGGCGTTGCTCACGCGGCTGCCCCACGGACTCGGGTGGGCGCTGATGGTCGCGTGTGCCGCTGTGGCGGTGTCGCAAGGTGGCTTGCCGCGCGTGTCCGGACATTTGCCCGCCGCGCGGCTCAGGCTCGGCGATCTGATTGCGCGCATGCTTGCCGGCGCGGTGCTGACGCTTGCCGTGACGACTTTGTCCACCTCGATGGGCGCAACCTGGAGCGGGCTACTGTCGGTGTTTCCGCTGCTCGGCAGCGTGCTTGCGGTGTCGGCGCAGCGCGCGCATGGCGCGGACTTCGTCGCGCTGCTGGTGCGCGGCATGGTGATCGGCCGTGCTTCGTTCGCCGCCTTTTTCGCCGTGACTGCGATGCTGCTGCCGCGCTATGGCGTGTGGATCAGTTTCGCGATTGCATGCGCCGTGTCGGTGATCGTGCAGGGCGCAACGAGACGGATGATCGGCGGCAGGCGCACGTTGCGGGCCGCGCGGGCCGTGGCGGGCGAACTGGCCGGCCAGCGGTCGGCCGATTGAGCCGTAGCAGTTCATGGCGCGCACGTCGCGCCGTTTTGCCCGATACTGCCCGCATGACCGCATCCACTTCAACACCCACGCGTACGAAAATCGGCCTGATCTCCGACACGCACAACCTCGTCCGTCCAGAAGCGCTTCGTTACCTCGCGGACTGCGACGCGATCATCCACGCGGGCGACATCTGCCATGAAGCGGTGCTCGATGCGCTGAAAGCGATCGCGCCCGTCACCGCGGTGCGCGGCAACAACGACACGGGCGACTGGGCTCGCGCGCTGCCGACGCACGCGAAGCTCACGGTCCAGCAGGTGACGGTTCTCGTCGTGCACGATATCGCGGATGTCGGTGCCAACCTGCGCAGCGACGGGATTGGCGTGGTGATCACCGGCCATTCGCACAAGCCGGCTATCAGCGAGCGCGACGGCGTGCTGTTCGTCAATCCCGGCAGCGCCGGCCCCCGGCGCTTCAAATTACCGATCTCCGCAGGCATGCTGATCGTCGAAGGGGCAGACGCCCGTGCGAGTTTCGAATCGCTCGTTGCATAAAAAATCGGACCGGCAATTGCTTGCCGGCCCGATTTGTCTTCTGATCGACGCCTGTTGTTCGAGCCGTATTAGAGCGAGCTCATGTTTTTGTTACGTCGGCTGCGACGGACGCTTACCGCGATCAGCCGTTCTCACGCACGCGCGGTAGCGGTGGCCGCATATCGCTCATCCATTTCCTGCGCTTCACGTTCGCCGCGCAGCACGGCATGCGCTTCGGCGCGCGTGGCGACGCACGGACCCGAGCCGAGCAGCGGCTTGCGAGCCGTTTCACGCAACGCGATCACCGACACGATACCGATCAGCGACGCGCCCATCAGGTAGTACGCGGGCATCATCAGATTACCGGTGCGATCGACCAGCCACGCGGTCATCAGCGGGGTCGTGCCACCGAACAGCGATACCGAAATATTGAAGCCAATGGCCAGCGCGCCGTAACGGATTCGGGTCGGAAACAGCGCCGGCAGCGCCGACGGCATCACGCCGGTAAAGCACGACAGCAGCACGCCAAGAATCATCAGGCCGGCGAACACCGGCACGACGGTACCCATACGGATCAGCAGCAGCGCCGGAATCGACAGCGCAAAGAGACCCACGCAGCCGAACAGCATCACCGGCTTGCGGCCGATCGTGTCGGACAGGCGGCCGGCGGCGAGCGTCATCGGCATCATCAGCACCATCACGGCCAGCACGAGAAAGAGGCCATGCGTTTCGTTAAAGTGCAGCGTGGCCGACAGGTAGCTCGGCAGATATGAGAGCGCCATGTAGTCGGTGACGTTGAAGATCAGCACGAGACCGACGCACAGCAACAACGGCTTCCATTGTTGCATCAGCAATTCGCGGAACGAGTGCTTCGGCAGCGCCTTGTCTTCGGCTTCGCGTTCCTCGGCCTGCTTTTTGAACGCGGGTGTTTCTTCGAGCTTCATCCGGATATACAGACCCACCAGACCAAGCGGGCCCGCGATCAGAAACGGCACACGCCAGCCCCACGTGAGCAGCGCGTCATGCGACAGCGTAGCGGTAAGCACGGCAACCGTGCCCGCGCCGAGCACATAGCCGATCAGCGTGCCGAATTCGAGGAAGCTGCCCATGAAGCCGCGGCGTTTGTCCGTCGAAAATTCCGCAATGAAGGTGGCAGCGCCGCCGTACTCGCCGCCGGTCGAGAACCCCTGCACGAGCCGGGCGACGAGCAGCAGCACCGGTGCGAAGATTCCGATCGACGCGTAGCTCGGAATCAGGCCGATCGCGAAAGTGCCGAGCGCCATCATGATCATGGTCATCGCGAGCACGCGCTGGCGGCCGATGCGGTCGCCGAGCGGCCCGAACACCATGCCGCCGACCGGGCGCACGAGGAACGCCGCGGCGAATGTGCCGAAGGTGGCGATCAGCTGCGCGGCCGGACTCGCCGATGGGAAAAAGACTTTGCCGAGTGTGACGGCGATATAGCTGTACACGCCGAAGTCGAACCATTCCATTGCGTTGCCGAGCGCCATCGCGCCCACTGCACGCTTGAGTAGTGATTTGTCGACGACGGTGATGTCGTCGAGAGAAAGGCGTTGTTGTTCTTTTTTGTGTCGCCAGAAGCCGTTGCTGGAAGCGGTCAAGGTGAAAACTCCAATGACTGCGACGAAACTCATGGTGCGCATGAACGTTCCGCCACGGTTGCTGGGAAGTGCAGTTTCGCAAGCTGGGCGATGGCGTCTCTTTCGCCGTCAACGGCGATAAAGTGGGGCGCAGAAAAGCAGAACACAACGCCCGTGCCTCGCGATGCAGGTCGCGAAAAAACACTCGTCTAGATTGTGCTGACTGTTGCACCTGCGTGGCCGTGGAAGGGGGGCAGGTGCATGAGGACGCCGGAGTTGGCTCAGCTTGGAGCTGGGCAGCCCGCATGCGCCACGGGAAGGCTTGAAACGAAAAAGGCCGGTGCTTTATTCGCCGCCCGCGCCGCAGCCTCCCGGCGCAGCAACAAGCGAAAAATAGACCGACGAGCCTTCTTGTTAAAACAGTTCTATTTCAATCAGGTGCGCCATGAACCACTGTAAAAACCTGCGCGAATCCGATTCAAAAGAAACCAGAATGAAGGTGAATTGCTGTTGGAACGGTGGACATGTTAGCACGATAGCTGAGGATCGTGCAAACCCATGGTCTGACCAGCGGTCAGGGCAATCTGTGTAATCCCTTATGGGGCGGGGCATTGCGTACGATCGGCGGTCTGAAACAAGGGCTCAAAAGTAGCAGCAGATGGACGGTCCAGCACAGTTTCTGTTTGCCTTTTGCGGCCGGTTTCGACTGCGCCGGGCAGACCCTGACGGACGAAAAAAATCCGCGCTCGCGGCGCGGATTTTTTCGTGCGGACGTTCACCTCCGCGCACACTGCGTGACAGGTCAATTCAGGCCGAGGGCGGCACGTAACCTTGCGCGGTATCGGCGCCTTCGCCGAAGAAAAACTTTTCCGTCTGCTTCATCAGATACTGGCGGGCTCGCGGATCCGCCATGTTCAGCCGGTTTTCGTTGATGAGCATGGTCTGCTGCTTGAGCCACGCCTGCCAGGCTTCCTTCGAAATGCTTTCGTAGATCCGCTTGCCGAGTTCGCCGGGCAGCGGCGGAAAATCGAGGCCTTCGGCTTCCTTGCCGAGCTTCGCGCATTGAACCATACGAGTCATGCTGTGCTTCTCCTGTGTCGACTGGAGCGGGTGCTTGAGTGCCTGCTCCGGCCCAATAAAAAATACCGGATTGCCGACTGGCTTGCCAGTCGGCTTAATATGAGGGCGCTCAGAGCTGTTTCATCAGCACGAGCGACTTGCGCTGCCAGTTGTAGAGCCGGCGACGGTCTTCCGGCAGGTCGTCGACCGTCACCTTGACGAAGCCTCGCTTGAGGAACCAGTGCTCGGTGCGCGTGGTGAGGACGAAAATGCGTGTCAGGCCGCGCGCGCGGGCGCGCTGCTCGATGCGTTTGAGCAGGCGCTCGCCGTCGCCGGTGCCCTGCGCCTCGGGTGCGACCGTCAGGCACGCCATCTCGCCGATGCGCTCCTGCGTGTACGGGTAGAGCGCCGCGCAGCCAAACAGCACGCCATCGTGCTCGATTACCGAGAAATGGTCGATGTCGCGCTCGATCTGATGCCGGCCGCGCCGCACCAGCGTGCCATCCGATTCGAGCGGCTCGATCAGCGCGAGAATGCCGCCGACATCGTCCGGCGTGGCTTCGCGCAGGCTTTCCAGGTTCTCGTACGAGATCATGGTGCCCACGCCATCGTGCAGAAACAGTTCGAGCAGCAAGCTGCCGTCGAGCGCGTAAGGGATGATGTGCGCCCGCGCCACGCCGCCGCGGCACGCGCGGATTGAATGCTTGAGATAGAAACCAGCGTCGCCGGTGACTTCGCCGCTTTCGTGCAACTTGTACGCGTCGTCGAGCGACAGTTCGCGGACCAGCTCGGGACCTTCTTCAGTGGCTTCCATCAGGCCCGGCGTTTCGGTCAGGAACACGATCTTGTCGGCGCGCAATGCGATCGCGGCGGCCGACGCCACGTCTTCCATGGCCAGATTGAATGCTTCACCGGTCGGCGAGAAGCCAAGCGGTGACAGCAGCACCAGCTTGCGGCTCGCAAGCGAATGGCGGATCGAATCCGCGTCGATCTTGCGCACCACGCCGGTATGCTGGAAGTCGACGCCGTCCAGAATGCCGACCGGCCGCGCAGTGACGAAGTTGCCCGACACCACGCTGATGTGCGCGTGTGCCATGGGTGTGTTCGGCAGGCCCTGGCTAATTGCGGCCTCGATATCCAGACGCACTTCGCCGGCGGCTTCTTTCGCGGACTCGAGCGCACGCGCGTCGGTAATGCGCATGCCGTGCGAAAACTCGGACTCGACACCGTGCAGACTCATCTGCTCTTCGACCTGCGGACGCGAGCCATGCACCAGCACGATCTGGATGCCCATGGCCTGCAACAGCGCGATGTCGGAGACGAGTGCATTCAGCAGCCCCTGATGCACCACCTCGCCACCAAAACCGACGACGAAGGTCTTGTTGCGGAATGCATGGATATAGGGGGCGACTGAGCGCATCCAGTCGACGAATTGCGCATGCTGGGCGAGATCTTCCGGTGCTGCGGCAGGGGCCGGAACGCTCGCGGGCGCGGGGACGAGGTCGGTTTGGGAATTCATGCCGGGGATTATAATGCGCCCCCATGTCGAATGTACCCAAAAGTCCCGCTCCGGCGAACGAGAATCCGGCGCCCGCCGTCGATCAACCGGGCGCCGGCAACGCCCGACGCCGCCGTGCGCGCGGCGCAAACCGCGACACGCCGCCGGCCGCGCGTGAGCCGCGCGCTCCACGTGAACGGCCCATGCCGCGTGTGGTCGAGCCGAATCCGGTTCCGCCGATCACGTTTCCCGAAGCCCTACCGGTTTCCGCCCGTCGCGAAGAAATCGCGCGGGCGATTGCCGGCCATCAGGTGGTGATCGTCTCGGGCGAGACCGGCTCGGGCAAGACCACCCAGCTTCCGAAAATCTGCCTCGAACTCGGCCGTGGCCTCGGTGCGGGCGGTTCCGGTCTGATCGGTCACACGCAGCCGCGCCGGATTGCCGCGTCGGCGACGGGCCGTCGCATCGCGGAGGAACTCGGCACGCCGTTCGGCGAAGTGGTCGGCTACAAGGTGCGTTTCACCGACAACCTGTCGCCGGGTGCGTCCGTCAAATTGATGACGGACGGCATTCTGCTTGCCGAAACGCAAACCGATCCGCTGCTGAAGGCGTACGACACGCTGATCATCGACGAGGCGCACGAACGCAGCCTCAACATCGATTTTCTGCTCGGCTATCTGAAGGAAATTCTCGCGAAGCGTCCGGATCTGAAGCTGATCGTCACGTCGGCGACGATCGACGCAGACCGCTTTGCGCGCCACTTCGGCAGCGACGACAAGCCGGCGCCGGTGATCGAGGTGAGCGGCCGTCTGTACCCGGTCGAAGTGCGCTACCGGCCGGTCGCGGAAGACAGCCCCGCGGTGAAAGCGGCGGAAGGCACCCAGGCTGCGTCGTCTCGCAACGACAGGCCGAAGACCCAGCGCGAGACCGACCGCGATCTGATGGAAGCCATCGTCGACGCGGTCGACGAACTCTGCCGCGAAGGCCCCGGCGACGTGCTCGTGTTTCTGCCCGGCGAGCGCGAAATTCGCGACGCTGCCGAGGCGCTGCGCAAACACCATCCGCCGCATACGGAAATCCTGCCGCTCTTCGCGCGTCTTTCGGCGGCCGAGCAGGAGCGCGTGTTCCGCACGTCGAACGCGCGGCGCATCGTGCTCGCGACCAACGTGGCCGAAACGTCGCTGACGGTGCCGGGCATCCGCTATGTGGTGGACACGGGCCTCGCGCGCGTGAAGCGCTACTCGTACCGCAACAAGGTCGAGCAGTTGCAGCTGGAAGCGATTTCGCAGGCTGCCGCGAACCAGCGGGCAGGGCGCTGCGGCCGCGTCGCGGACGGCATCTGCATCCGCCTTTACGAAGAAAGCGATTACCAGAGCCGCGTGCGATTCACCGATCCGGAGATTTTGCGTTCGTCGCTCGCCTCGGTGATTCTGCGCATGAAGTCGCTGCATCTGACGGCGATCGAAACGTTTCCGTTCATCGAGCCGCCGCCCGGCCGCGCCATTGCCGACGGCTATCAATTGCTGAACGAACTGGGCGCCGTCGACGATGACAACCAGCTCACGCCGCTTGGCCGCGAACTCGCGCGTCTGCCGCTCGATCCGCGCGTCGGCCGCATGATTCTGGCCGCGCGCGACCAGCAGGCGTTAAAGGAAGTGCTGATCATCGCGAGCGCGCTGTCGGTGCAGGACCCGCGCGACCGGCCGATCGAAGCGCAGGAACAGGCGGACCAGGCGCATCGTCGCTTTGCCGACGAGCGCTCCGAATTCCTGCAGTGGCTGAACATCTGGAACTGGTTCGAAGAGGCGATCGCGCACAAGAAGTCGAACAAGCAGTTGCACGAGGAATGCCGCAAGAATTTTCTGTCGCAATTGCGGCTGCGCGAATGGCGAGACGTGCATTCGCAACTGCTGACCGTGGTGCGCGAGCACGGCTGGCGTCTGAACGACGCGCAAGCGACTTTCGAACAGATCCATCTCGCGCTGCTCACGGGCCTGCTCGGCAACATCGGTCTGAAAGCCGACGACGAGCCGTACTACCTCGGCGCGCGCGGCATCAAGTTCTATTTGTGGCCGGGCTCGGCGCTCGTCAAGAAAGCGGGAAAGTGGGTGATGGCCGCCGAACTGGTCGAGACGAGCCGCCTGTACGCGCGCTGCATTGCCAGGATCGAGCCAGAGTGGATTGAGAAAATCGGTGCGCACCTGCTGAAAAAATCGCTTTCGGAGCCGCATTGGGAAAAACGCGCCGCGCAGGTGTCCGCTTACGAGCGCGCGGTGCTGTACGGTCTGCCGATCTACAACCGGCGGCGCGTGAGTTTCGGCAAACAGGATCCGGCGCGGGCGCGCGAGCTCTTCATTCGCGGCGCGCTGGTGGAGGGCGAGTTCGAGACGAAGCTCGCTTTCTTCGCGCACAATCGCAAGCTGCTTGCCGATATCGAGCAACTCGAACACAAGTCCCGCCGTCAGGACGTGCTGGTCGACGACGAGCTGATCTATGCGTACTACGACGAGGCGTTGCCGAAAGGCATTTATACCGGCGCGTCGTTCGAGCGGTGGTATCGCGACGAACTGAAGAAGAGCGGCCAGCCGGAAGACAAGCTGCGCCTGCTGTACCTGTCACGCGACGATCTGATGCGGCACGAAGCCGCCGGTGTAACAACCGACCTGTTCCCGAAACGGATGACGATGGCGGGCGTCGAGATGACGCTCACGTACCACTTCGAGCCGGGCTCGCCGCGCGACGGCGTGACGCTCGCCGTGCCGCTCTACGCGTTGAACCAGGTCGACGCGCGGCGTTGCGAATGGCTCGTGCCCGGCATGCTGAAAGAGAAATCGCAACTGTTGCTCAAGTCCTTGCCGCAGAAGTTGCGGCGGCATTGCGTGCCGCTGCCCGAGTATGCGGCGGGTTTCGTCGACCGGCATGCCGGGCCGCGCTTCGGTGCGGGTGGTTTGCTCGAGTCGTTGATCGCCGATGTGCGCGAGCAGAAGCAGGTTGCATTGAAGCAGTCGGACTTCAAGCTCGAAACGCTGCCGCCGCATCTGTTCATGAACTTCAAGGTCGTCGACGAGCACGGGCGACAGCTCGCGATGGGGCGCAATCTGTCGCAACTGCGCGCCGAACTCGGCGGGCAGGCGCAGCAGCATTTCCAGAAGATCGCGTCGAGCGCGGCAGGCGCGGCATTGGCCGACGCAGGCGGCGGTGGAATCGCGCCGCCTGCGCAGGCGCGAGGCGCGGCGGGCAGCCCGCGTGATTCGGCGGCAGCCGGCAAGGGCGTGGCGGCGGGTGGTCCGCAGACCGCGCCGCCGAAGGGTGGGCATGGCACCGCGCTGTACGAAAACCTTACCACCTGGAATTTCGGCAAGCTTCCCGAGTTGCTTGAAATCCGCCGCGGCGGCCAGACGCTGTTCGGCTATCCCGCGCTGGTCGACCGCGGCACGCATTGCGACGTCGAGGTGTTCGATTCGCCCGACGAAGCCGCGCGCATTCACCGCGCCGGATTGCGCCGGCTTTTCGCGCTGCAACTGAAAGAACCGATCAAATATCTCGAAAAGAACCTGCCGGGTTTGCGCGAAATGGCAATGCAGTTCATGCCGCGCGGCACCCAGGAAGCGTTGCGTGACCAACTGATCGACACTGCGCTCGATCGAGCCTGTCTGCAGGAACCGTTGCCCGACGATGACGCCAGTTTTCACGCGCGCCGCGACGAGGGGCGCACCCGGCTGACGTTGCTGGCGCAGGAGATTGCGCGCCTGGTGGGTCAGATTCTCGCGGAGTACGCGGCCGTCACGAAAAAACTCGTGCAGGCGAAGTCGTTCGCCGCTGCGTATGCCGACATGCAGGGCCAGCTCGATGCGCTGATCGGCAAGCGCTTTGTCGTGGATACACCGTATCAGCAACTCGCGCATTTTCCGCGCTACCTGAAGGGCATTGCGCTGCGCATCGACAAACTGAGGGCAGACCCCGCACGCGACGCCCGACAGTTCGCCGAGTTCCAGCCGCTGTCGCAAAACTATCAGCGCGCGGTTGCGCAGCGAGGCGGCGTGCTGGACCCGCGTCTCTCGGAGTTTCGCTGGCTGCTGGAAGAACTGCGGATTTCGTTGTTCGCGCAGGAGTTGCGCACGCCGATGCCGGTGTCAGTGAAGCGCCTGTATAAGGTTTGGGAGGCGATGCAGCGGTAGGCTGGGACATGCTCGCTGCGCGAGCGGCACTGAAAAAAAGCGCGCGACGGCTTCCATTCTGGAAAAGCCTTCGCGCAAAAACGCGGGCTGGTTCAGGACCCGCGCTCGCTGCCATGGCTGCGACCGAACGATGTGGTCTGGCTTGCACCGCCTTCAGGATCGTCCGGCCCACGACGCGCTTTTACCAATGCATACCGGCGCCGATCGAAGCGCCGAACTGCCCGCGCGAATCGGTGGTGCCCTGCAGTTTGTAGACCCACTTGCCCGTATCCGACAGTTGCGAGACACCGATCGCGAGTGCCGACTGACCTGCATAGGTGCCCCCAGCCATCGCAACCATGCCGTGACCCGGCAACACCGCTTGCGGCAGCCCCGCCATGGCAAGAGCCGATGCCGTGCCGCCATACGCGTCGCGACGCGCCGAGCGGATCTGGTCGTTGGTATAGCTGTTTGCCTGGCTAACTGCGCCGCTCACGCTTTGCTGTAGCTGGTTGACGTTGACGGCGTCGGTGCCCTGCACGCCGGCTGCGACATTCGTGATCTGCCGTTCTCCGCCTGCGACCCCTACCGACACAGAGTTAGCTCGGTCCGCGACCGACCCCTGACCGAGTGCGACGGCATTATCGGCGCTTGCGGTGGCCGCTGCGCCGACTGCGGTGGCGTTGGCGCCGGTCGCGACCGCTGCGGAGCCAAGCGCCGCGGTGTTCACGCCGCTTGCGGCGGCATTCGCGCCGATCGCAATCGCGTTCTGCCCGGTCGCCTGAGCGCCCGCACCCGAAGCGACCGAGTGTGTGCCGGACGAGACTGCGCTTTCGCTGCCGGTGTCGCCCTCCGCGCTAAAGAACGGGTTGGCGGTGTTGACCACGATGTTGTTGACGACGCCGGAAATCGCCGCGTTCAACTGGCTGACGTTGACCGCGTCGTTAGCTTCGACGCCTTCCGCGACGTTGTGAATGACCGTGCCGCCGTTTGCCGCGTCGCCGCCGAGCGTGACGCTGTTCCGGTTCACGCTGCCGTCGGCGTTCTGGTCGTACATCACCGCGCCGTCGAGCTTCGCGGCGTTGGCCGAGGTCTGGTCGCTGACCGCTTTTAGCTGCGCGTAGTTGACCGCGTCGGTGTCGGCGGTGCCGGCCGCGACATTGGTGATCTGCCGCTCGCCGCCCACCGAGCCAACCGATACGGTATTGGCGCGCGTGGCCACCGACCCCTGACCGATCGCGACCGAGCCGGCCGCCGCCGCGCTGGCGTCGTGACCAATGGCAAGCGAATCGGTGCCGCTGGCAACGGCGGCGTACCCAATGGCAACGCTGCCGCTCGACACGGCAGAAGCATAAGCGCCGAACGCGGCCGCCCCCGTGCCGGCCGCGGCGGCATTCGCGCCCAACACGGCGGCGTAGTCGCCTGTCGCACCGGCAAGCAGGCCTGCCGCGACCGCATGCGTGCCGCTGGCGATGGCGTCGTCGGTGCCGTCGGCGGTGCCGTCTGATTTGAAGTAGTGCAGGGCGCCATTCGCGGCAATGGCGTCCACCTTGCCGTCGACCGCACTCAGCTGACTGACATTGACGGCGTCAGTGGGCGCCGCGCCTGCCGCGACATTGGTAATGCGGCGTTCGTTGTCCGCAGAGCCGACCGAGACCTCGCCATTGGCCGTGGGCGCGGCGATGACCGCCGGATCGACGCCCGTGGGCACGTAAGCACCGGCGGACAGATTGGCGGTCGTGGTCGAGGCTGCGCCGAGCGCGACGCTGTTCGCCGCGCTTGCCGACGCCGCATAGCCGAGCGCGACAGAGCCGGCTTCGTCGGTCATGGCTGACGCGCCGAGCGCGACTGCGTTTTCGCCGCGCGCCAGCGCCGACGCGCCGCCGGCGAATGCGTTGTCGCCCGTGGCCACCGCTGCATAGCCGAGCGCGACCGAATTGACGCCGAACGTGCGCGCGTATGCACCGACCGCGGCCGATCCGTCCGCACTGGCGGCCGCCAGATAGCCGATCGCCGCCGCATAGTCGGCCTGCGCCGAAGCACCCATGCCGCCCGCGAATGCGGCCGCGCCGTTGGCGCTGGCGCTAAAGCCCACTGCTGTAGCGCCTCTGCCGTTGGCGCTCGATACGGTGCCCAAAGCGCTGCTGCCCGCGCTGATCGCGGTGGCGCCCGCGCCGGCGGCGAGCGAGTCGCCACCCAGCGCGTTCGCCTGATAGCCCGTTGCCACCGAGCCGTTGCCCGACGCATAGGCCTCGACACCGGATGCGAGCGCTCCGGCGCCTGCTGCGAGCGCGTCGATGTCAATAGGCGCACCGGTCGGGCTGCCGGCGAAATAGACCGTAGCCTTGGCGACCGATATCTCACCGGCAAAGGTCGCGGTGGCGATCACAGCCATCGCGATGGCCTTTTTACGTCCGCTCGCGATTTTGCCTTTTGTTCGTGCCGTTTCGGGCGTGCCGACCCACGTTTTCGTTGCGTCAGACCAAACCGATCGAAAAACCTTATTCATTTATTGTGTTACTCCGCGGTATGTCGAGAGCACGGGAAAGCGTGTGGCGGGCGGACCTGGCGGATCAGGAAGTTATCGCCCGAATGGAACGCGCAAAGCAGGGGAGGCCGAACCGAATGGCTCCGGTAGGTCGATCCCGATTGTCTTTCCTGGTAAGTCCGAGGCGCCCGCGTCACACGCCAGACCCCGTTGGATTGAGCGCGTTGGCGATGAAGGGCGATTTTCTGATTAAGCCTGTGGACGTCGGTATAAGCTAACTCTTAAAACGCGATAATTAATATCGGTTCCTAATTTATAACGAATTAACGCGAAGCGGCGTTGGCTAAAAATAAGAATTAATCTTGTGGTGTCTTAAGATTAAGCAAGGTACGCTAAAGCACTCACCGTCATTATTCGGATTTATTTAGACCGGCTCGATTTCGACTGTGCTTACGGCGCGCACCGGCGCCGTCAAATTCATGTTGCGCAAGCAGGACCTGCGTCAACCGCAGCCGCCGGCAAACGTTCTACAATGATGGTTGTTTCCCGAAGTGAGTTTTCATGCGTAAATTTTTTCTTCCCGGTTTGACCGCCACGTTTGCCGCAACTGCTGCGCTGGTCGCCGTCGCAGGCTTTTTTTCTCCGGCTGCCCACGCCAACAACGTGATCGTGCTCAATTCCGGCGAAGCTACGCTGAGCCTGATTGACGAGGCCACGCGCCAGGTCGTCGGCACGGTGCCGACCGGCAAGGAACCGCACCACCTGATGGTCACGCCGGACAACTCGTCGCTGATCGTCGCCAATTCGGTGTCGAACAACCTGATGTTCGTCGATCCGAAAACGGGCCAGGTGCAGCGCTGGGTCGAAAATATCGAAGATCCGTATCAGATCGGCTTCTCGCCGGACCGCAAGTGGCTCGTCACGACCGGCCTGCGCCTCGACCGGCTCGATATCTATCACTACGACAGCCAGAGGAACCAGATGACGCTGGCGTCGCGCCTGCCGCTCGCGGTCATGCCGAGCCACATGGCGTTCACTGCCGACAGCAAAACGGTGTTCGTCACGCTGCAGGTGTCGGGCGAACTGGCCGCAATCGACCTCGCTACGCAAACCGTCAAGTGGAAGATGAAAGTCGGCAAGGTGCCGGCGGGTCTGTGGTTGACGCCGGGGGACAAGTACCTGCTGATCGGCATGACCGGGTCCGATTACGTCGCGGTGGTTGACTGGCGCAACCAGAAGATCGTCAAGACCATTCACACGGGTAACGGCGCACACAACTTCCGGTCGTTGGCAGACGGCAAGCATGTCGCGGTGTCGAACCGCGTGGCGAGCACGATCAGCATCATCGATGAAGACACGCTCACTAACGTGGGCGACATCACTGGCTTAATGCCAGGACCGGATGACATGGAACTTTCCGCCGACAAACGCTATCTCTGGGTGACGTTCCGCTTCGCGAAGCATATCGGCATCATCGATCTGAATACGCGTAAGCTGATACAGACGATTGCCGTCGGCCGTTCGCCGCACGGGATCTATTTCTTCAACCGCGCGCCGGTCACGGCGCCGAACGGGGCGTGAGCCGGCATGCAGGCATCCCGTCAGACATGAAGTAACAGGCCAGCACCATGTTCCATCTGATTTTTTCTTCCCTCGACAGCTTCGTCTCGGCCGTGCAGACGCTGCTGTACGTTGACGTGGTGCAGCCGCTGCTGTTTCGCGTCAACCTGATGGACTACGACGAAGACACGTACGACAGTCTCTACTGGGTGATCGTCGGCGTGCTCGAAGTGCTCGCCATGTACGCGGTGCTGCGCCCGCTGGAGGCGCTGCGTCCCGCGGAACAATGGCAGGACCGCAAGGCGGTGCGCGTCGACGTGATCTACACGTGGATCGCCAAGCTGGGCCTTCTCAACCTGTTTTTTTTCTTCGCGCTCCAGCCATTGTTCGACAACGTCCAGGCGTGGCTGCATCTGCACAACATCTCGAATTTCGAGTTCGACAATCTGTGGCCGGGCGTGACCACGCAGCCGCTCGTTACATTCGTGATGTATCTGCTGGTGCTCGATTTCGCCGGGTACTGGTATCACCGCTGGGAGCACCGTATCGGTTTGTGGTGGGAACTGCATGCGGTGCATCACAGCCAGCAACAGATGTCGCTCTGGTCCGATGACCGCAACCATCTGCTCGACGATCTGCTGCAGGCATCGTTCTTCGCGATTATCGCGCTGGTGATCGGTGTGCCGCCGTCGCAATTCGTTGTGCTGGTGGCCATCACGAATCTCGCGCAAAGCGTGCAACACGCCAATATCCGTCTTTATTTCGGGTGGCTCGGCGAGCGCCTGCTGGTCAGCCCGACTTTCCACCGTCGTCACCATGCAGTCGGGTATGGGCACGAAGGGCTGAAATACGGCTGCAATTTCGGTGTACTGTTTCCGTGGTGGGACATGCTGTTTGGTAGCGTCTCGTGGAACCGTGAGATGGAGCCGACCGGCATCCGGGACCAACTCGAAGGCCGCCGGTATGGCGATGGTTTCTGGGCGCAGCACTGGCTCGCGTTTGCACGAATCAGCGCGCGGCTGTCGTCGAAACGCCGCCGCAATCGGGGCAGCGACACCGCTGCCGTTTGACGCGCCTGCCTGATCTATTTTCCCTCGCGTCGCCGGATGCCCCGGTGACGCGTCACGTGGTTTATCCTCTCCCCATTCGCACGCAACGGGCAGCCAGACTGGCTGGTACGTGGCGTGTTTCGCCTTGTCCTATCGTTTCGTTCACCGGCACTGACTCGCATGAATGATCTGTTGCGCTCGTTCGGGCGCGCGCTCGCCAGCGCGCTCCATCCGCGCATGCTCTGGTTGACCTTCATGCCGTTTTTCGCGGCGACGGTCGGTTGGGGCGTGATCCTGTGGTTCTCATGGCAAACGCTGATCGGCTCGACCCGGGTGTGGCTCGAAAGCTGGTCGTTCACCCTCACGCTGTACCAACTGTTCGACTGGCTCGGCTTTTCGTCGCTGCATGCTGTGATCGCGCCATTCATCGTGATTGCGGTGGCGATCCCGCTGATCGTGGTGACGGTGCTGCTGCTGATCGCTACGTTGTCGATGCCTTCGGTCATCCGGTTCCTGTCGGCGAGGCAGTTCGCGAGCCTCGAAATGCGCCGCGGCGGAACGTGGTACGGTAGTCTCGGGCAGGCGTTGTGGACGACGCTGGTCTGTCTCGTGCTACTCGTCGTCACGCTGCCGCTGTGGCTCGTGCCGCCGTTTTTTGCGTTGATCCCGCCGCTGCTGTGGGGCTGGCTGACGTACCGCGTAATGAGTTACGACGCGCTCGCGCTGCACGCCACGCGCGACGAGCGGCGCGCGCTGGTGCGGCGCTTCCGGCTGCCGTTGCTGCTGATCGGTATCGCAAGCGGTTTGCTGGGATCGGTGCCCACGTTGCTATGGGCGTCGTCGGTCTGGCTGATCGTGCTGTTTCCGGTGGTCACCGCGGTGACGATCTGGATTTACGCGTTCATCCTCGTGTTTTCGGCACTGTGGTTCGGCTATTACTGTCTGCGCGCGCTACAGCGCATGCGCGCGGAAGAGCACGGCGGCGCGCGGCAGGCGGCGCCGGTTCCCTATTGATGCATTACTGACAAGCGAAGAGGCGGCAATGGCATTTGGCGTCATCATCATCGGCGACGAAATCCTGTCGGGCAGGCGCATCGACAAGCACCTGCCGAAGGTCATCGAATTGCTGGGCGCGCGCGGACTGTCGCTCGGCTGGGCGGAGTATATCGGCGACGATCCGGCGCGCATCACGGCGACGTTGCGACGCACGTTCGAATCAGGCGATATCGTGTTTTCGACGGGCGGCATCGGCGCCACGCCGGACGACCACACACGCCAGTGCGCGGCCGCTGCGCTTGGCGTGCCGCTCGAACTGAACCCGGAAGCGAAGAAACTGATTCAGGAGCGTATTCTCGACATGCATCCGGCGAGCGCGGCCACGCCGCCCGATCTGGATTCGCCCGAGAACCGGCATCGTCTGAACATGGGTACGTACCCGCAGGGCGCGTCGATCATTCCCAACGGCTACAACAAGATTCCCGGTTTCTCGATCAGGCAGCACCACTTCGTGCCGGGCTTCCCGGTCATGGCGTGGCCCATGATCGAGTGGGTGCTCGACACGCAATATGCGCATCTGCATCATGCGATGCCGCACGCGGAAAAGTCGCTCCTCGTGTTCGAATTGCCGGAATCACGTGTCACGCCTCTGATGGAAAAAATCCAGCACGATTTTCCAGGTGTGCGCGTGTTCAGCTTGCCGAGCGTCGGCGACGCCGAGCGCGGCGGTGTCTACGCGCGGCATCACATCGATCTGGGTGTGAAGGGCGAGCCGGAAGCGGTGGCGGCGGCGTTCGTCAAGCTGAGAGAGGGCGTGCATCTGCTGGGCGGAGATATCGTCGAGCCGGATGCCGAGGTGGTCAAGCCGCGCGGCTGACCTACACTGCGCGGGCTTTTTCGACGCGAGGCGTGCGCGACATCGGCCTGTCCTTTCGCACGCGACGATGAGCCGGGCGGG
This sequence comes from Paraburkholderia sp. PREW-6R, assembly GCF_039621805.1. Classification (NCBI taxonomy): domain Bacteria; kingdom Pseudomonadati; phylum Pseudomonadota; class Betaproteobacteria; order Burkholderiales; family Burkholderiaceae; genus Paraburkholderia; species Paraburkholderia sp. PREW-6R. Next base: position 2,122,919 of record NZ_CP155073.1, on the reverse strand, counting down.
TGGCTCACCTGTGGCCGCCACGGCCACGTGTGTCGCACTATCGATCAAACCCTGCTTCGAACCGGCCGGATTATGACGCCGGAGCAACCCGCCGCACTCACGCGCCAATCCACGGCAAGCCGCGAAAGCACCAGCCCGACACGGTCTTTCGATGCCCCTGGCCATCCTTGTCGCCTTCGAAACCTTCCAGCAGGTCATACGCGTGAGTGAAGCCGGCTTGCGTCGCGGCGATTGCGGCGAGCTTCGAGCGCGCGGCGCTGCGGCACAGGAACAGCACCGGCGTATCCGGCGTAGCCACCTCTCTGAGTTGCTGTACGAATTCCTGGTTCGGCACGGCACCTGGATAGCGCGTCCATTCCACATGCGCGTACTGGCCGTCGCCGACCACTGGCCGGCCGACCCAGTCGAGCTCTGCGCGTGTACGCACGTCGACGAGACGCGTTCGCGGATCGAGTTGCAGCAGTTCGAACGCTTCAGCGGGCGAGATGGCGCCCGCGTAGGGCAACTGATTCTCGGTTCGGCGCTTGTCTGCCCGGGCGTACAACTGTTCGAGTGTGCTCATGAGCGCTAATCTCCACACGGCCAAAAGACCATTCTAGCGCGCAGGGAGGGTACGAAGCGCGGCTCTTGTGAACCGGCAAACGCCGCGCTGACCGTGCGCGCCGATGCCCGAAAATGGTGCGCAACACGCTCTATGCACCAGTTCTGGATCCCCCAACGGCTAGCGCCGCGAGAATGCACTAATATGGTGCTTTCAACCGTCTAACGTTCGAAAGATTGATCATCGCGCGGTGCGCATATTCCCCGCAAATGCGCGTGCAGTTCGGAGTTGCGCCGGGTTGGAGCATAGATGGCACAGAAGCTGCTTTAGTGGTGCCGTTCGATTTTGTCACGGCGGCTTGTTATGGTTGTCCTTCACCGAACGGGGTGGACGCGCCGGGTCGGGTCAGCTAGATTGGGCGGCGGCTGAATCCGCCGAATTCGTTAAATCAGGAGATAGGTTATGAGTAAATCCGTGGCCGACGTCGTTCAACTCGTCAAAGACGAAGACGTCAAGTTTGTCGACTTCCGTTTCACCGACACGCGCGGCAAGGAGCAACACGTTTCGGTGCCGGTGTCGGCATTCGATGAAGACAAGTTCGAAAGCGGCCATGCGTTTGACGGTTCATCGATTGCCGGCTGGAAAGGCATCGAAGCCTCGGACATGTTGCTGGTCCCGGACGCGAACACGGCTTTCATCGACCCGTTCTACGAAGAATCGACCCTCGTGCTGACGTGTGACGTTGTCGAACCGTCGGACGGCAAGGGCTACGAGCGCGACCCGCGTTCGCTCGCCAAGCGCGCTGAAGCGTACCTGAAGAGCACGGGCCTCGGCGACACGGCGTTTTTTGGCCCGGAACCGGAATTCTTCATTTTCGACTCGGTCAAGTGGGGCACGGACCAGTCGGGCACGTTCGTCAAGATCGGCTCGGAAGAAGCACCGTGGTCCTCGGCAATGGACTTCGAAGGCGGCAACACCGGCCACCGTCCGGGCACGAAGGGCGGCTACTTCCCGGTGGCACCGGTCGACACGTTCCAGGACATCCGTTCGGAAATGTGCCTGTTGCTCGAACAGATCGGCATTCCGGTCGAAGTGCATCACCACGAGGTCGCGGGTCAAGGCCAGAACGAAATCGGCACGAAGTTTTCGACGCTGGTGCAGCGCGCCGACTGGCTGCAGCAGATGAAGTACATCATCCACAACGTCGCGCATACGTATGGCAAGACCGCTACGTTCATGCCGAAGCCGGTGGTGGGTGACAACGGTTCGGGCATGCACGTTCACCAGTCGATCTGGAAAGACGGCCAGAACCTGTTCGCAGGCAACGGTTACGCAGGGCTGTCGGAATTCGCGCTGTTCTACATCGGCGGCATCATCAAGCATGCTCGCGCGCTGAACGCGATCACGAACCCGTCGACGAACTCGTACAAGCGTCTCGTGCCGCACTTCGAAGCGCCGGTGAAGCTGGCTTACTCGGCTCGCAACCGTTCCGCATCGATCCGTATTCCGCACGTGTCGAACCCGAAGGGCCGCCGTATCGAAACGCGCTTCCCGGACCCGATGGCCAATCCGTACCTGTGCTTCTCCGCGCTGATGATGGCCGGTCTGGACGGCGTGCAGAACAAGATCCATCCGGGCGAAGCCGCCGACAAGAACCTGTACGACCTGCCGCCGGAAGAGGATGCAAAGATCCCGACCGTGTGTGCCGGCCTCGACCAGGCGCTGGATTCGCTCGACGCGGATCGCGAGTTCCTGACGCGCGGTGGCGTGTTCACGGATTCGATGCTCGACGCGTACATCGAACTGAAGACGGGCGAGCTGCAACGCTATCGTCAGTCGGTGCACCCGATCGAATTCGAAATGTACTACTCGCTGTAAGCGGCCGTGGCGCTTCGCCCTTCATACGGCGAGGCGCTTGGCGCGACGCTCGCGATCGGTCACGAAGGGACGGCGGCGCCGTCCCTTTTTCGTTCTGAGCGAGCGTGCCGCGGTGTACTACGGCGCGGCACGGTAAAAAAGCAGACGCAATACCTGAGCGCTTCACCCGATTTATCACCATCTCCTATAAGCCGGACTGCAAGATGGTTCTGAAGAATCTGATCAAGGCAAGAAAAGGACACGAGCAGACGCTTTCGGACGACGCGCAGCTCGTCAGTTCCGGTCTGCTGCCGGGCTTCGAGGCGCTGCCCACGGTCGTGCTGGTGCTCGATAAACGCACGCTGCGCGTGGCGTTTGCGAACCCGTCGGCGGAGTCCATGCTGGAGCTGTCGCGCCGCCAGCTGACGCAGATGGCGTGGCCGGACATCTTTTCGAACGCGGACGAGCTGGTCGCGACCATTTCCGCGATTGCCGCTCACCGCTTTCACGCCACCCACCTTGACGCCGTGCTCGAACGTCCGGGCCACGAGCCGCTGCATGTCCATGCGATTGTCGGCTTTCTCGAAGGCGCACAGGATTATGTGCTGCTCGAACTGTTCGAGAACGAGCGTCATCTACGGACCGATCGCGAGGAGCGGATCAACGACCTCACGGCGGTCAACAAGCAACTGATCCGCAATCTCGCGCATGAAATCAAGAATCCGCTGGGCGGCATTCGCGGCGCGGCGCAACTGTTGGAATTCGAACTCGGCGAGCGTCAGCGCGACGAGCTGCGCGAATACACGCAGGTCATCATCAAGGAGTCGGACCGCCTGCAGACGCTGGTGGACCGCCTGCTGGAGCCGCATCGTCACCCGCATATCGTGGGCGACGTGAACATTCACGAGGTCTGCGAGCGCGTGCGTCAGGTGATTCTCGCGGAGTTTCCGCGTGGCCTCACGATCGAACGCGATTACGACGTAAGCGTGCCGGACTTGCGCGGCGACAAGGAACAACTGATCCAGGCGTTGCTGAACATCGTGCGCAATGCGGCCGAAGCATTACGCGAACGCATCTCGCAAGGCGACGCGCGCATCGAGTTACGCACGCGCGTGGCGCGCAAGATTACGGTGTCGAAACGTTTATGTAAGCTGGCACTGGACTTGCATATCACGGATAACGGACCCGGCATTCCCGAAGAAATCCGTGACCGCATTTTCTATCCGCTCGTGTCGGGGCGCGAGGACGGTAGCGGTCTCGGTTTGACGCTCGCGCAGACCTTCGTGCAGCAGCACGATGGGCTGATCGAAGTGGAAAGCCGGCCGGGCCACACCGAGTTTCAGATTCTGCTGCCGCTCGACTGCTAACACGACAAGTATCTCAAGACTTCTGACCGACCTATATGAAGCCGATCTGGATAGTAGACGACGATCAATCGATTCGGTGGGTGCTCGAAAAAGCGCTCGCGCGCGAAAACTTCGCGACCCGCAGCTTCGCGAATGTGCGCGACGCATCGGCGGCGCTCGATCACGACAGTCCGCAGGTGCTGGTGTCCGACATCCGGATGCCCGGCGGCTCGGGTCTCGAACTTCTTCAAACCGTGCGCGACAAGGTGCCGGGCTTGCCCGTCATCATCATGACGGCGTTTTCCGACCTCGATAGCGCGGTGGCGGCCTTTCAGGGCGGCGCGTTCGAATATCTCGCGAAACCGTTCGACGTCGACAAGGCGGTCGAGCTGATCCGCCGGGCAGTCGACGAAAGCATGCGCGGCGAGCAGACGTGGGACGATCGCGTCGCCGAAGCACCCGAAATGCTCGGGCAGGCGCCGGCAATGCAGGACATGTTCCGTGCGATCGGCCGTTTGTCCCATTCCGCGGCAACCGTGCTCATTACCGGCGAATCAGGCACCGGGAAGGAACTGGTCGCGCGCGCGTTGCACCGACATAGCCCACGCGCGAACGGTCCTTTCATTGCATTGAACACGGCCGCGATTCCGAAAGATCTGTTGGAATCCGAACTATTCGGTCACGAGCGCGGCGCGTTCACTGGCGCGCAGGCCATGCGCCAGGGGCGCTTCGAGCAGGCTGAAAACGGTACGCTGTTTCTCGACGAAATCGGCGATATGCCGTTCGATCTGCAGACGCGTCTGTTGCGTGTGTTGTCGGACGGGCAGTTCTATCGGGTCGGCGGCCATAACCCGTTGCGCGCAAATGTTCGCGTGATCGCGGCGACGCACCAGAATCTCGAATCGCGCGTGCGGCAAGGACTCTTTCGCGAAGACTTGTACCACCGGCTCAATGTGATCCGTTTGCGCCTGCCGGCGTTGCGCGAACGCAGCGAAGATATCCCGCTGCTCACGCGGCATTTTCTCCAGAAGAGTGCGCGCGATCTTGGTGTCGAACCTAAGCGCGTGTCCGAGGAGGCGCTTGCCTATCTTGCGTCGTTGCCGTTTCCGGGCAACGTGCGTCAACTGGAGAATCTTGCCAACTGGTTGACGGTGATGGCGCCTGCGCAGACCATCGAGATCAAGGACCTGCCGCCTGACCTTGGCCCGGCCCAAGCAGGCGTGACCGATCTGGCCGGCGGCGGCACGGGTGTGATCGGAATGGGGGAAGCGGGGCTGGCGGGCACGGCGCCCGTGAATGGAGCGGCCGCTACGGCTCACCCTTCCGCTGGTGGCGCGCCTGTGGCGTCGCCAGTGAGCGCGTGGGAAGGTGGCTTGCGCACGGAAGTTGCGCGCATGCTGCGCGAAAACGCCGCGGACGTCATGGACGAACTCGCGCGCCGTTTCGAAGCCGCGGTGATTCGTGAGGCACTCGACTTCACACGCGGTCGCAAGGTCGAAGCGGCGGAGCGTCTTGGCATTGGCCGCAATACGATCACGCGCAAGATTCAGGAGCTCAATCTCGAGCCGTGAGTGGTTGACGTTTTCATTTTCGCGGGGAGGAGGGCGGCGCGGCGGCCTTGCTGCGGGATGTGCGACCGGCACGGCCAGTTGTGGCTATTCGATTCGAGAGACATTCGCAGTCCGTTCGCGCGCTTCCTGCCCACCTTGTCTGCGGTTCAATGCGACTCCGCAATGGATTTGCGTCTGACTCGCCGCTACACTCATCCAGCGGCGTCAAACCACCGCAACATTCAGCCCCAGGCGCCAGCAAGGCATAATCGACACTGGTTTTACTGAACAGTTGACGATGCCCGCTTCTTCTTCCTCCTTTGTCTGGCCGCTCACTCCCGATCCGCATCTATCTCTCGAGGCGCTCGACGACCCCGACGCGCTCGCCTGGGTCGACCAGCAGAACGCCCGCACGCGCGCCGCGTGGTGCAGCAGCGCGGAGTTCGAATCGTTGAGGCAACGTCTTGCAAACGCCTACCTGCCGCGCGAACGTCCGGTGATTCCGGATCGCTGGCAAGACTGGGCTTACGACCTCTGGCAGGACGAGCACAATCCCAGGGGCATCTGGCGGCGCACTCCGTGGGCGGCGTGGCGTAGCGGCGCGCCAGTCTGGCAGAATTTGCTCGACTTCGATGCGCTCGGCGCGGCCGAGGGCACACCGTGGGTATGCGCCGAACTCGATATTCTTTATCCCGATGGCGACCGCGCGTTGATCACCATGTCGCCGGGCGGCTCGGACGCGCTCGTCGTGCGCGAGTTCGATCTGACCGCGCAGCGTTTCGTCGACGACGGCTTTGCGATCGCGAAGGCGGGCAAGCACACGGCAGCGTGGATCGACCGGAATACGCTCTATGTTGGATGGGACAACGGCCGCAAGAGTCTGACGCGCTCGGGTTATCCACGCGAAGTGCGGCGCTGGACGCGCGGCACGCGGCTCGCCGATGCGCCGGTCGTGTTCAAGGCCGCATTCAGTGATATTGGCGTCGAAGCGCATTATGATCCGCTCGAAGCGCGGCATACGGTGGTCAGCAGCGTCGATTTTTTCGATTCACAGACGTACTACCTCGACGAAGCGGCCGACGCTCCGCACGCATGGCGCCGCTATGACGTGCCGGCGCATGTTGCGGTAGGCGGCTGGCAAGGGTGGCTTTTTCTCGAGCCCCGTCTGGACTGGGCGTGCGGCGGCGCGCACTATCCGGGCGGTGCGTTGCTGGCCATCCGCGAGGACGCGTTTTTGCGCGGCGAACGGAGCGTCGTACCGCTTTTCACGCCGACCTCGCTGACCTCGACCTGCGAGTGGTCCACCACGCGTCATCACCTGATCGTGTCATATCTGGAAGACGTGCAGAGCAGGACGGTGGTGTGGACCCCGTCGCAGCCAGCCGATCAGACGTGGCGTTGGCAGCAGCGGCTCTTTCCATCGCACGCAGACACGCAGTGCGACGTGTCGCCTGTCGAGCCCACGTTGAACGATGAAGTGTTCGTCGATACCGACGATTATCTGCAGCCGCCCGCTTACTGGCTGACCGATCTCGCGCGCGAGAATCCGGGCGACTGGGAGTTGCTCGACCGCTGGCCGACCCAGTTCGATGCAGCGCCATACGGCGTGACGCGCGGCCATGCAGTGTCCGCCGACGGCACGCGCGTGCCCTACACGGTGATCGGTCCGCGCGCATCACCAGAATCAGGCGATGCGCCGCAACCGCGTCCGTGTCTGCTCAACGGCTACGGGGGTTTTGCTATTCCATTGCTGCCCGGTTATCTGACGGGGCAGGGCATCGGCTGGCTTGCGCGCGGCGGCGCGTACGTGGTCGCGCATATTCGTGGCGGCGGCGAGTTCGGCACGCCCTGGCATACGGCGGCGCAGGGCGAGCATCGCCAGCGCGCATTCGACGATTTCATCGCCGTGGCCGAGGCGCTGATCGACTCGGGCGTGACGAGCGCCGCGCAACTCGGCATTCAGGGCGGCAGTAACGGTGGCTTGCTGGTCGCGGCGTGCATGGTGCAGCGGCCCGAGCTGTTCGGTGCGGTGGTGTGTGAAGTGCCGCTGCTCGACATGCGCCGTTATCACCTGTTGCATGCAGGTGCATCATGGATCGATGAATACGGCGACCCGGACGAGCCGGACGAGGCGCGCGTGCTGGCCGCGTATTCCCCGTACCATCGCGTGAAGGCGGGGGTGACCTATCCGCCGGTGCTGTTCACCACATCGACCGCCGACGACCGCGTGCACCCCGGCCATGCGCGCAAGATGGCCGCACGCATGCAGGCATTGGGTTTAGCGGACGTATGGTATTGGGAGAACATTGAAGGCGGACACGGCGGTTCCGACGAGCTGGAGCAGGCCGCGCATGACGCGATGGTCTTCGAATTTTTGTGGCATTGCCTCAGTGGCGCTTCGTCGTCGTAACGGCCGGCGACCTCCGCTGCACGGCCGCACTCTTTCAGCCGAGTTCCGCCACCACGGGTGCGTGATCTGAAGGCTGATCCCACTTGCGCGGCGCCTTGTCGACACTGCATGATCGGCAGACGTCGGCAAGCGCGCCGGACAGCAGGATGTGGTCGATGCGCAAGCCCGCGTTGCGGCGGAATGCCATCATCCGGTAGTCCCACCACGAATAGATTTTCTCTGGCTGATCGAAACGGCGGAACGCGTCGACGAGACCCAGCTCGATCAACCGCACGAATGCCGCGCGTTCTTCGGGCGACACCAGATTCTGGCCTTCCCATGCGGCGGGATCGTGCACGTCGCGATCGTCGGGTGCGATGTTGTAGTCGCCGAGCAGCGCGAGCTTCGGATGCTGTGCCATTTCGCCGGCAATCCAGTCATGGAGCGCCGCGAGCCAGCGAAGCTTGTACGCGAATTTGTCGGTGCCCGGCGCCTGGCCGTTCGGGAAATACGCGGAGATGACGCGAATACCTTCGATCGTCGCGGCGATCACACGCTGCTGCGAATCCTCAAAGCCCGGAATGTTGCGCAGGACGCTGCTTTCGTCGACCGCGAGCCCGTCGCGCACGACAATGCCGACGCCGTTATATGTCTTCTGACCGGCGAACCAGCTGCGGTAGCCTCTTTCCGCCAGTTCGGCGCGCGGAAACTTTTCATCGGGCAGCTTCAGTTCCTGAAGGCATAGCACGTCAGTGCCGCTCGTTTCGAGCCAGTCGATCACATGCTGCTGACGAACTTTCAGCGAATTGACGTTCCACGTGGCGATTTTCATAAACCTCAGATCCTTTCCGGTCGAAGCGTGACGGGCCTCGATCCTCTTGTTGTCATGCGCATGGCCCGCTCCGCGACCACGCCTATGCGGATGCCGGGAGTTCGGGCCTGGCCGGTAGTCCTGCATCTTATCGCGCGCGGCAACGTGGCGTGAAGGGATGGCGACGGCGGGACGGCTGCCGCGCGACCGCGTGGCGAGTGACGCCGCGTCTCGTCCTGCCGGCATGCGCCGCAAAAAAATAAAAGCGCTAGCCGGTCGGGCTGCGGCGTATAGTGGGATCACACACACTCGCGCCCAGCGCACCGGGGAGGCAACATGGCCGAACTGATTTATCCCGCCCTTTATAAGGACTTCGAAGTGCATCCGCTGGTGTTCTCGCGGGCATTCGATAAATTCGACGGTCACAAGCGTCATGCCGAAGGTTACGACGTCGCGGTGCGCGTGTGCCGCCCGGGCGCAATCAGCGGGTCGAAAGCGAGCCGCGTGTTTCGCCTCGTGCTGCCTGCCACGTTCTCCGATTTTGGCGTAGCGAAACGCAGTGCCAGGCAGTATGGCGCGGATATCATCGACGGCAAGGTTGAAGGGGCGACAGTCGAAGATCTCTGAACAACACGTTAAGTCTGGCGTCAGCGTGGGTCATCTGGTTCATGCGTTTGACGTACTGCAAACATCTCTATACAATCCGTTCTCTCTGACGCGGGGTGGAGCAGTCTGGCAGCTCGTCGGGCTCATAACCCGAAGGTCGTAGGTTCAAATCCTACCCCCGCAACCACACCTACAAAGACATTTCCGGCAGCACAGACGAGCAGCTGTTCGGAAACGTCGTCGTAGGTCGCGAAGTACGCGCCGTCTCGCAGTTCAATCCCAATCGGTCCCATCAGCTTCGCAATAGTCTGTCGCGCTTCGGCTGTTGCGTCTCCTGATAACGCTTCCCGTAATTCCATCGTCTTGTCGCGAACCCGTTTAGCGATATCCGCAAACTGACTGGCATTGACTTGGTTTTCTGTGAGCGTCCGTTTTAGCGTTTCCTTCTCCTTGGTCGGCTTCCCAACGCATTGACCTCTGCAATGGTCGAGCCATTCGCGCGCAAACGCGAACGGGGCGAGCGGCAACGCCGACGCGCCTTTCTTCTGTGTCGATGCCCGCAGGGATTCAAGCACGTTGAGGGAGAACGAGTCGATGCGAAAGCATGGCGACTCCTGCGGAAGTGCGGGATACGCTGTGATTTTCGGCAAATCGGAGCGCACGACGGGCGCTGATACTGCCGCTTCGCGCTGCTGCGCGTCGCGTCGCTGCTGCTGGTTCTGTTCGGTTTCTATACCGCTGAGGCTTTGCCCCTGAACATTGGGCGCGAGCGCGGCCAAAGCCGATAGCGGCAGCGCCGCCAGGCTCTTTGTGATTTTCATTGCGAGAAGTCTTTCTAAAGCAGAATTGCGCAACGATTGGGGCAGTAGCCAATCAACGTCGACCCGCCACCAGTCTCAAATGATGGATGGTCGATTCAGGAGTAGCAGATCGGGATTCGCATTTTCAAGCGCATCTTCGAATCGGTCCCATCCATGCTCTTTGACGAACGAGCATTCCGCTTCCATCAATGGCAGTAACCAGACGATTACTGTCGGAGTTTCGTCGCCATCGTAACAAGCCAGCGTCTCCGGAAAAATGACCGGGTTTGTCGCATAGACGGAATTCGCCGTCACGCCCGGTATCACCGGAACACTTGGGCCGACCACGTCGCCGCGCAGTAATGGCCGTTGCTTGCCTCTGACATAATCGGCGAAGGTCAGCAAGAAGGATGCAACGTGCGCGGCCAAGTAGTTCTCCCATGCAGCGAATATGAATTCCTGGCGGCAATACGTACCTTTGGGGAGCAAGACCCTGGATTCGCTCAGGCCAATCGTTGAGTACGTTGACGCACCTTTGAATGGTTGATCTGCGAAACGCACAACCTGGAGCATGTCGCCGACTGCCGAATCGTTCTTCCAGCCTTCAGCGATAAGGCCAAGATTCGTTTCCAGATGATCGATGATTGTCATGTTATTGGCCTGCCGGTTTCGCACCGCGTGAGCGGTTGCAGCTCGGACACTCTAAGCGTGTTTCGCTGTTAAAGTCGTCGAGAACTTCCGGGCGTGTCTTGCCTGAATTATTGCGCGTGCTCCAGGCGGGTCGATGGTCACCCCCAACAACGTGCAGGGCTATACGGTTTCCCCCACCCTCATCCCAGTTGCCAACTCCCGACACGTACTCCGTTGTCGAATCGCGTTTTTCCCTGATGCAACAACCACTTGCAAACGGGTTTCGCCTGACTGGCAATCGCGTTTGGTGTCAGTGCCGATGCCCTGGTGTTCGATCCCGGTGAACGTGGCCCTGATGACGCGCTGCGCTACCAGTTCGAAACCGTCACGCGCATGTCAGCGCACGAGCAGCAGCTTGTGCGCGAACTGCTCGAAGCGTTGATTGTCAAGAACCAGGTAGCCGGGGCCATTGCACGCGTAGCCATCAACGAGAAGCCAACACGAAACACGCGCAAGTAGCACTGGCTAATAGAGAGGAGGGGCACGCTAGAAAACGAAGCACGGGCCGTGAATGCGCCAACACTCACGACCCGCTGACCACCACCAACTCAATACAGGAGTTGACTATGGCTGACGCCAATCTTAAACCACGGCGCTCACGCGACGAACACGTCACGCGCATTTCCGTCGCGCTTGAAGCTGACCACGAACACGACAGGCGTACGACCTTTCCGTGAATGCGGATCACCGATGCCATGCTCGAACACGCGGGCTTCCTGCCGGGCAACCAGGTCATGTTCAGCATCGACTACCGGCACGGACACATCACCATCACCCCGGACTATGACTACAGGATCGCCGGCAGATATATGACCGCACCAGAGACTGAGGCCATGCTGCAGCGCCGCAGCAAACAGAACTGAACAACACCCATAAACGGCAAACCCGACCAGCGCCGGGTTTGTTTTAGAAGATGAGCAATTGAGCAAGGCGGGGTTGCTATTGCCCGCTCTATCGCATTAGCTTCTCAACTACGGCGCTCCCTATAACTGCCGCGATCACAGCGATAAATACCCAGTAAAAAGTCTTTTGCTTTTTACTCATGCGCGCCCACTGTTCGGGCGACGGCCCTCCGCCAGTTGCCATATCGACCTCCTTTACTTGGCACCCACAGGGGATGAATGACCCCAAGGCATTACTCCGATGGTCTTTCCACCAGGTGACCCAAATCCAATTTCGACGGCCGTACTACCGCCATACGCATGGGTAATCGCGCCGAACGCATTGACACCAAGGGGCGTTGGCACTGAAACAAAGTATTGACTACCATCACCGTTCAGAAATGAATTGGTTGAACCTGCATCTTGCGCGCCAAATATCCATCCCAGCGTTGCGGTGCCGCTCGGCATCCACGAAACGGCCGATGGATTAGTCATTGATACTCCACCACCAACATACCGTTGGCCGTCATACAGGTTCACCGCAAACGTCCCATTCGCTGATAGTACGCCTCCGTTCGCGGTCGCGTAATTGGGCTGGATAGTAGCAGCGGCAGTATCTGCAATTGCTCCCTGAGCCTGAATCGCCGCATTCAGCGTTGCATCGCTGCACTGCGCGCCCGCACCGCAAACCTGTGATACCAGATCTCTCGGTTTCCGGTGTGCCGACTGGTTATACAACTCAACATTCGATGCAGTGCTCGCCCCAACGCCGCCACCGACCAGCGCACCGCCGACGCCGGCAACCACATTGGCTGCAATGTTGCCCAGCAGTTCCGAACCGGTAGCTGAGCCCACGCCCTTGTAGATATCTTCCAGCTGCTTCGCCATTACTGCCGACAGTCCCGCGCCCGCTGCACCCTGAAGGGCTGTTCCGAAACCACTGTATGGCTGATGCCAATCTTAAACCACGTCGCGCATGCGACGAACACGTCACGCGCATTTCCGTCGCGCTTGAAGCTGACCACACGCACGAACACGCCAGGCGTATGACCTTTCCCTGGATGCAGATCACCGATGCCATGCTCGAACACGCGGGCTTCCTGCCGGGCAACCAGGTCCTGTTCAGCATCGACTACCGGCACGGACACATCACCATTACCCCGGACTATGACTACAGGATCGCCGGCAGATATATGAGCGCGCCAGAGACCGAAGCCATGCTGCAACGACGCAGCAAACGCAACTGAACAACCCACAAACAGCAAACCCGGCCGCAGCCGGGTTTGTCACTAGCTACATCAACAACTCATCCCCATCATTTTTCCAGCAGACGTTAATGATTCCGGGTGAGCAGCCTGCTGCTTGTCAAGAACACAGGTCAGTAGCTCATAAGCGACCCCATACTCACCGAAGTCAATATATTCGGCAACGTCGTTGCGATCCTGTTCAGAGATTTCTCTCTCAACTAGCGCGAGCGATTCACGCATTAATCGCTCAATCTCGTCATAAGGTTCTTGCTGCATCATCATTTTGGATTTCTGGGAACATTTGTTGGGAACGCCGTAACGATTCCGCCGCCCTTGCTAGCCGGTTCGATAACCACACGAATATCGATACCATCGCGAGAGCCATTCTTGACTATTCTGCCATTGGCTTGAACTGTTTCAGGAATGGATGGATCTGTAGCAATATCGGATACGGTGGCCATGATCTGCGAGGCAGACCAATTCTCTGGGAACACTGACTTACCGGGACCACCTGGCCACTGATGACCTCCGCCCGTTGAGTCCCCAGTGAGTATATGAGTCGTTCGATCAGGCGACGCCAGATTGACATCGCCTGGATCAGTGCCCCCTGATCCGCTATCACTGTTCCCACTATTCAGCGTCGCATTACCCGGCCCATACCCCGATTAACCCAGTCAAAGAGAGAAGTAAGCACTCGAATCCTCTGAGATAGCCTCCCGCAGAAAGTCCCGAAGTTTGATCAATTCATCCGCAAATTCTTGCGTCTTGGCGGTAGCAGTTAGCGGTGTCCGATCAGCAGACCAACCGTGCACGAACTCGACTGTCGATGTAGCAGCGCTTCGGAGTTCACTCACCCTTTGGTCTATTTTTTGCTGAATAACATTCAGAACGCCAGAGTCCGCCATGTCCTCTTCATATTGATCGAACATTGTTCCGCAAACTGCATTCACCTCAGACCAGAAGCCAGTCGCAAATAACCATTCAGACAGCGCGCCCGATAATCGAAGTGTTTTTGAATTATCCTCGTCGCCGACGATAGACACAGACGATTCCTTCAGCTTCACGATTATCCTCACTTTTTCACTGGATCGACGTTATTGAAATGGGTCAAGCCATTTCTTATGCCAGATGACATACCCGTCTGAGTCGTCTTATTTGGCTTTATCAACGGAACGTTGTTCGGAATCTGATTGCCACTCTTGTCAAGATACTGACCATTCGCGCCCTCAACTCTAAAGTAATTTCCAGCGTTATCGTAGACCACTGAGTCGCCGGTCACCGGATTCGTGTACACAGTCTTTCCGGACTGCGTGTATTTAACCTGAGGATTCGGTCCTGCAATTTCGTTAACCGCTTGATCCAACGAAGCATCTGACCAGTTCGAGCTATGTGCAGTAGCGCGATCTGCACCTTTCTGATTATAGACAGGGCTACCTACGGTTTCGTCCTTGTTCCCACTATTGAGCGTCGTATTACCCGCCCCATACCCCGGCGTTCCCGGCGTCGGCACCACCGCAACCGCACACACTGGCGGCACACACACCGTAACAGGAACAGCCGAACCGCCAGCCGCAGGCGGCTGCGAATTGCCACCCGGCCCGTTCAGATCATCAGGGTTCACGTATGGACCTTGCGGACCGTTTGCATTCACCAGCGCCGCGAACTGGTTCGCAAGATTCTCCGCACCACGTCCTGCGCTAGCTAGCTGATCGCCAATCCAGCCGAGCGCCGAATTAGCCGTGCTTCCCTGGCCATCATCGTTGCCCGTGCTTCGATTGTAGAGGTCCGCATTGCTCGCCGTGAATGCGCCCGTCGTGCCGCCGATCAGGAACCCGCCCGCACCGGCCACGACGTTGGACAGCACGTTGCCCGCCAGTTGCGCCGCATCGCCACCACCCAGCGCGTCACGCGTGCCGTTGGCCAGCCGGTTCAGATCCCCCGCTGCCCATGCCGCGACGCCCGCACCCGCTGCCCCAGCTGCCGCACTTCCGATACCGCCGCCACCGAGCCCACCAATGAGCGCACCACCAGCAACGTGCAACGCTGTTCTGTTAGTCCCACCCTCATCCCAGTTGTTATAGTCCGCAGCCGCGGCAGCCATGCCCGCGCTATCGCCGCGGTCAGAAGCGGCTTTGTAGGCTGCCGCCGCGTCGTCGCGCTTCATGTCCGCATACGCGCCAATGCCTTGTGACACTGTCTGACCCGCAGCCTGTGCCGCCGCCATCGTGTCGGCCTGCTGGTTCAGGATGTTGTTCACGTCCGGCGTTTTGGCAACCGTGCCGTTGGTGTTCGTCGTGTCACGCGACAGGCCCGCGATGTCCTGGATCTGGCCCGCACCGTTAGTCACGTTGATCGTGCCCGCGCTGATTGCGCTGCGCGTGGTCGCGTTCGAATCGCCGGTTTCGTTCTGCGAGACCATTGGCGTGAAGCCGCCCGAACCCGGCACCGAGCCGGGTCCGACCGCCTTGCCTGTGCTCGGTCCGACGCCCATGCCCGCACTGATTCCGTTGCTGTTCGTGCTGTAATGCGACTGGTTCTGGATGTCACTGAACGTGAGCGTGCCGGTCGTCAGGCTGTTCTTCGACTCGTCGGCCGTGCTCGATATCACGCCGCCGGTCAAACCCGTATTGCCCCTGACGTTGACGTTAAACCCACCGTCGCCCGCATTGATGCCAGCCTGTTCGTTCACGCCCGCATAGTTCGAATCCGCATGGCCGTTCTGCGCACTGAAACTCGCGCTGCCACCGCCCTGGCTGATGGTGAAGCCGCCGCCCGCGCTGCTCTGGTGCGCGGCGCTATTCGTCACGTCCTGCACACTGACGATATTCAGGTTGCCGCCCACGTCTGCCGCGACCTGCTTGCCGTTGATCTGCGAGCCGATAATGTTCGTGTCGCCACCCGATATCACCGTGACGCTGTTCGTACCGTTCACATGCGAGGCGTTCTGGATCGACGCGTCGCTGTTCGCATCGCCATGCGCGTTCGCCATCGCAGCGGAAACGCCAAAGCCGCCGCCCAGGGTGTACTGCACGCCGACGCTCGCGCTGCTCGAACTGTTCGAACTGCGCGTTGAATCCGTGTCCGTCGTGTTGATGACGTTCACCTGGTTCTTCGCCGCCAGAATGACGTCGCTCGCATTCACGTTCGACCCGGCGATAGTCAGGTCGCCGCTCGTCGCCACGAACCCGGCTGTGCCGCCTGCCTGCACATCGGAGCCGCGGTGCGTCGTCTGGTCTTCCGACGACTGGCTTTCGCTTTTGCTCGATCCGATGCTGACCTTGATGCCGATATCCGGTTTGCCATCCGGTGTTACGCCTGCCTTGG
Organism: Paraburkholderia sp. PREW-6R; assembly: GCF_039621805.1. NCBI lineage: Bacteria > Pseudomonadati > Pseudomonadota > Betaproteobacteria > Burkholderiales > Burkholderiaceae > Paraburkholderia > Paraburkholderia sp. PREW-6R. The sequence continues at coordinate 2,106,877 of NZ_CP155073.1, read as the reverse complement.
TCAAACCCGCCAGACCGATATCGCCCGCTGCGGCAATGCTGTGCAGCGCCGCCGCACGGTCGTTGCCAGTGCTGGTCGAGTTTTTGGCCGCCTGACTTTCCGAATAGGCGTTATTGATCGCGTCGCCGACCGAGCCCGCAAGACCAATCGTGAGGCCGCTGCTGCTGGTCTTCTGCGTCTGTGCCTGGTGCGACGTATCCGTTGCCGCGTCGATGATGACGTTCGCCGCCGTGCCCGCAAGATTGCCGCCCGCGACAAGGTCGCTACCCGTGACGTGCAGGGTATTGCCCGCCTGGATCGACAGGTCGCCGTTGATCGAGCCGACCGTGCTCGCGTTGTTCGTGACGCTCGACGCTTCATTCGTCGTTGCGAGTTTGTTGGTGCCGACAGTCACGCTCAGGCCGCTCGTCCCCAGGCCCGTGCGCTTTTCCTGATAGCTGCTGGACGACTGCATGGCGTCCTGCGTCGTGGTGATAGTCACGTCATGCGCCGCATTGAGCGCGACATCGTTCGTGCCAACGATCGTGCTGCCTTTCACGTTGATGTCGTTGCCGCTGGCGATGGTCACGGCATCGGCCGAAACCACGCTGCCTTGAGAGAGCGTGGCGCTGGTGTTGCTCGAACTCGCCACTTCCTTGCCGCTCACGACATTGCTGTGCTTATGCTGTTCCTGCGAATTATCGACGTGGTTTTCCGTTTCGGCACCGATGTTGACGTTGCCTTCTGCGGCAAGCGTTGCAGTTCCCTTGTCGAGACTGATCGCGCTGCCGGTGACACTGATGTCCTTGCCTGACGCCACGGTCAGCGAATTGCCGGCGTTGACCGTGGTGGCCGTCAGCGTGTCGTCCGAACGGTGCAACGACTCCGAGTAGCTGCCGTGACTGTCGCTACCCGAACTGTTGCTGTCGGTGGTAGAGGTCGCTTTCGCTGCCTGGAGCGTGACGTTGCCGTTTGCTGCGACGACGCCGCCACCGCCCAGGCTGATGTGCGCACCCGTCGCCGTCAGGTCGCCAGCCACGCCGATCTGCGAAACGCCACCGACCTTGATGGAACTGCCGGTCGTCTGGTTGACGTCGGTGTTCGACACACCGTTCGCGCGCTCGACGACCTTGTGTTCGCCGGTCTGCACAGAACCGAGGTAATAGTTGTCGCCGACTGCCATACCGAGGTTGCCGCCAACATTCAGATTGCCCGCGTTCTGCTCGACGTTGCCGCCCGCAGCGATCACCGCATTGCCAGCGACATTCAGGTTCGCAATGGGCCCGAGCGTGGTCGTGGTGCGCGTCGCGCCGGTTGCGCTGACCTGGTCAACCGTCCTGACCGCCGTGTTTAGCAGCAGGTCGCCGCCCGCATTCAGCGCGAGCTTTCCCGCGTTCACGGTCGCTGAAGTCAGATCAATATTGCCTTTCGTGTTCAGCGACATCAGGCCGCCGCTTTGCAGCGTACCGAATGCGTTGCTGATCTCGTTGCCTTGAATCGACATCGTGTTTCCAGCCTGCACCGTGCCGCTGTTCGTGAAGGTCTGCGCGTTCTGGATGTCGATATCCGTTGCGGCGATCAGCGGCCCATTCACATTCTGCTGACTGGCCTTCGCGAGGTAGACGACGGGCACCAGTACCTGCTGACCGTTGACGGTCTCGGTCTGCATGATGACGACGTTGCTGGTGAGCGCCGCCACCTGTTCGGGCGACAGGCTCATGCCGAGCGGCAGGTCGAGCGACTTCGACAGCGACGCGCCCGCCGCAAGCAGCGACTCATACATGCCCTGAAGGTCGGTGTACGGGCCGAGTACCGACCTGCCGGTCAGTGACGTAATCTGGTTGCGGACAAGCTGCTGTTCGTAGAAGCCATCGCCAAGACGCTTGATTGTCGTCTGTGGATTGAGGCCAAGCTGTTGCAGGTAGTAGTCGCTCGAAACGAACGTCTTCTGGTTCGTGAACGCCGGATTCGTTTCGATGAGGTACGTCGCGCCCGGTGCGCTCGCCGGGCTGAACAGTCCACCCTGGGGAATCGACAGGTTCTGCAGCACGTTCTGGGCTGTGGCGCTCGCAATGGCCGGATCGACCATGCTGCTGTCGCCATTGACTGACCCCGCGCCAGACTTGCCGCCGCTCGCGTTACCGCTGATACCGTTGATATTCACGCCCGACATGGCCTGACCGGGCGCAAGATTTAGCGATGGAATGCCGGCGTTGCCTGCCGTGTTACCGATGCTGATACCGTTGCCGGAAAGCGTGCCGCCCGCCACAAAGCTAGATTCGTAGGCGGGGAGGGCGTAATAGCGGACATCGGCGGGCGCTGCCTGATACCCGCCCGGATTCGAGCCGACAAACGGCGCGTTGCCGAACGGCAAGGTCCAGTCTGCAATGCTATGGTCGTAGTTCGTGTAGTGGTAGTACCCGGAGTACGTGACCTGCACCTCAGGCGCCGTCTGACCCTGCCAGCTATTCTGGTCGAGCGTCACGGGCGCCGCGATATTGCCGACCGCTGCGACCGCGCTCCAATAATTCTGAAACAGTCCTACGTTCGACGCGTCGAGATTGCCGCCCGCGATAATCTGCGCCAGCGGGCTGATACCTGCGATCAGGTTCGCCAGCGCGACGCCTGTGTAGGTGGTGTACTGGTAGCCGCTGTTCCACTGGCCGCCGTGTGGCGGCTCAACATCGACACCGCCGATCATGGTCGGGTCCGCATTGGACCAGCCCACAGTCTGACCGGAGCAGGCGGCCATATTGACCGCCGTGCAGCCGGACATGCTGATACCCAGTTGTTCCAGCAAAGCCGGATCGACGGACTGGTTCAGGCCGGTCGTCGTCATCGTCGTGCGGGTGTTCGTCACCTGAGCAGCGTGCAGTTCCATGTCGCCCGCCGACTCGATCAGGCCCGACTGGTTGCGGATCAGCTTCGCGTTGGTGTAACTGCCGTCCGTGTTTTTGCCACCCGCCAGCACGACCTTGCCGAGACCATAAATCGCCGTCGTCGCCTGCGTGTCGGTCACCGTCGTGTCGTCGCGATTTTCGATGTCGTTGGATAGCAGTTCGAGCGTGCCGTTGCTGTCGGTCGCGCCAATCAGCGCGGTCGGCCCGGTGTTCGTCATCGACTGCGTCGCGTTGAGCGAGACGCTGCCGCCGACCATCGTGCCTGTGTTTTCCAGCGTATTCGAGTGCGTCGAGAGCGTGCCGCCCGCCATCATGACGCCGCTGTTCTGCACGTCGGCCGCGTTGACGTTCAGGTTGTTCGCCGCTTCGACGAGCGTGCCATTGCTGAATGTTCCGGGCAGGGTAAAGGACAGGTCATGACCGGCGCTGAACTGGATGTTGGGCGTGGGTGCGAAATCGCCCTGCACAGTCACAGCAACATCGTTGGCTGCGCTGTAGCTGCCTCCGCCCGTGAGGGTCGCGGCATTCACGGCAAGGTTATGTGCCGCGCCAATCTGGCCGTTTGCGTTCGTGACCGCGCCGGTTGTTGTGATTGTGACATCTCCATTCGTACCGGCCAGGTTGCCAATCTGGCCGCCGCTGTTGTCGACGGTATCGCCTTGCACCGTGACGCCCGCGCCGCTGACCTGCCCACCGCGCTGACCGTTCTGCGTATTGACGAGCGCCGACGTGTCTACGGCAACATTGCCATTGCCTGTCATGACGCCGCCGCTGTTCACGATCTGGCTGCCACCTTGCACGGTCATGTCGCCCGTGCCGAGATCACCGACGAGGCCGTTCGTGTTGTTGACCGACGCGGCCTGAATCGCAAGCGTGCTGGTGTCGCCAGCCGCGCCCGTGCCGGACTGGATTTGTCCGTTGGTGTTCGTCAGCGTGCCGCCGCTCGCGAGCGTCAGCGACGAGAGCGAGCGAACCGAGCCTTGCGCGTTGTTCAGATCGCCCGCGATGTTCGCTGCGATCCTGCCTTGCGCAGCGAGCACGCCGCTGGCGTTGTTCAGGCTCGCCGCGCGTGCCGCGATCTGTCCCGCCGAAATGATCCTGCCGCCGGCGTTCGAGAAACTCCCCGCGCCATTGCCCGGTGCAATCGTCAGCGTACCCGTGCCGGCGTCGATGATGGACCCGCCGTCGTTGATGAGCGAGACAGGGGCAAGCGTCAGGTCGGTGCTGTTGGTCTGGAATGTGCCGCCGTTCGAGTTGTCGAACGTGCCGCTGACGTTAAAGCCCATCGGCGACAGGCCGTATTGCGTAATTGTGCCCGCGCGGTTGACGAGGTCTGTTGCACTCAGCGCGAGCTGGTTGGCTTCGATATCGCCACCACTGTTATCGAGCGTCGCGCCGGTCGTCAGCGCCAGGTCCGGTGCGGCAATCGAGCCGCCGCTATTCGTGAGCGTTCCCGTGCGGATTGTTTCCTTCGTGCCTGCGCCGATCTGGCCGCCGTTGTTGTTCAGCGTGGCGCTCGTGACGTTCGTAACCGTGTTCGACAGCAGTTTGCCGTTCGCATTGTCCAGTGCGCCGCCGACCGTTGCCGTCAGGCCGTTCTGTCCGATGATCGAACCCGACGCATTATTCAGCGCGCCGCCCTGAATCGAGCCTTGGCCGTTCGTGGCGATCCTGCCGCCGACGTTGGAGATCGCGCCGGCGCCGTTGCCCGCATTGATCGTCAGCTTGCCCGTGCCGGCGTGCGTAATCGTGCCGCCGTCATTGTCGAGCGTGTCCGGCGCAAGTGTCAGGTCCTTGCTGTTGGTTTGCAGCGTGCCGGCCGCCGAATTGTCAAGCGTGCCGGTCACGTCGAGCGTCATCGCGCCAGTTCCGGTCTGCGTGATCGTGCCGCCGTGATTAAGGAGGTTGGCGGCGTGCAGCGTGAACTGGCTGGTAGTGGCGGTGCCGCCGCTGTTGTCGAACGTAGCAGCCGAAAGCGTAAGCGCGCCTACCGTGCCGAACTGGCCCGCGTTTGTGAGCATCGACCCGCCAGAGATCGTCAGGTCCGCGTTGGTCGCGAACGTGCCGCTGTTGAACAGGGTCTGCACGGCCGCCGCAATCAGGTTCTGGACAGCCGTGATAGACCCGGCGTTAGCAATCTGTCCAGCTTGCAGTGCGACGTCGCCATTGCCGCCTATACTGCCGGCCCCGGTGCCGCTCGCGCCGTTGTTGAGCAGGCCGGTCGTCGTGATGGAAACGCCATCTGCGTTCAGCGACGCAATGTGACCGCCCGAGTTGTCGAGCGCCGCGCTCGACGACGCGAGCGCACCCGCGGCCTGCATCGTGCCGGCCTGGTTGAGCGTCTGGCCCGCGACGTTTTCCGTCAGCGTGCTACCCGAGACGATCTGACCGCCGCGGTTCGAGAGGGCGCCCGCCGTGATGACCTGCGCGCCGCCCGACGACATGGTGCCATTGTCGTTCGTGAGCGTGCCCGCGGCGCGTACGTCGAGTGAGCTGCCCGCGGTCGTGGTCGCGCCCGTCACGTTCAGGTCGCCGCCGTTTGCGGCAAGCACGAGCGCGCCGCTCGCGGAGTTGGTCGCGCCCGCAAGATCGACCGCCACGCCGCTCACGCTTGCATTGCCGCCCGCGACATTCCTGCCTGACGCGACGACAGTGCCGGACGCGTTGATAGTCAGGTCGCCCATCTGCGCGAGCGAGCCGTCGCCGTTCACGCCAGATGCGAGTGTACCGGTCGAGCTCACCGAACCGGCGTTTGCTGTCGTGTTCTGCTGCGCGGCAATCATGCCGCTATTGGTCAGCGCTCCGGACGCGGAAAGGTTGGCGTTCCGCTGCGCGTAAGTCGTACCGCTGTTGTCGATGTCCTGTGCGCTCGCGATGATGTTTCCGCTTGCATTCGTCTGTCCCGCCAGTACCAGCTTGCCCGCCGATGTCAGCACGAGGTCGCCGGCATTGGCTGCTACGACACCCTTCAGGGACACCCCGACGCCTGCCTCGGTCCCCACGAGTACGATGCGATTTGCGTACATCCCACCCAGATTACTCACGTCAATAGAAACGCCCGGCGCGGAACCCGTGCCCGCGATCGGAGTCGCGTTCAACGTGTTGTGGTCGACGCTGTTCGCGCCCGTAATGACATTCAGGTTCTTCGCGTAGATCGCGGCATTAGCCTGCACGGCGCGAGCGAGCAGGTCAACCTGATCGGAATCGCCCGCATTGAGTCCCGCGCCCTGAATCGTGATATTCCCGCCTGTCACATTGAAACCAGCGAGCGAACCGTCCGGTGCAAAGTTTGGCGTTCCCGTTGTCAGGATCGCGCGCGATGTATTGATAAAACCACCACCGTTCACGCTGATTCCCGAGCCGTTCGCAATCACGACTTCCGCGCGCTGGCCGGCGACTTCCAGATGTCCATTGATCTGGCTCGCCGCGCTGCTGTTGACCTGATTGACGATGACGCGCGCGGATTGACCGGGACCGAACTTTGGGTTGCCGTTAATCATGCCGGCCTGCTGCGTCTGCACCATCACAGGCGAATTGTTCAGGATCGCGCCTTTCTGCAGCACGTCGAACTGGCCGTATGTGTTCATCGAAACGCCGGCGCCAGACGGCCGGTTGATGTTGACCTGTTCAAGGCCGTTCGGCGTTTGCACGACGGAAGGCGCGTGTGCGCCACCCGGTACAAGCTGTGCACCCGAGAACGAGGGCAGTGCGCCGAGTAGCGAGAGGGCGGCGAACGCGATCTGCCGCAAAGTCATTCGAGCGCCGTGACGCGCGGGATTAACGCCGCGGCGCGCCGTAGTCTGTTCGCTTTCCTTTCCCGTCGCCGTGGCGGTTTCCTCGACGGCGACAAGCATGGTTCTCAGTCGGCTGAATACCAGCCGGAAGTTGTTCTTGTTCATCTGGCCTGTTCGTTGTACTTATTTTGACGTGGCGTAAACTAGCGCCAGATGAAACGAACAGGCTCGAAACGATTGTCAGCCTTGAGCTATATACAACGGTTCAAAGCAAATCAGAGTTGTCCTATCGAGCATTGCTGAAAAATGGCGTACCAGAGCCAAAGCAGGCGCAAAACAACCTGCTTCTTTTTCTTCCACGCTGGTCAGGATCAGCGACGTTGCAATAGTCTCAATTGCACCGTTCTCGCGCCGGGCTTCACGCCGAGTCGATCGCCCATTCCACTGCAGCCTGTGCATGCAGCGCCGTCGTGTCGAACACCGGCAGTGCGGAATCTTCCGGCTTGATCAGCAATGTAATTTCCGTGCAACCGAGAATCACCGCTTGTGCGCCGCGTGCCGCGAGCGTTTCGATCACGCGTTGATACGCAGCGCGTGATGCGTCGGCCACCTTGCCGTGACACAACTCGTCGTAAATGATGCGATGCACGTCCGCGCGCTGCGCGTCATCGGGCACGAGCGTTTCGAGGCCGTAACGCTCGCGCAGACGCCCAATATAAAAATCCTGCTCCATCGTATAGCGCGTGCCCAGCAGAGCCACCCGTTCGACGCCCGCCGCGCGCAGCGCCTCGCCCGTTGGGTCGGCGATATGCAGGAACGGCACGCTGATCGCCTGCTCGATCTGCTCATGAACGCGATGCATCGTGTTGGTCGCGAGCATCACGAGGTCGGCGCCGCCGCGTTCGAGGTGGCGCGCGGCATCGGCCATCTGCTCGCCGAGCGCGGCCCAGTCGCCCGCACGCTGGCTCGCCTCGATCGGCGCGAAGTCGACGGTCAACATCAGGCTGCGCGCATTATGGTGGCCGCCGAGACGCGCTTTGGCGTGACGGTTCAGAAGCCTGTAATACTCGGTGGACGATTCCCAGCTCATCCCGCCAATCACGCCGATTGTTTTCATCTGCCTGCTCCGTCAAGACAGGGCGCGCGTGCAACGCGCCCGAGTGGAGCAACGAGTATAGGCGCCGTGCTATCGGCATCGCCGGTACGGATTCGCAGCCGCTCGCCGGTACGCGCGTCCCGATAAAACGTGGGCAGACACATTCTGACGCCGCTAGAATCGTAGGCAATCAGCGAAGGTCACAGGGAGCGAATATGGATCTGATCATCCGTCGCGCGGTGTTGCCGGCGGGAACGGCGCCGCAACAGGCCACGCAGCAGCCGGTCGACATTGGTATCGACGCGGGCCGCATCGTCGCCGTCGAACCGAATCTTGCCGCGAAAGCACACGAGGAAATCGAGGCCGACGGTTCACTTGTCACGCCGCCGTTCGTCGATCCGCATTTCCACATGGACGCGACGCTCTCATACGGTTTGCCGCGTGTGAATGCGTCGGGCACGTTGCTCGAAGGCATTGCGCTATGGGGCGAACTGAAGCCTGAATTGACGCAGGAAGCGCTGGTCGAGCGCGCGTTGCAGTATTGCGACTGGGCCGTGGCGCGCGGTCTGCTGGCAATCCGCAGCCATGTGGATGTGTGCGACCCGCGTCTGCTCGCAGTCGAAGCGCTCGTGGAAGTCAAGCGCCGCGTCGCGCCTTACCTCGACCTGCAACTCGTTGCGTTTCCGCAGGATGGCGTACTGCGCAGCGCGGGCGCATTCGAGAATCTGAAGCGTGCAATCGGCATGGGCGTCGACGTGGTTGGCGGCATTCCGCATTTCGAGCGCACCATGGCCGACGGCGCGCAGTCCGTGCGGCTGTTGTGCGAGTACGCGGCTGAGCAGGGCTTGCGTGTCGACATGCATTGCGACGAATCGGACGACCCCATGTCGCGTCACATCGAAACGTTGGCGGCCGAAACGCACCGGCTCGGTTTGCACGGCCGCGTCACCGGCTCGCACCTGACCTCGATGCACTCGATGGACAACTACTACGTCAGCAAGCTGCTTCCGCTGATCCGTGAAGCCGGCGTGTCGGCGATCGCGAATCCGCTAATCAACATCACGCTGCAAGGCCGCAGCGACACGTACCCGAAGCGGCGGGGCATGACACGCGTACCGGAGATGATGGCGGCGGGCATCAACGTCGCGTTCGGCCACGATTGCGTGATGGATCCGTGGTACAGCCTCGGCTCAGGCGACATGCTCGAGGTCGCGCATATGGGCTTGCACGTCGCGCAGATGACGGGCGTCGACGGTATGCGCGCGTGCTTCGACGCAGTGACGGTCAACGCCGCGCGCATTCTCGGGCTCGAAGGCTATGGAATCGAGCCGGGCTGCGCGGCAAACCTCGTGCTGCTCGACGCGCGCGATCCGGTCGAAGCGATCCGTTTGCGCGCGGCGCGGCTCGCGGTAGTGAGTCGAGGCAAGGTGGTGAGCCGTGCGCCGGCAGCGCGCGCGTCGCTGTCGCTCGAAGGACGGCCGGCGCAAGTGGATTTCAAGCTGCACCGCGGGCAAGGCCAAGGCCAGAGCGAGGCCTGAGGTTGTGTTCCAGCTTGCGGTTTGATCTGCTTGCATGAAAACCTTGCATGAAAAAAGCCGGCGCTAGCTTTCGCAGTCACCGGCTTTGTCCGTTCATTCAATCATTCACCTGGCTGTCCGTAGCGTTCAGACGCAAACGCCACGGGGCAGGGGCGCACAGCGTACCCCTGCGCACGCCGTCTCAAAGGCAGAACACTGTCAATGCGCGGCGCCGGGCGCCATGCCGTTGTGACGCAACAGCGCGTCGATGTTCGGCTCGCGTCCGCGGAACGCCTTGAACGATTCCATCGCGGGCCGGCTGCCGCCCACTTCCAGAATCTCCCTGCGATACCGCATGCCGGTGGCCTGATCGAGCACGCTGCCGCTCGCCGCATGCGCGGCTTCTTCGAACGCGGCGTAAGCGTCGGCGGACAGCACCTCGGCCCACTTGTAGCTGTAGTAGCCCGCCGCATAGCCGCCCGCGAAAATATGGCTGAATGTGTTCGGCCAGCGCGAGAACGAAGCCTGCGGCACGACGTGGAAACGCGCGTTGATCTCGCTCGCGAGTTCCGTGGCGTTTTTCGTGCCGGACGCATCGAAGCCGGTGTGCAACTGCATGTCGAACATCGAGAACACGATCTGGCGCAGCGTGCCGAGACCGCTCTGGAAATTCTTCGCGGCGAGCATCTTGTCGAACAGGTCGCGCGGCAAAGGTTTGGCCGTTTCGACGTGCGAGGTCATATCGCTTAGCACGTCCCACTCCCAGCAGAAGTTCTCCATGAATTGCGACGGCAGTTCGACCGCGTCCCACTCGACGCCGTTGATACCCGACACGCCAAGTTCGTCGACACGCGTGAGCATGTGATGCAGACCGTGGCCGAATTCATGAAACAGCGTGATGACTTCGTCGTGCGTGAAGCAGGCAGGCTTGCCGCCAACCGGCGCCGAGAAGTTGCAGGTCAGATACGCGACCGGCGTCTGCACGCTGCCGAGCGTGCCTTTGTGACGGCCGCGCGCGTCGTCCATCCATGCGCCGCCGCGTTTGCCTTCGCGCGCATACAGATCGAGATAGAACTGCGCGACGAGGCCGCCGTCCTGATTCTCGACGCGGAAAAAGCGCACGTCCGGGTGCCACACGGCCGCTTCGTCACGACGGATACGCACGCCGAACAGCGTTTCGGTCACCTTGAACAGGCCCTTGAACACGGCGTCTTCGGGGAAGTACTGTTTGACCTCGTTTTCAGAGAACGAATAGCGCTTCTGACGCAGACGTTCAGCGGCAAACGTCATGTCCCACGGTTGCAGGTCGGTCATGCCGAGTTCGTTTGCGGCGAATTCGCGCAGCTCCTTCCAGTCCTGTTCGGCATGCGGACGTGCGCGCGTGGCGAGGTCTTCGAGGAACGCCATCACCTGCGCGGGCGATTCGGCCATCTTTGGCGCAAGCGAGACTTCGGCGAAATTGTTGTAGCCAAGCATGTGTGCCTCTTCGGCGCGCAGCTTCAGCTGATCGGCCAGCACGCCGGTGTTGTCCCACTCCGCTTTGCCACTGCCGTATTGCGGCCCGAGTTCGGACGCGCGCGTGACATAGGCGCGGTACATCGCCTCGCGCATCGAACGATTTTCCGAGTACTGCATGACCGGAAAATACGACGGAAAGTGCAGCGTGAATTTGTAGCCCGTCTTGCCTTCGCGTTCGGCGGCTTCCTTTGCGGCTTCAATCACGTCTTCCGGCAGGCCGGCCAGTTGCGCTTCCTGGCCCGCTTCCACGACATACGCGTATGCATTCGTCGCATCCAGCACGTGATCGGAAAACGCCTTCGACAAGTTCGCCTGGCGTTCCTGCAATTCAGCGAAGTGCGGTTTCTGGTCTTCCGGCAATTCGGCGCCGGAAAGTCGGAAATCGCGCAGCGCGTTGCTGAGAATTTTTTTGCGTTCGCCGGTGAGCGCGGCGAAATCGTCGCTGGCTTTGAGCGCCTTGTATTTTTCGTACAGCGCCAGGTTTTGGCCGACGCTCGACCAGAACTCGGTCACGCGCGGCAGGTTTTCGCCGTACACGGCGCGCAGCTCGGGTGTATCGGCGACGGCATTCAGGTGGCCGACCACGCTCCACGCGCGTGACAGCGGCTCGGTAGCGCGCTCGACCGGCTCGACGACATCGGCCCACGAAGCGGGCGTGATGGGCAGCGCGGCACGTTCGACGGCGGCTGTCGCGTTGGCGAGCAGCACGTCGAGCGCGGGCGTGACGTGTTCGGGGCGAATTTCGCCAAAGCGCGGCAGATCGGAGAAATCGAGGAGCGGATTGTCGTGAGTCGATTGAGTAGTGGACATAAGGCTTCCTGTCTGACGCGGGGGTGAACGATGCTTCGACACGGTGTTTCCAGCGTGCCTGCGCGATCGACGCGGGCGGCGCGGCTGGAGACACCCCATACGGACATTATTGGGGCAGGGCGCGCCGATTCCAATCCGTTGCCGGACAAATTATCAGATGTGGCGGTTCCGTGCGCGGCATGACGCTAAACCGTTCGTTAGCCGTCTGCCCGGCGAGCGCGTAGTCTGGTCAGCGCAAAATTCTGTGGGAGACCGCACGGTGCGAATTGCTGCCCTGCCGCAATCTTGGCTGTCGCCACGGACAGCAATTTTGTGAAGAGGTTTCGATGAACCCGCTTTCGCACGCTCTATCGCGCAACGGCAACAACTTCGACCTCGTGCGGCTGCTTGCCGCCGTCGCCGTCGTGTATGGGCACGCCTACCTGCTGCAGGCGCCGGACGGCTCGACGGACTGGGTGCGCAACGCGCTCGGCTTCGACGGCCTGGGCGCGCTCGGTGTGTATGTCTTTTTTCTGCTGAGCGGGATGCTCGTGACCGCGAGCTTCGCGCGGCAGCGCTCGGTGCCGCGCTTCGCGGTGCTGCGGATCGCCCGCCTGTGGCCCGCGCTCGCGGTGGGCTCGCTGGTGACGGTGTTCGTCATCGGCCCGCTGTTCACGACCTTGCCGCTGCGTGACTACTTCGCGTCCAGCATGACATGGGCGAACCTCGACAATTTTTCCACCATCGTGCTGAAGCCCGTCTGGGCGCTGCCCGGCGTGTTCGAGCACAATCGGGTTCCAGTCGATGTCAGCGCACAGTTATGGACATTGCCGCTCGAAGTGCGCTGCTACCTGATCGTGCTGGTGACCGGCATGGTCGGCCTGCTGTACAGTGGGCGCGGCGTTGCGCTGGCGGCGCTGCTGGGCCTCGCGACGTTCCTGCTGCGCGTGAACGTGCCGCATCTGGAAGTCGGCTTGCGTGAGTTCGGCGAGATGCCCAGTGGCTTTTCTTTCTGGCCCGAGCCGTTTTTCATGCTCGGCATGCTGCTCTACGGCTGGCGCGAACAGATCGATTTCAGCGGACTGACGGCGCTGGCGCTGATGATGGTGTTTCTTGCGTTTCGCGACATGGCGGCTGCGCAGCCGCTTTTCTATCTGGCTTTCGTGTACGGCGTGCTGTGGATCGGCACGACGCCGTTACTGCGCCGCTTCGTGCCGCGCCATGATTACTCGTATGGGATCTATCTGTACGGCTTCATGGTGCAGCAATGCGTGGCGAATCTCGCGCCACACCTGACTCACGGACAGGCGGCGCTGGTCGCCGCGCCGTTCATCCTGCTATGCGCGTGGCTCTCGTGGCGTTTCGTCGAGCGGCCGGTTTTGACGCTGTGCCGCAGACGGCTCGCGCGGCGCGAGCCGCCACTCGCCACCGGTATCGCCACTCGCGATCAGGTTGTGCGGTAAAGCACGGCGGTTACTTTCAGCGCGGCGCGGCGCGGCGCGGCGTTGGGCCGCGCTAACTGTTCCATTCAGGCGTTCCGTTTGATCCTGAGTTGGATCAGGCGCTCGCGTTCGCTTCGCGCTCTGCCGCTTCGATCGTATTGACGAGCAGCATGGTGATGGTCATCGGGCCGACGCCACCCGGCACCGGCGTAATGTGGCCGGCTACTTCCTTCACACCTGCAAAATCGACGTCGCCGCACAGCTTGCCGGCTTCGTCGCGATTCATGCCCACGTCGATCACGGCCGCGCCCGGCTTCACCATGTCCGCGGTGAGAATGTTGCGCAGGCCGGTGGCGGCTACTACCACATCGGCGTTGCGCGTGTGGGCGGCGAGATCGCGCGTCTTGCTATGGCAGATCGTGACCGTTGCGCCGGCTTCGAGCAGCAGTAGCGCCATCGGCTTGCCAACGATGTTCGAGCGGCCGATCACCACTGCGTTCGCGCCTTGCAGCGCGATGTCGTAGGCAGCCAGCATCTTCATCACGCCGTATGGCGTGCACGGACGGAACAGCGGCTGACCGGTCATCAACGCGCCGGCATTCGCGACGTGAAAACCGTCGACGTCTTTCTCCGGCGCGATCGCTTCGATCACCTTGTGGCTGTCGATATGCTTAGGCAGCGGAAGCTGCACCAGAATGCCGTGAATTTGCGGGTCGCGATTCAATTCGTCGATGCGTTCGAGCAGTTCGGCTTCCGGCAGATCGGCGGGGTAGCGATCGAATGACGAGCCAAGCCCGTTGTCGTGGCACGCCTTGATCTTGTTGCGCACATACACTTCGCTTGCGGGATTGTCGCCGACCAGCACCACGGCGAGACCCGGCTGATGCCCGCGGGCGGTCAGCGCGGCGGCGCGCGTGGCGACATCGGCACGCAAAGTCTTCGAAAGGGCTAGGCCGTCGATCAGTTTGGCAGTCATGGTCGGTCGAGATGGGCAGTAGGGAGCGGGGGCGGAACGCGGCGTTCGAAGACGCCGCGCCCTGGCGCTTTCCGACGCGAACGGGTCGCCACGTGAAAAGCGCGCGGCGCCGATCGGAGATAGGCGCTGTTGCGAAGTCGCTCATTATACCGGCCCCGTCGGCGGCGCCGCGTGCGGATTTGACGGGGCACCGCCGATGGCACGCGCCTACGGCTGGGTGGCCTGCCAGCTCGGATCCGGGTCGAACGAGCGCACGCCAGCCGCCACGCTTGCCGTGCGTGGACCGAGGTTTTTCTGATACACCTGACCCTCCTGATTGACGATAAAGCTCATGACGCCGGTCCTGCCGTAGTCGGCGGGCGAGGCGATCAGGCCGAAACCCGCGTCCATCACGCCATTGTGCACATAGCTCTTTTCGCCGCCTTTTGCGTGCGGACCTTGCGACGTCAGAATGCGGTAGTGGTAGCCGTGGTAGGCCTCTTTGGGCAACGTGCCGTTCGGCATGGTGGCGGCGAGCGGCCCGAGTGGACTTTCGGGCTCGCCGGGCGCGCTATCCCAGTACAGGCCGTCATGCTGGCCGGGCGTGCTGACAAAGCGCTGCGCATAGTGCTGGGTCAGATTGTGATAATCGTTCTGCGCGTCCGTGTAGGCGAGGGCGGTCAGAATGGCCGCGCGTTCGTTGCGGCCAAGGCGACGCGTGAGCATTTCGCTCTGGGCGCCCGGCGGGTCGAAGCGCCAGCCGTGCGGCGCGCGCACGAGCGGGATCGGCAACGTCCAGCCGCTGTCGCCCACCACCAGGTGAGCGCGCGACGGGCCCTTGCCCGATTGCGGATCCGGCACGATCTGATGCCCCTTCGACCACGCGCCGAGGAACTGATAGACGTCGTCCTCGCCGACGTCATCGGCCGGAATGAAGCGGTGGTAATCGCTGCCCAGCACGTGTCTGAGCGCCGGTTCGTCGTTGCTGGCAAGCGCGTCGACGAGCGCCTGGGCGGCGTCGTCCGCACTCGGATAGACGGCCTGGGCGTAGGCGCCGCCGGCGCCGGTCAGCAAAGCCGCCGCGCCGAGTGCGGCAACGACCGGCAACACGTGAACGCGCACTGTGCGCCATGAGAATGAGCGGATCATGTGAGACTCCTGTGGTTCGTTCAACGGTTGCGGCCGAAGTGACGCTCGCCTGCGCCGCCGCCACCCAGCCTGCCGCCGCCGCGCTCGAAACCGCCGCCGTTTGCTCCGAACCCGCCGCCCGGGCGTGGCTGGCCGCCGCCGTTCGAGCCCAACCCGCCGGCTCCGCTCGCGCGTGGCTGACCTGCGCCGCCGCTGCCGAGCGCCTGACGGCTCGCCTCGCCGCGCTGCATGTCCTGACGCGCGGCATTGCCGTCGCCCGCGCCGCGCAACGCATTATCGCGATTGACGTTCTGCGCGCGGTTCTGCAAGTTGCCGTTGGCCGTGCCGCCCTGGTGAATCCCTTGTACCCGCTGGCTCGCATTGCCGCTCAGATTCTGCCCCGTGCGGTTCTGCAACGTTTGCTGGGCCTGCGCGCGGGCGTCGTCGCGGCCCCGGTACGCGTCGCGTTGCGAAGCGTTGATAGTGCTGGTGCCGGTACGGCTGAAATTCGCGTTGTTGACGTTCCGGTTCACATTGGCGTTGCGATTCCAGCTCGTCGTGTTGCTGTTCACGTCCAACCGGTTGTTCACGTTAATGCTGTTGTACCGGTTCACGTTGATATTGACGTCGTGGGTATTCCAGTTGAAACCGCCCCACAGCGAATTGGCGACCGCTACACCCGCGCCGAATGCGAGGCCCGTGGCGAAACCCGTTGCGATTGCATAGCCGGGCGGCGGCGGTACATAAACCGGCGGATAAGCGGGATAGGGCCACGCGCCATACACCACGGTCGGGTTATAGGTGGGCACGTACACCACTTGCGGATTGGCCGGCACGATCTGAATCGTGCTCTGCTCGACGACGACTTTCTGCTGCGTGTTCGTTTTCAGATTGCCGGCCGATTGGGCCTGCTTGCGCAGGCGTTGCACGGAGTCCATGACGTCGTTTGGCTGGGCGAGAAAGGCGTTGCCGAGTTGAGACACCCAGTCTGGTTTCGACGCCATGGTGGCAAGCACCTGCGGAAACGCGACGAGCGATTGCACGCTCGGGTCCCACGGCTCCGACGCCACGGCCTTGACTGCGGCGTCGCCTTGCAGCTTCGGGTTTGCCTTTGACCACGCCGCAGCGGCCTGCACGTCCTGCGGGAAGGTGGACGCCATCAGCACCTGCGCAAGCAGCGCGTCGGGATATAGCGCGATGGGTGCGCTCAGCGAGTCGAGTTGCTGGCTCGACATCTTCACCCCGCTTTGCGCCTGCGCGGCGAGCGGCGCGAGCAGCCCGGCGAGACTACTCAAGCCAACGGCGCTCACGATGCCGACGGGCGGCGCACCCGTCATGGCGGCGCAAACAAGCAACACACGCGAGCGGTGTGCTCCAGATCGTTTCACGATGAGATTCTCCGTTATGTTGACAGCGGGACGCCATGCGCGGCGCAAGCAACGCTGGTGCGTCACCGTGCGGTGAGGACGATGGGTGAGGGCGCGACCCCGACGCCCGGTTTGCGACTGCGTAGGCAACGGCTTGCAGCGACGGCGCGAGGTTCGGCGCAACAGCGGACGCGCCCACGGTAAGCGCCGGCTGGCGGCCTGCGTGCTGCCGCATCGGCTTTCCGTGACGCGACGATGACGAGCCCCACGCGGGGGGCGTTATTGTTCCCGCATAGGGTGCGCATCGGAGAAAGCCGTTAAGGAGTTCTTCATAAATTATGCGGCGCGACCAGGCTTGTCAATCAAGTCTTAGGAAAGACTGATTTGCGGTTCAGTGAAGCAGGTGCTGAGTGATGCAGACTGAATGCCCACCTGAAGTTATGGAGAGCACAACGTTTGTTGCTTTGCAAAACAGCCGAGTGAGTGGATCAAACCACGGAGGACGGCAACGAGCCGGCGCGGATGCGACCCATGACGCTTACGCGGGAAAAGATGGAAGAGATATGGAGAGGCGGCAGGCCGGAGAAGCAGGCCAGAAAAGCAGGCCGGACCTGTCGCCAGTCCGGCCATTGATCCGCGAGCGTGAGCGAGCGGGAGAGGGTGACGAAGGCGGCGCGCCGGCCGCCGCCGTTTTACTGCGCCGGTTGTTGCGGCTTGTTCGACAGCGCCAGTCGCAAGAGATCGGCGACCGTATTCACGTTGAGTTTTTCCATGATGTTGGCGCGGTGCGCTTCGACCGTCTTGATACTGATACCGAGGTCGTCGGCGATCTGCTTGTTCAGGCGGCCGGCAATGATGCGCTCCAGTACCTGATGCTCGCGCGCGGTCAGCTTGCCCAGGCGCTCCGCGGCGGCACGTTGCTGCTGCACGCTTGTGCTCTCGCTGCGCGCCTTGTCCAGCATGCGCTCCACCAGCTTGCGCAACTCGGCTTCGTCGAACGGCTTTTCGATGAAATCCATCGCGCCTTTTTTCATCGTGGAGACGGCCATCGGCACGTCGCCATGACCTGTCACGAAAATGATCGGCAGCGACGCATTGTCGGCGATCAGGCGCTCCTGCAATTCAAGCCCGCTCATGCCGGACATCCGCACGTCGAGAATCAGGCATGCGATCTGGCCGGGATGCGTATGCGGCTGCCATGCGTCGATGAACTGCTCGGCGCTGGAGAAGCATTGCACGCGGTAGCCGTTCGCCTCCAGCAGCCAGCGCAGCGAATCTCGCACGGCCTCGTCGTCGTCGACGACAAAGACAGTTTCCTGTGTGGTGACTGGGCTGTTCATAGCTCTCCCGTAACGGTTTGTGGTGTCGGCGCCTCGGACCCGCCGTTGCTCGGGCCGTCAGGCTCTCCAATGGGCAGACTGCAATGGAACGTGGCCCCTGTGATGTGGCCGTCTGATTCGACGTTATTGACCACCCACAGACGGCCGCGGTGCGATTCGATAATCGAACGGCAAATGTTCAGCCCCATGCCCATGCCATCGGACTTGGTGCTGTAAAACGGTTCGAACAGACGCTCGGCGGTGGCTTCATCGACGCCCGGCCCCTGGTCGACGACGCTGATGCACACAAAGCCGCTTTCCAGACGCACGACCACGCGGATCACCGGATCCACCGCGTTCGGCCGCGCCTCGGCCATTGCTTCGGCGGCGTTTTTCAGCAGGTTCACCAGCACCTGCTCGATCAGCACCGGGTCGACATAGATCACCGGCAACCGCGAGCGGAGATCCGTGACGATACGAATGCGCCGCTTGCGCGCCTCGATCTCGGCAAGACCCACCGCGTCGGCGACGATATCGGCGACGCGCGTGGCTTGCCGCTTGGGCTCGCTACGCTTCACGAACTCGCGAATCCGTTTGATGATCATGCCGGCCCGCACCGCCTGCTGCGCGGTTTTTTCGAGCACGGGCAGCAGGTTGTCCGGCGTCGTCCGACCGGATTTGACGAGCGCGACCGTGCCGGAGCAATAGTTGTTGATCGCGGCGAGCGGCTGGTTCAGTTCGTGCGCGAGCGACGAGGCCATCTCGCCCATCGTCATGAGACGGCTCGTGAATTGCAGCTTCTCGTCCTGCTGGCGCGAGAGCTCCTGCGCCTGCTTGCGCGTGGTGATGTCGGTGGCGATCTGCATCTGCGCAAGGTGGCCGTCCACCCACTGAATGTACTGGCGGCGCACTTCGAACCATTTCTGAATGCTCTGCACGTACACTTCCTGCGCGTCGGCGGTACTTTCGGTCAAGGCGGCTGCCGGCAAGCCGGCATAGGTATCCACCATATCGATCGAATCGGACGACGCCTGTGCGCTATCGAACCCGCCGCCCGCCAATTCCAGGTGGCCGTCCGGCCGGATGCCGAACAGGTGCCGGTAATAGCGGTTCGCGAACAGCAGTTCGGCTTCGTCGGCAGCGAGCACGGACACGGCTGCGTCAAGGCTTTCGAGCACGGTGGTGAAGCGCTCGTGAGCGGCGGCGAGTTCCTCGCGCGCGCGCTTCGGTTCGGTGATGTCCGTCATCGACGACATCCAGCCGGTCTGGCGGCCCGAGCTGTCGATCAGCGGCGACACATAGAGGCGCGCATGGAACGACGAGCCGTCTTTGCGTTGCACGCGCAACTCGAAACCCGAAGAGGGCGCCTTGCCGCGCAACGTCATGTCGAGCTGGCGTTGCATTTCCGGATAAGCGTCGCGCGGCCAGTAAGCGAACGGCGCGTTCTTGCCGACCAGATCGCTTTCGTCCCAGCCTGTCATGCGGCAAAAAGCCGGATTGACGTGGGTAATGCGGCCGTGCATATCGAGCACGCGCATGCCGATCAGCACGGAGTTTTCCATTGCGCGGCGGAAGAACGCTTCGGCATACAGCGCCTGTTGCGCTTCGAAGCGCTGGCGCGTGTGCTTCCACAGGCTCCACAAACTCCACAGC
This sequence comes from Paraburkholderia sp. PREW-6R, assembly GCF_039621805.1. Taxonomy (NCBI): domain Bacteria; kingdom Pseudomonadati; phylum Pseudomonadota; class Betaproteobacteria; order Burkholderiales; family Burkholderiaceae; genus Paraburkholderia; species Paraburkholderia sp. PREW-6R. The sequence continues at coordinate 2,087,480 of NZ_CP155073.1, read as the reverse complement.
ACGAAGCACGACAGACCCGCGACCAGCCAGACGAGCGTGTTATTGGTGAAGTTGGTCATCTGCGGATACGCGTAGACGCGCACCGAGACGCCCTGGCCCGGCGGGTCGAGCGGCAGGTCGTAGAACATGTCGCGCGGCAGCCGCGGGCGGGTTGACGTGGTGGTCAACTCGCGATTGTTCACGTCGATGATCGAGATCTTGTACTTGGCCGACAGCTCGGGCGGAATGTCATGCTTGAGAATGCCTTCCACCGAGAACACGGCCGCGATCGTGCCGAGAAAATCACGGTCCCGGTAGACCGGCGTCTGCAGCGTGATGTAGCCGTTGCCGACGTCGTCATAAATGAGAGGCGAATACACCTGGCGGCGCGTGCTGCGCGCTTCGGCAAAGGCGGCCTTGACCGCTTCGTCCATCTGCGCGTCGTTGGGTTTGGCAAGGCGCTGGCCGAACACGGGCAGCGCGGTACTGGGCCAGCGCGGCTGCTGCGCGCTGGTGTACCAGTTCATATAGAGGATTTCCGGATGCCCCTGCATGATGTCCGTGGTGGACACCTGGAACGAATGCGGGTCCGCGTGGCCGGCGACGAGGTCGCGTGCTAGCGCCTGGATCTGTTCCTGCGCACCGGTCATGGACAGGCGGATCTGCTGCTGCGCCCACGCGACGTTGCGGTAAAGCGTGTCTTCCTGTTGCTGCTGTTCGCGCCGGTTCAGGCTCCACAAAATCAGGCTCATCACCACGAGGAAAACGAGGATCGACAACAGCGGCGTGAGCAAATAGGAGTTCGACCACCACGGTCCGTGGTGCCAGCGGGAGGACGGCGTCGAATCCGCCGGAGACCCGGCGGTGCGCGCCGAGCGTGCGAAAAGCCGTTCGGTCAACATGCGTGGCATTGTAGCGCAGCATGCCACCGTCAAATGACGCAAAAAAGCGCGGAAAGCACTATTAATCGGCGCAAACTAGCCAGCGTAACCGTCAATTGGCAGTCAATTCAGGTTGCGCTGCAGCAATTTTTCGTATTGTGAGAATCAATCTCGTCATTCGAAAATTTTGTTGCACGGACGTCGGGACCCTTATTACAATCGGCCGAAGCTGCCGCGGCCGTGCTTCGTCCGCGTCGTCTGTTCAAAGAGCGTTCCTCTAATTCCAGGAGACGAGCATGTCCGCTGTACCCGACGAAGTCATGAAATATGTCGCCGCTGAGAAAGACGACGATCCCCAGGAAACCGGTGAATGGCTGGAAGCGCTGGATGGCGTGATTTCTGCTGTGGGCCCTGACCGCGCTCACTACCTGATCGAGAAACAGATCGAGTTCGCCCGCGTGCACGGCGAACACCTGCCGTTCTCGGCAAACACTCCGTACATCAATACGATCCCGGTCACGCGTCAGGCGAAGATTCCCGGCGACCAGGACCTCGAACACAAGATCCGCTCGTACACCCGCTGGAACGCGATTGCCATGGTGCTGCGCGCCGGCAAGGACACCAACGTCGGCGGCCACATTGCGTCGTTCGCGTCAGCGGCCACGCTGTATGACGTCGGCTACAACCATTTCTGGCATGCGCCGTCCGCTGAACATGGCGGCGACCTCGTGTTCGTGCAGGGCCATTCGTCGCCCGGTGTGTACTCGCGCGCGTTCCTGCTCGGCCGTCTGACCGAAAACCAGCTCGACAACTTCCGTCAGGAAGTGGGCGGCGAGGGCATCTCGTCGTATCCGCACCCGTGGCTGATGCCGGACTTCTGGCAATTCCCGACCGTCTCGATGGGCCTCGGCCCGATCATGGCGATCTATCAGGCGCGCTTCATGAAGTACCTGCAGGCGCGCGGCATTGCGAAGACCGAAGGCCGCAAGGTCTGGGCTTTCCTCGGCGACGGCGAAACGGACGAGCCGGAATCGCTCGGCGCGATCGGCATGGCCGGCCGCGAACGGCTCGATAACCTCGTGTTCGTGATCAACTGCAATCTGCAGCGCCTGGACGGTCCGGTGCGCGGCAACGGCAAGATCATTCAGGAACTGGAAAGCGAATTCCGCGGTGCCGGCTGGAACGTGATCAAGGTCATCTGGGGCAGCCGCTGGGATGCGCTGTTCCAGCGCGACAAGTCGGGCGCGCTGATGCGCCGCATGATGGAAGTGGTCGACGGCGAATACCAGACGTACAAGTCGGAGTCGGGCGCATATGTTCGGGAACACTTCTTCAACACGCCGGAGCTGAAGGCGCTCGTCGCTGAATGGTCCGACGAGGACATCTGGAATCTGAATCGCGGCGGCCATGATCCGCACAAGATCTACGCGGCATTCCAGGAAGCATCGAATTCGCAGGGCCAGCCGACCGTCATCCTTGCGAAGACGATCAAGGGCTACGGCATGGGCGAAGCCGGCCAGGCGATGAACATCACGCACCAGCAGAAGAAACTGCATGTGGACCAGCTGAAGAAATTCCGCGACCAGTTCCGCCTGCCGATCTCCGACGAAGACCTCGTCAACGTGCCGTACCTCAAGTTCGAAGAAGGTTCGAAGGAACTGGAGTACATGCGTGCCCGCCGTCAGGAACTCGGCGGCTATCTGCCGGCGCGTCGCCAGAAGGCTGAATCGCTGCCGGTGCCGGACCTGTCCGCGTTCGAACCGCTGCTCAAGGGCACGGGCGAAGGCCGCGAGATTTCCACGACCATGGCGTTCGTGCGGATCCTGAACATCCTGCTGAAGGACAAGGCGCTCGGCAAGCGGGTCGTGCCGATCGTGCCGGACGAGTCGCGTACGTTCGGTATGGAAGGTCTTTTCCGCCAGATCGGCATCTGGAACCAGGATGGCCAGAAGTACGTGCCGGAAGATTCGGATCAGCTGATGTTCTACCGCGAGTCGGAAAGCGGCCAGATCCTGCAGGAAGGCATCAACGAAGCCGGTGGGATGTGTGACTGGATCGCGGCCGCGACGTCGTACTCGACGCACGGCGAGATCATGATCCCGTTCTACATTTTCTACTCGATGTTCGGCTTCCAGCGCATCGGCGACCTCGCATGGGCCGCGGGCGACATGCGTTCGCGCGGCTTCCTGCTGGGCGGCACGGCCGGGCGCACCACGCTGAACGGCGAAGGTCTGCAGCACGAAGACGGTCACTCGCTGCTGTGGGCCGCTTCGGTGCCGAACTGCATCAGCTACGACCCGACGTTCGGTTACGAACTCGCGGTCATCATGCAGGACGGCCTGCGCCGCATGGTCGCGGATCAGGAGGACGTGTACTACTACATCACGGTGATGAACGAGAACTACGAGCACCCGGCGATCCCGCAGGGCGACTCCGTGGCGTCGGACATCATCAAGGGCATGTACTCGTTCCGCAAGGCCGACGCGGACAAGAAGGCGCCGCGTGTTCAGCTGATGGGCGCGGGCACGATCTTCAACGAAGTGATCGCCGCCGCCGACCTGTTGAAGAACGACTGGGGCGTCGCCGCCGACCTCTGGAGCGTGCCGAGCTTCACCGAACTGGCTCGCGAAGGCCACGAAGTGCAGCGCTGGAACCTGCTGCACCCGACGGAAGAAAAGAAAGTCTCGCACGTCGAGAAACTGCTGAAGGACGCGCAGGGTCCGGTCATCGCTTCGACCGACTACGTGCGCGCGCTGACCGAGCAGATTCGCGCGTTCGTGCCGCAGAAGTTCGTCGTGCTGGGCACGGACGGCTATGGCCGTTCGGACACGCGCGAAAAGCTGCGTCACTTCTTCGAAGTCGACCGCTACTGGGTCACGGTTGCGGCGCTGAACGCGCTCGCAGACGAAGGCACGATCGAACGCAAGGTGGTCGCCGAGGCGCTCAGCAAGTACAACCTTGATCCCGCCAAACCCAACCCGATGACCGTCTAAGGCATCATTCCCCGTGTGCCATGGCGTGCGCGCCTGCCCCTACGTGTAGGGGCAGGCGGCGTGCGCGGCCCAGGAGACACTAACAATGAGTCAAGCGATCGAAGTCAAGGTGCCGGACATCGGCGATTACAAGGACATTCCTGTGATCGAGGTGCTGGTGAAGGCGGGTGATACCGTCGAAAAAGAGCAATCGCTCGTTACGCTGGAGTCCGATAAGGCGACGATGGACGTGCCGAGCTCGGCCGCCGGCGTCGTCAAGGAAGTGAAGGTCAAGGTTGGCGACAACGTGTCGGAAGGTTCGCTGATCGTCGTGCTGGATGGCGCTGAAGGCGGCGCGGCTGCGCCCGCTCCGGCCCCTGCGGCCACGCCGGCCGCCGCTCCTGCTCCCGCTCCGGCCCCGGCTGCAACGCCCGCTCCGGCACCGGCGGCTGCGCCCGCACCCACGCCGGCTGCCGCCGGCGGCGGCACGCAGGAAGTCAAGGTGCCGGACATCGGCGACTACAAGGACATTCCCGTCATCGAAGTGTCGGTGAAGGTCGGCGATCGCGTCGAGAAGGAGCAGTCGCTCGTCACGCTCGAATCCGACAAGGCCACGATGGACGTGCCGAGCTCGGCCGCCGGCGTCGTCAAGGAAGTGAAGGTGAAGGTGGGCGATACCGTGTCGGAAGGCTCGGTAATCGTGATCGTCGAAGTCGAAGGTGGCGCGGCTGCGCCGGCCCCGGCTCCCGCTCCCGCGGCAGGCAAGGCGCCGGCCGAGAAGCCGTCGGATGCGCCGGCCGTGCCGTCGCCGGCCCCGGCGCAGCCGTCGGCGCTCGCCCAGGCTCCGGTGATTCCAGCAGGCGAAGGCGGTCGTCAGGCGAGCCACGCTTCGCCGTCGGTGCGCAAATTCGCGCGTGAGCTGGGTGTCGACGTGACCCAGGTGCAGGGCACGGGTCCGAAAGGCCGCATCACGCAGGCCGACGTCACCGCATTCATCAAAGGCGTGATGACCGGCCAGCGCGCGGCGCCGGCCGGCGCTGCGGCTGCGGCTGGCGCACCGGCGGCGGGCGGCGGATTGAATCTGCTGCCGTGGCCGAAGGTCGACTTCACGAAGTTCGGTCCGATCGATCCGAAGCCGCTGTCGCGCATCAAGAAGATTTCCGGCGCGAATCTGCATCGCAACTGGGTGATGATCCCGCACGTCACGAATAACGACGAAGCGGATATCACCGAACTCGAAGCGTTGCGCGTGCAACTGAACAAGGAAAACGAAAAAGCCGGCGTCAAGATCACGATGCTGGCGTTCGTGATCAAGGCGGTCGTGTCGGCCTTGAAGAAATTCCCGACGTTCAACGCGAGCCTCGATGGCGATAACCTCGTGTTCAAGCAGTATTACCACGTGGGTTTTGCTGCCGATACGCCGAACGGTCTCGTCGTGCCGGTGATTCGCGATGCGGACAAGAAGGGTCTCGTCGAGATCGCGAAAGAGATGACGGATCTGTCGAAAGCCGCGCGTGAAGGCAAGCTCAAGCCGGACCAGATGCAGGGCGGCTGCTTCTCGATTTCGTCGCTTGGCGGCATTGGCGGAACGAACTTCACGCCGATTATCAATGCGCCTGAAGTCGCCATTCTGGGTCTGTCGCGTGGTGCCATGAAGCCTGTGTGGGATGGCAAGCAGTTCGTGCCCCGTCTCATGCTGCCGCTGTCGCTCTCGTACGATCACCGTGTGATCGACGGGGCAGAAGCTGCGCGCTTCAATGCGTACCTTGGGGCGCTTCTTGCCGATTTCCGGCGTGTGATTCTTTGATGTGGTGATGGTTGAGCGGGGCGCGGGTCTTCTGTGATCCGCGTCTGCCGGTAGAACCTGATTCCTTGTCGGTCTATCGCGTCGCCCCTGTACAGGGCATTGCCTGCTCTTTTTGTTTTCTAGGGAAAAGCAGGCAGTGGAACGCGCTTTCCGGGCAGAAGGCAAAGGACGATTCTGTTCAGGCCGCCGCCCGCTTCCGGGCCGCATTGCACGGGTTTTCCATCATCACGGTCAATAAGAGAAGGGGACACTAATGAGTCTCGTCGAAGTGAAAGTGCCGGATATCGGCGACTTCAAGGACGTCGATGTCATCGAAGTCAATATCAAACCGGGCGATGTCATCGAGACCGAACAGGCACTCATGACGCTCGAGTCCGACAAGGCTTCCATCGAAGTGCCGAGCGATACCGCCGGCACGGTTAAGGAAGTGCGCGTCAAAGCTGGCGACAAAGTCTCGCAAGGCACGGTGATCGCACTCGTTGAAACGTCGGCGGATGCAGCGCCTGCCAAGGACGCACCGAAGGCGCCTGCCGGGGAAACCGGCAAAGCGCCGGCTCAAGCCGAAGCTCAAACCCGGGCACCCGAGGCCACTCAGGCGGCCGCGCCGAAAGCCGCCGCTCCTGCGGCGCAAGCGGGAAGCTTCTCCGGCAACGCCGACCTCGAGTGCGACATGCTCGTGCTCGGTTCCGGTCCCGGTGGTTATTCCGCCGCGTTCCGTTCCGCCGACCTCGGCATGAAGACGGTGCTCGTCGAACGTTATGCGACGCTCGGCGGCGTATGTCTGAACGTGGGATGTATTCCGTCGAAAGCGCTACTGCATACCGCGCTCGTGATCGACGAAGCGGAAGCGCTCGGTGCGCATGGCATCACGTTCGCGAAGCCGCAGATCGATCTGGACAAGCTGCGCGACTTCAAGTCGAGCGTCGTCAAGAAGCTCACCGGCGGCCTCGCCGGCATGGCCAAAATGCGCAAGGTCGACGTGGTCACGGGCACCGGCGCGTTCGTCGACCCGAATCACATGGAAGTACAGACCGAGGGCGGCAAGAAAGTCGTCAGGTTCAAGCAGGCAATCATCGCCGCCGGCTCGGAAGCGGTGAAGCTGCCGTTCATTCCGGAAGACCCGCGTGTGGTCGACTCGACCGGCGCGCTCGAACTGCGTCAGATTCCGCAGCGCATGCTCGTGATCGGCGGCGGCATCATCGGCCTCGAAATGGCGACGGTGTACGCGACGCTCGGCGCGAAGATCGACGTGGTCGAAATGCTGGACGGTCTGATGGCCGGCGCGGACCGTGATCTCGTCAAGGTCTGGGAGAAGTACAACAGCAAGCGTTTTGCCAACGTGATGCTGAAGACGAAGACCACGGCGGCTGAAGCGAAAGACGACGGCATCTACGTGTCGTTCGAAGGCGAAAAGGCGCCAGCCGAAGCGCAACGTTACGATCTCGTGCTGGTGGCGGTCGGCCGTACGCCGAATGGCAAGAGGATCGGGGCGGACAAAGCCGGCGTGACCGTGACGGATCGCGGTTTTATCGACGTCGACAAGCAGATGCGCACGAATGTGCCGCATATTTTTGCGATCGGCGATATCGTCGGTCAGCCGATGCTTGCGCACAAAGCCGTGCACGAGGGCCACGTTGCAGCGGAAGCGGCGCATGGCGAGAAGGCGTACTTCGACGCGCTGCAGATTCCGTCGGTCGCTTACACCGATCCGGAAGTGGCATGGGCCGGCAAGACGGAAGACCAGCTGAAGGCCGCGGGCATCAAATACGGCAAAGCGGTGTTTCCGTGGGCTGCCTCGGGCCGTGCAATTGCCAATGGACGCGACGAAGGCTTCACGAAGCTGCTGTTCGACGAAGAGACGCATCGCGTGATCGGCGGCGGGATCGTGGGTCTGAACGCCGGCGACCTGATCAGCGAAGTCTGTCTCGCTATTGAGATGGGTGCGGACGCAACGGATATCGGCAAGACGATCCATCCGCATCCCACGCTCGGTGAATCGATCGGGATGGCCGCCGAACTGTATGAAGGCGTCTGCACCGATTTGCCGCCGCAAAGAAAGAAATAACGCGGGATGGATGCGCCGCGTCTCTTTAGCGGCGCAACAGGACAAAACGGCGCGCCCCCTTGCGGGACGCGCCGTTTTTGTTGTTTCAGCAAGAGCAGGGCGTTGCCTGCCGGATCAGTGCTTCGAGCGAACAGCCGGTTCCCATGCGTGACCTGGGCAAAAAAATCCCGGCCGTGTCGCCGGGCAAACGATACGTTTTTTCGACGTATCGGAGCGTTCGGCCAATTGAAACCGTGTGAGCGGCAACGGCACGACGCTGTTGCTTACGGAAACGCCAGCCGAGCATTGCGCTGGGCCGGCGTTTTTGTACTGCACTACTGCGGTCAGGCGGTGTTGCGATACTGCGTCAAACTCAGACCGTGGCCTTCTTCGCTGTGCGCGAAGCCTGTGCGGCGGCTTGCGATGCAGCCTTCGAAGCAGCCGTTGCAGCTGCGTTGAAGTTGCTTTCAGCGATTTCAACAGCTTGCTTTGTTGCCTTGTGAACCGTTTCGTACGTGGTGTTCGCAGCGGTGATTGCCGACTTCATGACGGCGACGGCCGTTTCCGAACCAGCAGGAGCGTTTCTCGCAACGTTTTCTACGAGCGACTGCACCTTGCGGTTCTGCTCTTCGAATTGAGCTTCAGCGACGCGGGTGAATTCGCCTTGCGTGGCCGAGACGATTTCATACACGTGACGGCCATACGACAGCGCCTTTTCAGCCACCGGCTGGGCGAGGCTTGCTTGCAGCGCCAGCAATTCCTGCGCGTCTTTCACTGACAGCGCGCGTTGGGCATTTTCCTGGCTCTCCGCGAGCGTCGACTTGACGACTTGCAGATTCAACTCGACCAGCTTTTCGACGCCTTCGAATGCCTTGGTGGTCAGGCTGAACAGGGTGTCAAAGTTAGCTTTCTGGGCTGCGGCGAATTGCTCGGGGGTCAGCAGGGTCATGTTTACGCTCCTGAATTGCGGTCTATCTACGCGGACCGCGTTGGTTGGGGGTGGACATTCGACCGTCTCACCGGGCTGCGAACGTTGTGCGTCGCAGCAATGAAGCCTATTTTAAGATGCCTGCGCCGAATGTCAAGGTATATTTGTGCGTTGCACAATTTTAAGAAAGTGCAGAAGAAACAAAGCGTTATGCACGTTGCATGTCACCATCGTGACGTCATTCGACTTCGCCGGCGCACAACGCGGGTGCGCCATTGGATCGCACTGCTGCGGCGTCGCAGGACCGAGTTTCCCTGTTTGCCGCCGGTCGAGTGCGACGAGGGTGCATCTGTCACTCGTACACTCATGAGAATCGTGTAAACCGGGAAGTGTCACGGAACGTTAATGCAAGAACCCAGTCGAATGCGCGTTGTCGTTCTGCAGCAGACGTTTAACAGTTTGCTGTCGAACACCTCACGGTTGTGCGCAGTGGGATGCCTCCCCGCTGTAGGCAGGCCGTGTTCCCCTGATCAAGTTTGTCTCGAAATTGCCGTTATGCTGGCGGAATCGTTCTTTTTTATCGGCGTAACGCAGCAAGGGCGAGGCGAGACGCGCCCGTGATCGATTTTTTCGATCGGGCACGGCACTTATTTGCGTTTTAACGATCGGAGCTTACAACCCGGTTTAAGGAGCGCTTATAAGTGCTTCAAATTGCTAATTTTTCGTTGTTTTACTACACTTGCGGAAACCTCTTGCCGCTCCCACTAGAACACCCATGAAAACCGACATGTTTTCGTCGCTAAAAGTGATCCACGGCGCGGCCCGCACCACCGCACTATCGGTGGCCGCCTCCATGGTTATCGCGGCGGCATTTGCCACACCCGTGAGCGCTTTTGCCGCCACGCCTGCTGCATCCGCAAAAACTTCGAAACACACCAAAGCCAGGAAGCCTGCCGCTGCTGCTGCCGCCGAAAAGGTGTCGAGCAAGTCGCCCAAAGCCACCAAAGGCGCCCAGGCTAAAGCGGTCGCCGCCGCCGCTGACGACGACGCGCCCCGCGCTGGCGTGAAGCGCAAGCGCGTGACCTATACGTCGAACGGCCGTCACCACTCGGTGGTCCGGCGAGTCGCCTACGAACCGCGCCAGCCGACGGTCGGGCAGGCATTCGGTCTGCACGAGACGCCCGACGCTCTCATGCTCCGCTCGAGCGTGGCCTACGTGATCGACCAGAACACCGGCGAGCCGCTATTCGACAAGAACTCGCGCGCCGTGGTGCCGATCGCGTCGATTACGAAACTGATGACCTCGATGGTGGTGCTCGATTCGAAAGAGCCGATGACCGACCAGATCGAAGTCACCGACGAAGACCGCGACTACGAGAAGAACACCGGCTCGCGCCTGTCGGTCGGCTCGGTGCTGTCGCGCGAAGACATGCTGCACATCGCGCTGATGGCGTCGGAAAATCGCGCGGCTGCGGCTTTGTCGCGCTATTTCCCGGGCGGCCGCCCGGCTTTCCTTGCGGCGATGAACGCAAAAGCCAAACAGCTCGGCATGACCGACACGCACTTTGAAAACCCGACGGGGTTGACGAGCCAGAATGTGTCGAGCGCGCGCGACCTCGTGAAAATGGTCAACGCGGCGTACCAATATCCGCTGATCCGCAAGTTCTCCACGGATCGTAGTTACGAGGTGTACACAGGCAAGCGTTCGCTGGCGTACAACAGCACGAACGCGCTGGTGCGTAACCCGACGTGGGACATCGGCCTGCAAAAAACCGGCTTTATCAACGAAGCGGGTGAGTGCCTCGTGATGCAGGCGACCATTCATGGCCGTCCGATGATCATGGTGCTGCTGGACTCGTCAGGGAAATATTCGCGTTTCGCGGATGCAACGCGTTTGCGTACATGGCTCGATAACGGTGGGGATCAGCCGCGCATTACCAGCGCGGATGCCAGCGGTCCGGGCACCTGAACATCGTGGCCTGTTTCACGCAGGCCCAGCACGTAAACAAGCCTCGCACTCGCGAGGCTTTTTTATTATGTGCCGCTCAAGGCGCGCAGCCTCAGGATGATGCGTGCTGACCGCGCGAGTGATCCTGCGCATTCTGCGGACGGAACCCGAGCGACTCGGAGATCATCAGCGCGGTCTGGCTCAATTGTCCGATCCACGAGTCCTGCAAACGGTCCGCCGGCGCGGACAGCGACAAGCCGGCGACGAGTTTGCCGGTGTCGTCATAAATGCCGGCGGCGATGCAGCGCACACCGAGTTCCAGTTCCTCGTTATCGCGCGCGCAAGCCTGCTGGCGAACGTGCGACAACTCGCGCTCGAGCTTGCCGAGGTCCGTGATGCTGTTCTGTGTGTGGCCCGACAGGCCGGTGCGGGTGGCGTAGGCGCGCACGCGCGTGGATTCGTCGGCGGCGAGGAACAGCTTGCCGACCGATGTCAGGTGCAGCGGCGCGCGGCCGCCGATTGCCCGCACCACCTGCATGCCGGAGCGCTCCGAGTACGCGCGCTCTATATAGACGATCTCGTCGCCCTGACGCACGGACAGGTTGACGGTTTGCCCCGTCTGCCGATGCAGTTCGCGCATTGGCGTAAGCGCCGCATCACGCACCGACAGCCGCGCCTTCACGAGATTGCCCAGTTCGAGCAGCCGCATGCCGAGGCGGTAGGTGCCCGGATCCGACCGGTCCACCAGTCGGCACATCACCATGTCATTCAGAATGCGGTGCGCCGTGGACGGATGCAACTCCGTGCGAATGGCGAGTTCTTTCAGGCTGACCGGGTCGCTATGCGCAGCCAGTGCGTCGAGCAGGCGCATCATGCGTTCGATCACCTGGATCGAAGTCTTGGGATCCGGGTTCGTGTCGCTCATGGGATGAATTGGTTGACGCGTCAAACAGCGGAAATTGATTGTATCTCGTATCGTGAAAAAAGCGAAAGCGGTTGGAAAACCTGTTCCAAATTGACGCGGCATTCGTCCTATGCCATTTGGGACGTTGGTATTGTGCGGCAAACAGCGGATAATCAGGCACGTTTTCCCCAAGGAGGGCTCATGCGAGTCGGATTGTTCGTCACCTGCCTGATCGACCTGATGCGTCCAGAGATTGGATTCTCGGTCATCAAGCTGATCGAGGGCGCCGGTTTCGAGGTCGCGGTTCCGCCCGCGCAAACGTGCTGTGGCCAGCCGGCCTACAACTCGGGTGAGCGCCGGATCGCGCGTGATCTGGCGGAAAAAACGCTACGGGAATTCGAACAGTTCGACTACGTGGTGGTGCCGTCCGGCTCATGTGGCGGGATGATCCGCTCGCATTACGGCGACCTGTTCGCCGACGATCCGGAGCTGATGAACCGGTTTGGCCGGCTGCGACCGAAAGTGTTCGAATTGACCGACTTCCTCGTCAACGTCGCCAAGGTGCAGTTGCAGCCGGGCGAGTTCGAGGGCCGCGTGACATATCACGATTCCTGTTCGGGTCTGCGTGAACTCGGCGTGAAAACGCAGCCGCGCGCGTTGCTCGCACAAGTGGGCGTGGCCGTGACCGAGATGAAAGACTGCGAGCACTGCTGCGGCTTCGGCGGCACGTTCGCGGTCAAGTACGGCGACATTTCCACGGCGATCGTCGACGAGAAATGCGCGAACATCAGCGCAAGCGGCACCGGCGCGGTGGTGCTGGGCGACCTTGGCTGCATGCTCAATATCGAGGGGCGGCTGCGGCGCACTGGCGACACCACCACACGGGTGCTGCACATCGCTCAGGTGTTGGCCGGAGACGTATAGCGCGTTGCCCACAGTGTCTGGACGCGCGTGTTTGCGTCGCGCCGGTCCTGCCGCTCGACCGTTTGAACCCTTCGGAATTCGCTGAATCCGCCGACTCTGAATCAAGGCCGCCATGCAAGTTCATTCGATGCAATTCAAGGCTCGCGCCGGGCAGAAACTTGCCGACCAACGCTTGCAGCAGAACCTCACCAAGCTGTCGACCAAGTTCGTGTCGGCGCGTGCTGCCGCGATTACGGCGATCGACTTTCCCGCCACGCGCGCCGCGCTCAAGGAGCGCCGCAACCGCGCGCTGGAGAATCTCGACGTGTGGCTCGAAACCTTCGAGCGCGAGGCCGCGCGCCGTGGGGTGACGGTGCTTTTCGCCGAAACGACTGCAGAAGCAGCGCGGCTCGTCGGCGACATCGCGCGGCGCCACGAGGTCAGGAAGGTCATCAAGACGAAGTCGATGGTGACGGAAGAAATGCGCCTGAACGAAGTGCTGGGGCAGATGGGCGTGCAATCCATCGAAACCGACCTTGGCGAATATATTCTGCAGATCAACGGCAACGAACCGCCGAGTCACATCATCGCCCCGGTCGTTCATAAGGATAAGGATGAGATCGCGGACCTGTTCGCCAGGACGCACGACCGGCCGCGTCTCACCGAAATCACCGACATGACACGCGAAGCGCGCGAGATGCTGCGGCCGCACTTCATGAGCGCCGATATGGGCGTGACGGGCGGCAACTTTCTGGTTGCCGAAACGGGCTCGGTCGTGCTCGTCACGAACGAGGGTAATGAAGGAATGTGCACCGTGATGCCACGGGTGCATGTCGCCGTGACCGGGATCGAGAAGGTATTGCCCACCCTTGAAGATCTTGCCACCGCGATGCGTCTGTTGCCACGTTCCGCTACAGGCCAGGCTACCTCCAACTATTTCTCCGTGCTGACTGGCCCACGCGCTGACGGCGATCAGGACGGCCCCGAGCATATGTACGTGGTGCTGGTGGATGGCGGCCGGACGGGGCTGATCGGCGGCGACTTCCAGGAGATGCTTCGTTGCATCCGCTGCGGCGCATGCATGAATCATTGCCCCGTCTATCAGAAGGTGGGTGGCCACGCGTACGGCTGGGTGTATCCGGGTCCGATGGGTTCGGTGCTGACGCCGAGTTATGTCGGCATCGACAAGGCGCTCGATCTGCCGCAAGCGGCCACCTTGTGCGGCGAGTGCAATAGCGTGTGTCCAGTTGGCATTCCGTTGTCGGATCTGCTGAGAAAATTGCGCGAGAAGCAGGTGGAGCGGCGTCTGCGGCCCTGGAAAGAACGATTGGGGCTCGCCATGTGGGGCTTTCTCGCGCTGCATCCCGATGCTTACGCGCTGTTGACCAGATTGGCGGTGCGGGTGCTTGAACAGATGGGCGGACGCAATCGTTCCATCGCGAAGCTGCCGTTGGGCGGCGCTGGATGGACGAACACGCGCGATCTGCCTGCACCGGTGGGACGCACGTTCCGCGAGTTATACGCCGCTCAGCGCACCCATATCGGTTAATGCTGTCGAAGCAGGCGGTCGAAGCAGGCGGTTAAAGCAGGCGGTCAAAGCAGGCGGTTAAAGCAGCGGTTAAAGCGCTTAAAGCAACGGCCGCAGGTGCGGCCTGATTCAGGCAAGCGTCGAGCGGCGCCTGCCTTGCGCTCCTGGCGGCCTTCGCGCCGGTCAGTGATCTGTCATCTGTCCTGACTGACGACCCGGCGCGCCTCGTGCCGGCGCGGCGCCGCCTCCGCCGCCGCCGTTGCCGTGACCACCCTGATTACCCGCCTGCTGCTGTTGCGCGGGCGCACTGCCCGGCCCGGGGCGTGGCGCACTCGACCCGCTCGGACCGCGCGGACCACCGACGGCACCCTGGGGCGGCGGCCCGCCGTGCGAGCCGCCGTTCGGCTGACCCTGCCAGCCGCCGTTGTTCCCATGATTGCCGTTGTTGCCGTAGTTGCCGTCGTTCGGGCGGCCACCCCGGTCCGGGTAGCCACCGTCGCCCCGACCCTGACCGTAATAGCGTCCCGGCCCATCGTAATACCCGGGGCCGGGGCCGGAATAATTGCCGTAGCCCATGTAAACATTCGTTTGCGGGACGACGGGCACACCTGTGGCATAGCCGTCATAGCCCTGATAACCGCTGCCGTACGCATTTCCGTACGCCGGCGTGCCGTCGGGGTAGACGGCGCAGCCTCCGAGTAGTGCGGCAACAACGACTCCAGCAAGGGGTGCAGCGCAGGCAAAGCGTTTCATGTAATCGACCATGCGAAGTTTGGTATCTGTAAGACCGTCATTATCGCTGGCCGTCACGGGAGCTTTGTATGCGTTTGTAAGGAAATCTACACGGGACCGAGCTGCCGGCCCGCAGTCCTACCGCGCACGCCGGCACCGACTGTTCCGCCTTCAGCAACAGTCCATCCCGCAAGAGCGGCTTTTTCCCGATTGAAAATCTCTATAAGATTTCGACTGGACATAGCGGGCCATACGCTCACAAGCCCTCTATCGGAAATCGACATCATGAAAAAGACAATATCGGTGTACTGGCCTCTCGCCATCGTGCTGCCGCTCGCGGCGGCGGCTTACCTTCACATTTGCAGCGATGCCGCGTCGCGCGCGTCGCAGACACCGCTTGCCGCTGAACAATTCACGGCAGAATTGGCACATGCCGTTTCGTACGGAATGGTCGGCGATGATTCGTCGGCGCTGCGCGGCAAGCCAATGCGAACCGCGCCGGTGATGGCTGTCCCGGAAGCATCCTGAGCGTCGGAAAACTGCGCTCGTTCATGGCCGCCGCGGCGTCTGCCGTCCCAGGTGGCAACGGCCAGTGAGCCGGGAGGCCCCGCTCGCGTCATCCCGGCGCGTGGTGACTAATCAGCGGCGCCGCCCGGGGCAGAAAAAAGTCCAACTTTATATAATCGCTGCACCGTCTGACAACTGCCGGTCAACGCGCGTAAAGGCGCCCGAAGCGTTCAATGAAAACCGTGTCCATCTGTTTCGTCTGCCTTGGGAACATCTGCCGTTCGCCGACTGCGGAAGGCGTGATGCGCCATCTGGTCGGGGAGGCGAAGCTTGCGGAACGCATTCTGATCGACTCGGCCGGCACCGGCGACTGGCATATCGGCGCGCCGCCGGATGACCGCGCGCAACGTGCAGCCAGTCGCCGTGGTTACGAGTTGAGCGCATTGCGCGGCCGTCAGATTGGCGCGGCGGATTTCGAGCGCTTCGACCTGCTGATCGCAATGGATGACGCAAACGTCGCGGCTTTGCGCAAAATCTGCCCACCTTCACAGCGCGACAAGATTCGTCTGCTGATGGAATTCGTTCCTGAAGCGGACGAGCGCTGGGATGGTGCACGAGAAGTGGTCGATCCATATTTCGGCGGGGAAGCGGGCTTCGAACAGGTGCTGGATCAGTGCGAAGCAGCGTGTCGCGGACTGATCGCCGCATTGCGGCCGCAGTTGATTACGTAGGCGAACTCCGCCACAGGCCGAGCGCCTACGCCGAGCCGACCGCCAAGCCGCCCGCCGACCGCCGGTGCACGCTGAGCGCGCTGCACACTTAACGCGCCGCACGCAGTTAAGCAAATGACCCAAATCGCGATAGGGATACTTGACTAAATCGCTCATGTATTTATACTTGACCAAACTTGTCGAGAATTGCGGTTCCCCTATATATGAGACTCACCACGAAAGGCCGTTTCGCCGTCACGGCGATGATTGACCTGGCGCTTCGCCAGGAGCAGGGCCCGGTGACGCTTGCGGGTATCAGCCAGCGCCAACATATCTCCCTGTCCTACCTCGAGCAGCTGTTTGGCAAGCTGCGTCGCCATGAAATCGTCGAGTCCGTGCGCGGACCGGGCGGCGGCTACAATCTCGCCCGCCGCGCTGAAGAGGTGACCGTGGCCGACATCATCATCGCGGTCGACGAGCCGCTTGACGCCACCCAATGCGGCGGCAAAGGCTCGTGCGAGGGCACCAAGCAGCATGACGGCCACTGCATGACGCACGAACTGTGGTCCACGCTGAATCAGAAAATGGTCGAGTACCTGGATTCGGTGTCTCTCAAGGATCTGGTCGACCAGCAGCGTTCGCGCGAAGGCGCGCCGGCAGTGCTGCGCGATCGTCGCAGCGAGGCGCCGGCGGTCGAGCCAGTGCGCGTCACGCCGAAAGGGCCCAATTCCGTTTTTAACATGGCCGGTTCCCAGGTGTCGGGCAGTTAGCCGCCCGATCAGGAAATCCAGAAGCCAGAGCATATGACGTCCCCGGAGCGATAGATGAATAACGACATTCCCCATCTGCCCATTTACATGGACTACAGCGCCACGACTCCGGTCGACCCGCGCGTGGTGGACAAGATGATTCCGTACCTGCGTGAGCAGTTCGGCAACCCCGCATCGCGCAGCCATGCATATGGTTGGGACGCGGAGCGTGCAGTCGAAGAAGCGCGCGAAAACGTCGCGAAGCTCGTCAACGCCGATCCGCGCGAGATCATCTGGACGTCGGGCGCAACGGAATCGGACAACCTGGCGATCAAAGGCGCCGCGCACTTCTACAAGAGCAAGGGCAAGCACATCATCACGGTGAAGACCGAGCACAAGGCTGTGCTCGACACCTGCCGCGAGCTCGAGCGCGAAGGCTTCGACGTCACCTATCTGGACGTGAAGGACGACGGGCTGATCGACCTCGACAAGTTCAAGGCGGCACTGCGCCCGGACACGATTCTCGTGTCGGTCATGTCGGTGAACAATGAGATCGGCGTGGTGCAGGACATCGAGGCGATTGGCGAGATTACCCGTGAAAAAGGCATTATTTTTCACGTCGACGCGGCGCAGGCGACCGGCAAGATCGAAATCGACCTGCAAAAACTGAAAGTCGATCTGATGTCGTTCTCGGCGCATAAGACGTACGGTCCGAAGGGCATTGGCGCGCTGTATGTGCGTCGCAAGCCGCGTATCCGTATCGAGGCGCAGATGCACGGAGGCGGTCATGAGCGCGGTATGCGTTCGGGCACGCTGGCCACGCACCAGATCGTCGGCATGGGCGAGGCGTTCCGTATCGCGCGTGAAGAAATGGCCACCGAAAACGAACGTGTGCGCATGCTGCGCGACCGCTTGTTGCGCGGCCTGTCGGAAATGGAAGAAGTGTATGTGAACGGCGACATGGAAAAGCGTGTGCCGCACAACCTGAACATCAGCTTCAATTTCGTCGAAGGCGAATCGCTGATCATGGCTGTGAAAGACGTGGCGGTGTCATCGGGTTCGGCGTGCACGTCGGCGTCGCTGGAACCGTCGTATGTGTTGCGTGCGCTCGGCCGCAACGACGAACTGGCGCACAGTTCGATCCGCTTCACGGTGGGCCGTTTTACGACCGAACAGGATGTCGATTACGTGATCAACCTGTTGAAGACCAAGATTTCGAAGCTGCGCGATCTGTCGCCGCTGTGGGAAATGCATAAAGACGGCATCGATATTTCGAGCATCCAGTGGGCAGCGCACTGACGCGCCGCGTGGATGGCATCGATTGGACATTTGCAGGTTGAAACGGATCAAGGAGTGTAATCATGGCTTATAGCGACAAGGTTCTGGACCATTACGAAAACCCCCGTAACGTGGGTTCGTTCTCGAAAGACGACGACACGGTCGGCACCGGCATGGTCGGCGCACCGGCTTGTGGCGACGTGATGAAGTTGCAGATCCGCGTGGGCGCGGACGGCGTGATCGAAGACGCGAAGTTCAAGACGTACGGCTGTGGTTCGGCCATTGCGTCGAGCTCGCTTGTCACCGAATGGGTGAAGGGCAAGACGCTGGACGAGGCGATGTCGATCAAGAACACGCAGATTGCCGAAGAATTGGCGCTGCCGCCGGTCAAGATCCACTGTTCGATTCTCGCGGAAGACGCGATCAAGGCAGCGGTGGCCGACTACAAGCAACGTCACGGCGAAGCAGCGGCGGTCGAAGGCGACAAGCAGCACGCTTGAGCACGCTCGGGTACGTCGCGTAAATCGAGAAGCGGATGGCACGGGCCGGGCAGGCCATGAGCATCACGCCATTTCGCAAGAGCGATATTTGAGCAGGCAGGGTAGCAGCGCGTAGCCGGCAGCACGGTTTCTTTAAAACGTGCGCCGCGCGCGCCGCGCAATGAGAAACGCTATGGCAATTACGTTGACCGAAAAGGCAGCACAGCACGTCCAGAAATATTTGACCCGCCGCGGGAAAGGCGTTGGATTGCGCGTCGGCGTGCGCACCACGGGTTGCTCCGGCTTGGCCTACAAGCTCGAGTACGTGGATGAACTCGCGCCTGAAGACGAAGTGTTCGAATGCAACGGCGTGAAGGTCGTTGTCGATCCGAAAAGCCTCGCCTATATCGACGGCACCGAACTCGATTTCGCACGCGAAGGGTTGAACGAAGGCTTCAAGTTCAACAATCCGAACGTGAAGGACGAATGCGGGTGCGGCGAGTCGTTCCGCGTGTAACCGGTTCATTTCCGCGTGTAGCGGACCAAAGGCGGCGCGGGCCGCCTTTTTAGTTTGATCCGCGTATCTATGCCGACTTTGCGCAAGCTCGCTGCCTTTTTAATTCCAGAACGGACCCTTTCTATCCGATGGCCTCGCTGAACGACAGCCACTTCGACCTGTTCGGTCTGCCGGCACAATTCGCGCTCGACGATTCGGCGCTCGATCACGCGTACCGCACAGTCCAGGCGCAAGTGCACCCCGACCGGTTCGCGGCCGCCGGCGACGCGCAAAAGCGCATCGCGATGCAATGGGCGACGCGTACCAACGAGGCTTATCAGACACTGCGCGATCCGCTAAAGCGCGCGACCTACCTGTTGCATCTGCGCGGCATCGACGTCGGCGCGGAGAACAATACCGCGATGGAGCCGGCGTTCCTGATGCAGCAGATGGAATGGCGCGAGGGCATCGAGGACGCGGCCGCGGCGAAAAATGTCGACGCGCTCGACGCATTGCTCACCGAACTGCGCGACGAAGAGCGCGTGCGTTTTGACAAGCTCGGCGCGTTGCTCGACAGCGGCGCCAATCAGGCGGCAGGCGAGGCGGTGCGGCAGTTGATGTTCATCGAGCGGGTAGCGTCCGAGATCGGCACGCAGATCGAGCGTCTCGAAGGCTAGACGGCAAAGCACAGAAGAGCCGTAGCAACACATCCAGCAACGCAAAAAATTCAGGACGGGGCGAGCGGCCCCGAGAAGATCCAGATGGCCCTACTGCAAATCTCCGAACCCGGCATGGCGCCGGCGCCCCATCAGCGGCGCCTCGCGGTCGGCATCGACCTCGGCACCACCAACTCGCTCGTAGCGGCTGTGCGCAGCGGCGTGCCCGACGTGCTGCCCGACGAAGAAGGTCACGCGCTGCTGCCATCCGTCGTGCGTTACCTGGAAAAGGGCGGCCGGCGCATTGGCCGCGCGGCCAAGGCCGAGGCCGCCACTGATCCGCGCAACACGATCGTGTCGGTCAAGCGTTTCATGGGCCGTGGCAAGGCGGAAGTGGAGGGCGCGGAAAACGCACCCTACGATTTCGTCGACGCACCCGGCATGGTGCAGATCCGTACCGTGGACGGCGTGAAGAGCCCGGTCGAGGTGTCGGCGGAAATTCTCGCGACGCTGCGTCAGCGCGCCGAAGATTCGCTCGGCGACGAGCTCGTCGGCGCGGTCATCACCGTGCCCGCCTATTTCGACGAAGCGCAGCGCCAGGCGACCAAAGACGCCGCGCGTCTCGCCGGCCTGAACGTGCTGCGTCTGCTGAACGAGCCGACCGCGGCCGCGATCGCCTACGGCCTCGACAACGGCTCTGAAGGCCTTTACGCGGTCTACGACCTCGGCGGCGGCACCTTCGATCTGTCGATTCTGAAACTGACGAAAGGCGTGTTCGAAGTGCTCGCGGCGGGCGGCGACTCCGCGCTCGGCGGCGACGACTTCGACCACGCGTTGTACCGTCACGTGCTGGAGCAGTCCGGCATTGCGCCGAACACGCTCGCCCCCGAAGACGTGCGCCTGCTGCTCGACAGCGTGCGCGCCACCAAGGAGGCGCTGTCGGACGCGCCGGTCGCTAGCGTGCAGGCCCGGCTCTCGAACGGCACTGAGATCGATCTGACGGTCGACGAGGCGACGTTCGAAGCGATCACGCAGGCGCTGGTCGCGCGCACGCTCGGTCCGACGAAAAAAGCGCTGCGCGACGCCAGGGTTGCGACGAAGGACATCAAGGGCGTGGTGCTGGTTGGCGGTGCAACGCGCATGCCGGTGATTCGCCGCGCGGTCGAAGCGTTTTTCGGCCAGCCTCCGCTGACGAACCTCGACCCGGATCAGGTCGTCGCGCTGGGTGCGGCGATCCAGGCTGATCTGCTCGCGGGCAATCGCGGTGCGGACGGCGACGATTGGTTGCTCCTCGACGTGATTCCGCTGTCGCTCGGCGTCGAGACCATGGGCGGCCTGACCGAGAAGATCATTCCGCGCAATTCGACCATTCCGGTGGCGCGTGCGCAGGATTTCACCACGTTCAAGGACGGCCAGACGGCGATGGCGATCCACGTCGTGCAAGGCGAGCGCGAGCTCGTCAGCGATTGCCGCTCGCTCGCGCGGTTCGAACTGCGCGGCATTCCGCCAATGGCCGCCGGCGCCGCCCGCATTCGCGTCACCTACCAGGTCGACGCGGATGGGCTGCTTTCCGTATTCGCGCGGGAACAGGGTTCCGGCGTGGAAGCGTCGGTGGTGGTGAAGCCGTCCTACGGTCTTGCCGACGACGACATCGCGAAGATGCTCGAAGACAGTTTCTCGACCGCCGAAGTCGACATGCGCGCGCGTGCGCTGCGCGAGGCGCAGGTGGAAGCTCGCCGTCTGGTCGAAGCAACCGACGCCGCGCTTGCCGCCGACGCCGAGTTGCTCGACGACAGCGAGCGCGCGGAGCTGGACGCGTTGCTCGCCGCGCTGCGCAACGTCGCTCAGAGCGACGACGCGGATTTGATCGAAGCTGCCACCAAAAAGCTCGCGGAAGGCACCGACGAATTCGCCGCCCGTCGCATGAACAAGGGCATTCGCCGCGCGCTTGCGGGTCGCAAGCTCGACGACATCTGAGCGTCGCCCTGGTTGCAGCCGCCTGGCCCATCCAGACGAGAAGACGCGCGGCATGGACTTAAAAAGTCCGCGCCGCGCCAGTAAAATGGTGCGAAGCCTGTTTGCGGCATTCGCGCCGCAGACCCAAACGGAAAATGTATGCCTCAAATCGTTGTGCTGCCTCATGTCGAGCTGTGCCCGGAAGGCGCGGTGATCGACGCCGTGCCCGGCAAGAGCATTTGCGACAACCTGCTCGATAACGGTATCGAGATCGAGCACGCGTGTGAGAAGTCATGTGCCTGTACCACGTGCCACGTGATCGTGCGTGAGGGTTTCGCCGCCTTGACGCCGTCCGAGGAAGACGAGGACGATCTGCTGGACAAGGCGTGGGGTCTCGAACCTGCTTCGCGCCTCTCATGTCAGGCCATCGTGCCGGCGGAGCAGGACCTGGTTGTCGAGATTCCGCGCTACTCCATCAATCACGCGAAGGAAAACCACTAACAGGAGGAAGCAGCCATGAAGTGGACCGATACGCAAGACATCGCGATGGCCCTGACGGACAAGCACCAGGACGTCGATCCGCAGCAGGTGCGCTTCACCGATTTGCACCGCTGGGTCACGGAACTGGAAGGTTTCGACGACGATCCGGAACGGTCGAACGAAAAAATCCTCGAAGCGATTCAGGCCGCCTGGATCGAAGACGCGGATTACTAGATTTCCGCGCCGTGGTCGGTTGGGCATGGCGAACCAGCAGCGAAAAAAAGGCGATTCCCTGATTGGGGAATCGCCTTTTTTGCTGGTCGATGGTGAAAACTCAGACCGGGCAAAGGAGGGGGTTCAGCTCGCCACCAGCGTGCCATTCTCGACGCGCACGCGTTGACCTTGCTGGAACGGCGGCGCTTCGTGGTAAGTGAAATAACGCGTCTTGCCGTTTTCCATATGCACGCGCACCGAGTACGCCGTAGTGCTGCGAATATGCTTTTCGACCGAGTTACCGGCGAGACCGCCGCCCAGCGCACCGAGAATCGTCATCGCCGTGCGGCCGCCGCCGCCGCCGAACTGGTTACCCACCACGCCACCTGCCACCGCGCCGCCTACCGCGCCGATGCCAGTGCCATGTCCTTCCTGACGTACTGCCGAAATGGCGACCACCGTGCCGCACGTCGAGCAGTAGGCAGGCTGGGAGGGCGGCTGCTGTGCGTATTGCGGCGCTGCGGCCGGGGCTTGCTGTTGCGCGTACTGCGTCGGGGCCGGGCTCGGAACAGGTTGCGTTGTCTGGACGACAGGCTGCTGCGCCGCAACCTGCGGAGCGGCCTGCTGCGGCGACGGAGCGGCAGGCGCCGCGGAGTCTACGACGCCCGGCTGTTGCGCGGTGACTGGGGCGGCCTGCGACGTTTGGGTTTGTGCGCCGCTGCTCGACGCCTTCGGGAACACACCTGTCATGGCGGCTGTTGCAACGAGGCTGGCGACGATGACCGCGCCGGCCGCCGTCGCGATCAGCGGATGAAGACGCCGTTGTGAACCTGGCTGTTGCGTGGGTTGCGTATTGAGGTTATCCATGGTGACCTCCGTCTGGTGCAAAGTCGACTGTGAACTGTAATTAAGTCCAAGTGTCAGGCAAATCAATCCGTGCGACGTTTCAATTTGTAACGATTAGCGCGTGGTTTCTGCGGCCGGTTGCCACCGGAAGATGCCCGGCGGCCCGAGATACGTCGCTTCCCAAATCCGCCACCGCTTGCGACAAACCGCACGGGAGGCCCGCTACGCGCAGCTTTTACAGGTGGTTACACGCCGGCCAGCGCAGTATGCCGCCTTCGAAAGCAGGAGTAGCAAGAAAAAAGCCCGGCCGGAGCCGGGCTTCTTCAACGTTCAAGGCCGCAGACAGGCATCAATCCTCGCGACGTAGATGTGGAAACAGAATGACGTCGCGGATACTCGGGCTGTCGGTCAGCATCATGACCAGGCGGTCGATACCGATCCCGCAACCGCCCGCCGGCGGCATTCCATATTCCAGCGCCCGAATGTAGTCGGCGTCGTAGAACATTGCTTCTTCGTCGCCTGCGTCTTTCTGATCGACCTGCTTCCTGAAGCGGGCGGCCTGGTCTTCCGGATCGTTCAGTTCCGAGAAGCCATTCGCGATCTCGCGGCCCGTGATGAACAGCTCGAAACGCTCGGTGATCCCGTCGACCTTGTCCGATGCGCGCGCAAGCGGCGACACTTCGACCGGATAGTCGATGATGTACGTCGGCTCCCACAATTGCGACTCAGCGGTCTCTTCAAAGAGCGCGAGTTGCAGCGACCCGACCCCAGCGTTCAGAAATTGCGGCTGCGATGCGTCCACGCCGAACTTTTTCAGTTCCGTGCGCAGGAAAGCGCTGTCAGCGAGTTGTTCGTTCGTGTATTGCGGCGCGTATTTCTGGATCGCCTGGGTGATGGTCAGGCGATGGAACGGTCGCGCCAGATCCAGTTCGCGGCCCTGATAGGTGATGGTGGCAGTGCCCAATGCGTCGATCGCCGCCTGGCGGATCAGTTGCTCGGTGAAGTCCATCACCCACTTGTAATCGGTGTAGGCGGCGTAGAACTCGATCATCGTAAATTCCGGATTGTGGCGCACGGAAACGCCCTCATTGCGGAAGTTGCGGTTGATCTCGAACACGCGCTCAAAACCGCCGACCACGAGGCGCTTCAGATACAGCTCCGGCGCAATGCGCAGGAACATCTGCATGTCGAGCGCATTGTGGTGCGTGGTGAACGGCTTGGCCGCCGCGCCGCCCGGAATAGGGTGGAGCATCGGCGTTTCGACTTCCATGAAATCGGCCTGCGCCATGAACTTGCGGATCGACGAGATCGCTTTCGTGCGCGCGACGAAAGTCTTGCGCGTTTCCGGCGTGACGATCAGATCGACATAGCGTTGGCGGTACTTCATTTCCTGGTCCGATAGACCATGAAACTTGTCCGGCAACGGACGCAGCGACTTCGACAGCAGGCGCAGTTCCGTGCAGCGCACGGACAGCTCGCCCTTGTTCGTGCGGAACAGCACGCCGCGCGCCGCGACGATGTCGCCCATGTCCCACTTCTTGAACGCGTCGTACGTGGCCTCGCCGACGTCGGCCGGCGTGATGAAGAACTGGATCTGGCCCGAGCCGTCGCGCACGGTCGCGAAACTTGCCTTGCCCATGACGCGTTTGAGCATCATGCGGCCGGCGATCGCCACTTCGAGGCGGTTCGCTTCGAGCGCTTCCTTGTCGGCGTGCTCATATTGCGACTGCAGGTCTTCTGCGTGATGCGTGGGGCGGAAGTCGTTTGGATAGGCGACGCCTTGCTCACGCAACTCGCGCAGCTTCTCGCGGCGCTCGGCGATGATCTTGTTATCGTCCTCGGGGATGGAAGCGGGTTGCGTCGCACCAGGCTGGGCCGCGCTGGGCTGGCCCATCTCGGGCTGGGTCGGTTCGGTCATGATGATGTCGATATTCGGTGGCCCGCGCCGGAATCAGCCGCACGCGGGGAGCCAGTCATTGGGAAACCTCAGGCGGTACAGAAAAACAGTGAAACGCCGGCAGATGCGGCGCGGCGGAGCAAGCCGCACCGCTAGTGCGCTAGACGCCCTGTTTCAGGCTCGCGCTGATGAACGGGTCGAGGTCGCCGTCGAGCACGCTCTTGGTGTTGCTGATTTCGACGTTGGTGCGCAAATCCTTGATACGGCTGTTATCCAGCACGTACGAGCGGATCTGATGACCCCAGCCCACATCGGTCTTACCGGCTTCGAGCTTGTCCTGCTCTTCCTGACGTTTGCGGATTTCCGCTTCGTACAGACGCGATTTCAGCATGGCCATCGCTTCGGCGCGGTTGCGGTGCTGCGAGCGGTCGTTCTGGCACTGCACGACGATACCCGACGGCAAGTGCGTAATCCGCACGGCCGAGTCGGTCTTGTTGATGTGCTGACCGCCCGCGCCGGATGCGCGGTAGGTGTCGATCCGCAGATCGGCCGGGTTGATGTCCACTTCGATCGAGTCGTCGATTTCCGGGTACACGAACACCGACGAGAACGACGTATGACGCCCGCCCGACGAATCGAACGGCGACTTGCGCACGAGGCGGTGCACGCCGGTTTCGGTGCGCAGGAAGCCATACGCGTATTCGCCTTCGATCTTGATCGTGGCGTTCTTGATGCCCGCGACGTCGCCGTCGGTCTGTTCGAGTACTTCGGTTTTGAAACCCTTGCGCTCGCAGTAGCGCAGGTACTGGCGCAGCAGCATGGCCGCCCAGTCGCACGCTTCGGTGCCGCCGGCGCCAGCCTGAATGTCGAGGAATGCGTTGTTCGGGTCGGCCGGATTCGCGAACATCCGGCGGAATTCCATATCGGCCACACGCTGTTCGATTTCCTGCGCATCGGATTCGCAGGCGACGAGCGTTTCCTCGTCGTTTTCTTCGCGCGCCATTTCGAACAGGTCCTGTGCATCGCGCAGGTCGTTGTCGAGCGACGTGAGTTTGCCGACCGTGTCGTCGAGCAGTTTCTTCTCCCGGCCGAGGGCCTGGGCGTGCTTGGAGTCATTCCAGACGTCCGGGTCTTCGAGTTCCCGGTTGACTTCGATTAGACGCAGTGCTTTGTCGTCGTAGTCAAAGATACCCCCGTAGCGAGTCCGCGCGAGTGCGCAGGTCCGCGAGTGAGGCTTCGATCGCGTTGAGACGTTCCGCTTCCATGTCGATCTTTTATGGCTTCGTAAAAAGACGAAATTATAGCCGATCGGCGCGCCGCGCCGTCGCCCGATCAACGCGCCGGCGTGTACTTTGGACTGATTTTGCGGCGTTTTCCGCGGGTTTTGCCGCAACGCGTAGTGGCGCCCCGAGTTCGCCGCGGCATTCGGAGGAACGCGCCGCGCGAATGCGTGCGCCGCTTTCAGCGCGCGATCAGCTTGCCGCGTGCTCGACGATCAGTTGCACGCGCGACACGCCGTTCCACGAGTCGCTCGCGAGCCGGTACGCGAGCGTGGTGCGCGCGGGCAGCGTGTCGGTGTGATTGAACCAGATTGCGTTGAAACGCTGGCGTCCGCGCACGAGTTGCAGCTTCAGGTGCTTGTCCTTTACGAGCGCCTGTGACGCAATGTCGAACTCGCCGGAAAAGACGGGCGCCGGAAAGCCCTGACCCCACACCGCCGCGTCCAGCATTTCGACGAATTGCGGCGTGAAGTAAGCGTCTTCCAGCTCGCCGTCGGTTTCCACGGTGCGCG
Organism: Paraburkholderia sp. PREW-6R; assembly: GCF_039621805.1. Taxonomy (NCBI): domain Bacteria; kingdom Pseudomonadati; phylum Pseudomonadota; class Betaproteobacteria; order Burkholderiales; family Burkholderiaceae; genus Paraburkholderia; species Paraburkholderia sp. PREW-6R. Next base: position 2,060,795 of record NZ_CP155073.1, on the reverse strand, counting down.
ACAGCGTGTCGGCCGACAGCCATTCCCGGCCGACCGATTCGAACGCGGCCGTAAAGCGCGGCACGTCGGCGGCGGCGATCGTCAGGCCGGCCGCCATCGCGTGACCGCCGAATCGGGCGATCAGACCGGGCTCGCGCTTCGAGATCAGATCGAGCGCGTCGCGCAGGTGAAAGCCCGGAATCGAGCGGCCCGAACCTTTGACGATCTGGCCGCTGTCGTCGGCGAGGGCGAACGTGAAGGACGGCCGGTGGAATTTCTCCTTCAGCCGTCCCGCGACGATGCCGATCACGCCCTGATGCCACGTCGGATTGAACAGGGTGATGGTGGTCGCGCCGTCCGGCTCGATCGACGACAGGTCTTCGAGCGCCTGCTGCTGCATGCCGGCCTCGATTTCGCGACGCTCGCGGTTCATCGTGTCGAGTTGCTGGGCGAGCTCCCATGCGCGGCCGACGTCGTCCGTCGTCAGGCATTCGATCCCGAGCGACATATCGGAAAGCCGTCCCGCCGCATTCAGGCGCGGACCCAGCGCGAAGCCGAGGTCGAAACCCGACGCCTGGCGAGCGTCGCGCGCGGCGGCCCGAAAAAGCGCGGCGATGCCCGGTTGCATCTTGCCTTTGCGGATGCGCTGCAAACCTTGCGCGACCAGCACGCGGTTATTGCCGTCGAGCCTGACGACGTCCGCCACGGTGCCGAGCGCGACCAGGTCGAGCAGACCGTCGAGACGCGGTTCGACAAACGCATCGCTGAACGCGCCGCGCCGGCGCAATTCGGCACGCAGCGCGAGCAGCACGTAGAACATCACGCCGACGCCCGCGATGCACTTGCTCGGAAACGTGCAGCCCGGCTGATTCGGATTGACGATCGCGCGCGCGGGCGGCAATTCGTCGCCGGGTAAATGATGATCGGTGACGAGCACGTCGATGCCGAGCGCGTTGGCGGCCTGCACGCCGTCCACGCTGGCAATGCCGTTGTCGACGGTGATCAGCAGTTCCGGCTTGCCCGACGGATTGCGCGCGGCCAGCGCGACGATTTCGGGCGTGAGGCCATAGCCGTATTCGAACCGGTTGGGCACCAGATACTCGATGCGGCCGCCGAACATGCGCAGGCCGCGCACGGCGACCGCGCAGGCAGTGGCGCCGTCGCAGTCGTAGTCCGCGACCACCAGCATGCGGCGCTTGCCCTGGATGGCGTCGGCGAGCAGCACGGCGGCGTCTTCGCAACCCTTGAGCGCGACAGGCGGCACGAGCCGCGCGAGGCCGGTTTCGATTTCGTCCGGTACGCACACGCCGCGCGCCGCGTACAGACGCGCGAGCACCGGATGCAGACCGTGCCGCGTAAGGACTTCAGCGTCGACAGGAGAGGAAGCGCGCGTAACGATTCGAGTCATTCGGAAAGGCCGTGGATCATTCGATGAAAAGGGACGCAAGCACGCGCCGCCGCCAGAATTTGCGCAGATCGCCGCGCGTGACGTTGAGCGTGACCGAGCCGGTGTCGCCGCACAGTGTGACGCCGAGTTCGGCGAGCCGGCCGGCTTGCAGCGCATCGAGCGCAGGCTGGAACCAGTCTTTCTCGAGCGACGCGAATGCGTGATTCCAGCGCGCCCAGTCCTGTTCGATGAACGGCGCGGAAAACGGATCGAGTTCGACGAGCGCCGTGTTGCTCGCCGAACCGGCAGGACGGGGCGGCGCATGGCCTGCCGTGCCGTTCGCGAGGGCAGGCGAGTTCGCACCTGGGTGAGCGCGGGCCCCGGCATCATCGAAGCCGCCGCCTGCGCCACGATCGAGCGCCGCCGACGCGCCGGCGAACGCGTCGAATGAAGCGGGCGGCGCGGCGACCGGCACACCTGCGGTGATGCCGAGACCGCGCGTGGCCGCGGCGTCCGAGAACACCTGCGAAAACGGGCTCGTGACCGCTTGCGCCGCGCCTTGCGCGTGGAACCAGATCGAATTGACAGCGGGCAGGCCGCGCGCCTCGCGCGCCTCGTTCACGGGATGCTCGAACCATGCCATCTGCACTTCGTTCTGCAGCTTCATCCACGCGCGTGAGCGCTCGCCCGAATGCGCTTCGTGCGGCAGCCAGATTTCGATATTGCGCCCGCTTGCCCGTAACGGCGACGCGCCCGCGAGCGTGCCGAACCCCTCGCCCGACAGATACCAGCGCGCCGGTTTCGGCGCTTCGATCCGCACGCCGAGTTCCTCGATCAGCGGACGCGCGATCGCGAGCAGCGCTGCGGCGTCGTCGTCCGGCAAGTCGAGCGATGCGGGATCGATCAGCACCAGATGATCGTGCGCGATCCGCACGTGGACCGGTTGCACGCAAGCCCAGGTGGCGCTGCCGGGATCGCCGCCGTCCGCGCGCAACATGTACGGTGCAAGCGGCGCTTCATCGGCGGCGGCCGCACCGGACGGCAGCGCGCCGAACTGCCGGGCGATCCAGCGCTCGTGCGGCAGCGTGCGCTGAAAGTCTTCGCCGATCACGCGCTCGGTGAGCGTCGCGCGCGAGATCAGGCGGTCGAGTGCGGGACTCTGGATGTCGTGAAGTGCGGTGGAGGCGTCCGCTGCGGCGGGCAACGCAAAGGGCAGGAGAAGATGAAGACGGTTGGCGTGCATGATGCTGCGCATTGTAGGGCAAAGAGTGCGAGTATTCAGATCAGATGGCGGACTGTATCGGCGGATGCGGGAAACGCGGCCCGACAGCGATCGGCGGCACAGCGCGGCATACCGCGCGCGGCGGACCCGCGCAGATACGATGGAGACCGTTATGTCACGTGAGCTGAGAAACGAGCAGGAACTGCTGACCATTGTCGTCAAGGCGCTCGATGCCAACCCATCCACGGCAGGCTGGATACCCACAGGCCTGCACGAAACCGTCGATGACGAGTCGGGCTGCAACTGGGACATCAGCCATCTGCATCGCGACCGCAAGGACGCCGACGTGCGGGAGCGCGCGACGAGCGACGCGGCCGGCATCATCAATGGTCTGCGAAGCCGGTATAACCTGCGATAGCGCCACCACTGCGCGCCTGCATGGTGGACGCGGCTCGCGGCCGCGCCGTGAGCGAGGAAAGCGACAGCAACGAAACAGGAACGGGTGACTCGAGGGCCCGCCCCGTGCCGTTTGCGCGGCGCGGCGGCATTGTATGGCAAACTTCGCGCTTGATTGATGTCGCCCCACGCGGTGCCGGCGGCGCGAGGTTTGCTGTCGCACCGGATCGCAGCGACGGACTCGCAGGAACCATCCGGGGTCGCCGCGACACCAATGATCAGGGTGCTCGAGCCGCACGGTGCGGCGCGACGGGGCCGGAAGAACGCTGCCGCGGGGCGGCGCAAACCGGTGAGCAGCCGAAGAACGCAGATAAGGATTCGCTTGAAATTTCCCTACGAATGGCAGATTGGCTGGCGCTATACCCGCGCCGGCAAACGCACGACCGGTAACGGATTCATTTCGTTCATCGCGCTCGTGTCCATGTCCGGCATAGCGCTCGGTGTTGCGGCGCTGATCGTCGTCCTGTCGGTCATGAACGGATTTCAGAAAGAGGTGCGTGACCGCATGCTGTCCGTGCTCGCGCACGTCGAAATTTTTTCGCCGACCGGCTCCATGCCCAACTGGCAGTTGACCGCCCAGGAAGCGCGCCAGAACAAGGAAGTGATCGGTGCGGCGCCGTATGTCGAGGCCCAGGCGCTGCTCACGCGTCAGGATGCCGTGAGCGGTGTGGCGTTGCGCGGCGTCGAACCGTCGCTCGAGCCGCAGGTATCCGACATCGGCAAGGAAATGAAAGGCGGCAAGCTGACCGATCTCGTGCCGGGCGATTTCGGCATTGTGCTCGGCGCGGATCTCGCAGCCAATCTCGGCGTGCAGGTGAACGACAAGATCACGCTGGTCGCGCCGGAAGGCACGATCACGCCGGCGGGCATGCTGCCGCGGCTGAAACAGTTCACCGTGGTGGGCATTTTCGAGTCCGGGCATTACGAATACGACAGCACGCTCGCGCTGATCAACATCAAGGACGCGCAGGCGCTGTTCCGGCTGCCCGCGCCGACCGGCGTGCGGCTGCGCCTGACCGACATGCAAAGAGCGCCGGAGGTCGCGCACCAGCTTGCGCGCACGCTGTCCGGCGACCTGTATATCCGCGACTGGACGCAGCAGAACAAGACGTGGTTTTCGGCCGTGCAGATCGAAAAACGCATGATGTTCATCATTCTCACGCTGATTATCGCGGTGGCGGCGTTCAACCTCGTGTCGTCGCTCGTCATGACGGTGACCAACAAGCAGGCCGACATCGCGATTTTGCGCACCCTCGGCGCGCAGCCCGGCTCGATCATGAAAATCTTCGTGGTGCAGGGCGTGACGATCGGCTTCATCGGCACGGCGACCGGCGTCGCGCTCGGCTGCCTGATCGCGTGGAGCATTCCGTGGCTCGTGCCGATGATCGAGCACATGCTCGGCGTGCAGTTCCTGCCGCCGTCGGTGTACTTCATCAGCGAACTGCCGTCCGAACTGATTCCCGCCGATGTCGCCCGTATCGGCGTCATTGCTTTCCTGATGTCCGCGCTGGCCACGCTGTACCCGAGCTGGCGTGGTGCCAAGGTCCGTCCTGCAGAGGCACTGCGCTATGAATGACCGTTCCGCCCACCTTTCCATGACCTCTGACGCCGCGTTGCATCCCTACGTGCTGGAAGCGACCGGCATTTCCAAGTCGTTCGTGCAGGGCGGTCTGAACGTGACGGTGCTCAACAATACGCAACTGAGCGTGCGGCGCGGCGAGAAACTCGCCATCGTCGGCGCATCCGGTTCGGGTAAAAGTACGCTGCTGCATGTGCTCGGCGGACTGGACGATCCGAGCGCCGGCCATGTGTCGGTCATGGGCAAGCCGTTCACGCAACTGTCCGAACGTGAACGTAACGATCTGCGTAATCGCGCGCTCGGCTTCGTTTATCAGTTTCACCATTTGCTGCCTGAATTTTCAGCGCTGGATAACGTCGCGATGCCGTTGCGGATTCGCCGCACGACCACCGAGGCCGCGCGCCACGAAGCGCTCGCGGTGCTGGAGCGCGTGGGCATGGGGCATCGTGCGAAGCATCGGCCGGGCGAGTTGTCGGGCGGCGAGCGGCAGCGTGTCGCGATCGCCCGCGCACTGGTCACGAAACCCGCATGCGTGCTCGCCGACGAGCCCACCGGCAACCTCGACGGCGGCACCGCCGACACGGTTTTCAACCTGATGCTCGAACTGTCGCAAACGCTCGACACGAGTTTCGTGATCGTCACGCACGATCCGGAGCTTGCCGCACGCTGCGATCGCATCATGCGTCTGCGTGACGGCGTGCTGCACGAAGAGCCGCACGTGCGGGCTTAGGCGTCTTCGCCCGGCGTCTTCTTTCACTGCTCCGCCGTTCGCGAGGCGCGCCATGTGGATCGATACACACTGTCATCTCGACGCTTCCGAATTCGACGCCGACCGCGACGAAGTCGCGGCCTCGGCGCGCCGGGCGGGCGTCGGGCGGATCGTGATTCCGGCGATCGGCCGCGGTAACTTCGCCGCGGTGCGTGAGCTGGCGCATCGGATCGACGGCGGCGCGTATGCACTCGGCATCCACCCGCTGTTCACGCCGTCCGCGCAGGAGAGCGACCTCGACCTGCTGCGCATGGAGATCGAGGCGAGTCTGGATGATCCGCGCTTTGTCGGCATCGGCGAAATCGGGCTCGATTATTTTGTCGACGGGCTCGACGACGCGCGCCAGCAATTCTTCTACAACGGCCAGCTGCAACTCGCGCGGGAATTCGATCTGGCGGTCATCTGCCACGTGCGTAAATCGCAGGACCAGGTGATCAAAGGCTTGCGCCGGCACCAGATTCATCGCGGCATCGCCCATGCGTTCAATGGCAGTTTCCAGCAGGCGCAGGCCTATCTCGATCAGGGCATGCATCTTGGCTTCGGCGGCAATCTGACATTCGAGCGGGCACGGCAGATCCGGCGCCTCGCGCAGCAGTTGCCGTTCGACGCGCTCGTCGTCGAAACGGACGCGCCCGACATTGCGCCGTCATGGATGTACAAGCAGCGCAACTCACCCGCGCAGATTCCCGCCATCGGCGCGGGGCTCGCGCACCTGCGCGGAATGGCCGCCGACGCAACCGCCCTAGGCACAACGGCTAACGCGCTCGCGGCGCTGCCCCGGCTGGCCCTTTCCTCCGCATAATCCCCGATGATGGTTTGAGTGATTCGCGCCGGGCGAGCACTTCGCCCCGCGGGAGCGCGACGTCCGTCTTTTGACGCTTGTGCTGCACGTGTGGGTGTGGCTGCGTCGCCCGGCGCATGAAGGGCGGGGGGCGCATGCGGGCGGGGTGGTGTGGGTTTGCGTTGGGCGTGATCTGGCTGCAGCAGCAGGCGGCGTTGCCCGGCTGGCGGGGATGGCTTGCGTTGAGCGTGGCCGTTACCCTTGCGGTGGGCATAGCGGTGCGCGCGTTTCGCACGCGCTCGCGGTCATTCGTCGCGTGGGGCGCGGTATGGATCGCCGCCATCTGCTGCGGTTTTGCTTACGCTGCCTCACGCGCCGAGATGCGCGTGGCCGTCGCGCTGCCGCCTGCCTGGGAAGGCCGCGATCTCCAGGTCACCGGCAGCATTCACGGCCTGCCGTCACGCGACGACAAAGGCGCGCGCTTCCTGTTCGACGTGACTTCCGTCGATGCGCCGATCACCGCGTTCCCGCGCGTCATCCAGCTCTCGTGGATCGCCGACGATCGACCACCGCCGCCGCTCGAACCCGGCGCGCGCTGGCGTCTGACCGTGCGGCTCAAGCGGCCGCACGGCAATGCGAACTTCGGTGTGCGCGATGCCGAAGCTACGCTGCTCGCGCGCAATGTGCGCGCCACCGGTTACGTGAGCGCGCCGGCACATGCGCTCCGGCTGGCAGGGCATGCGGGAGGCGTCGCGGTGATCGTCGATCGCTGGCGCGCCGCATTGCGTGAGCGGATCGACGCAGTGCTGGGCGACGCGCCGCATCGCGGGATCGTGGTGGCGCTTGCCCTCGGCGCGCAGGACGAAGTCAGCGCCGCCGATTGGCAACTGATGCGCGCGACGGGTACGAGTCATCTGGTCGCGATTTCGGGGCTGCATATCGGCATCGTTGCGGGATTGGCTGGCTGGTTCGCGGGTGCGTTGTGGCGACGCTCCGGTTTCATCGGCCGCGACTGGCCACTGCGTGTGCCGGCGCAGAAAGTCACCGTTTCGTGCGGCGTGCTGTTCGCCGCATTGCACGCGGCGCTGGCGGGCTTTAACGTGCCCGCGCAGCGCGCGCTGTGGATGGCCGGCGTACTCGCGCTCGCGTTTCTCGGCGGACGCAATCTGCCGCGCTCGTCGGTGCTGGCGTGGGCTTTGGGGCTCGTGCTGCTGATCGATCCGTGGGCGGTTCTGTCGGCGGGATTCTGGCTGTCGTTCTGCGCGGTGGGCGCGATACTGCTGGCTATGTCGGGCAATCCTCGCGTACAGGATCATGCGCAACATCCCGAGCACAATCTGGAACACCAGGAGGGCGTTGGCGCATCCGGATGGAGCGCCTTGCAAGCACGTCTGGTTCGTGGACTGCGCAGGACCGGCATGCGGTTGCGTAGCGCCGCGCACGTGCAGTTCGCGGTGACCGTGGCGCTTGCGCCGCTCACCGTCTACTGGTTTTCGCAGCTACCACTGATCGGCCCGATTGCGAATGCGTTTGCGATTCCGTGGGTGAGCCTGCTCGTGACGCCGGCCGTGCTCACAGGCGTCGCGCTGCCCGCACCGTTCGATGCATACGCGTGGCATGCCGCGCACGCGCTGATTGCGCTACTGACCGAAGCTTTGCAGCGGCTCGCCGGCCCGGCGTGGACGCTGTGGCGCTTGCCGCAGCCTGACGCGTGGTCGTTGGCCGCAGCGGCGCTCGGCGTACTCTGGTGTCTCACGCCGCGCGGCTGGCCGCTGCGCTGGGCTGCGCCGCTCGCCTGGCTGCCGTTGTTGTGGCCGGGTCCGTCGGGACCGTCGCCGGGCGCGTTCCGGCTGACCGCGCTCGACGTCGGGCAGGGTACGTCCGTGCTGATCCAGACCGCACGACACACGCTGCTGTTCGATACCGGACCGGGACCCGAATCGACCCACGCCGGTGAGCGCGTGGTGGTGCCCTTCCTGCAGGCGCAAGGTATTAACGCACTCGACACGCTGATCATCAGCCACGCGGATTCCGATCACTCGGGCGGCGCGCCGGCGGTGCTGGACGCGATCGAGGTGCGTCAGATGGTTGCCGCGCTCGCGCCGGCCAACTTTCTGTGGGACGCGGCCCGGCGGCATGGCGCGCAGACGCTGCCGTGCGCCGCCGGACAGCGCTGGCAATGGGACGGCGTCGAATTCGCGATTCTCTGGCCCGACCCGGGGCCGCTGCAAGGCAAACCGAACGCGCACTGTTGCGTGCTGCGCGTGAGCACTGGCGCAGCGGGGTCCGAGGTGCCGGGTAAAACTGCTCAGTCCACCCGCGAGGTGCTGACGGCTCTCCTCACGGCGGACATCGAAGCGCCCGCCGAACGGGCGCTGCTTGCACGGGAGCGCAGCGCGTTGCGCGCGCAGGTGCTGGTCGTGCCGCATCATGGCAGCAAGACCTCGTCTACCGAGCCGTTCCTCGACTCTGTCGAGCCGCTCGTCGCGTTATTTCAGGTAGGCTATCGCAACCGTTTTCATCATCCGAATGCGGGGGTGTTCGAGCGATACGAGGCAAGACATATCCCGCTCGGACGCAGCGATACCGACGGCGCGGTTCGTGTCGAAGTCGAGCCCGCGAGCGGGCAGGGCGTGCAGCGCGTGCAGGGAGTGCAGGGCGTGGATAGCGCGAAAAGCGCGGATAGCGGCACGCTGACGCTCGAACGCTACCGCGACACGCAGCGTCGTTACTGGATGGACCGCTGAGGCGCATCTGAAGAAAAAAGCAGCGCGCTCCATGGCTCGCGGCAGTTACGCGAAGCTCGCGCGCAATACAGCACGGAGAGAGCCGCAGTTGAAAAACATCATTCACTTCTCGCACGCGAACGGCTTTCCGGCGTCCACCTACCGGACGATTTTTGCAGAACTCGCGGACGATTACGAAGTACGCGCCATCGAGCGCATCGGCCACGACATGCGCTTTCCCGTGACGCAGGACTGGCCGCATCTGGTCGAGCAACTGCTCGACGATGTGGGCCGCCGTTACGAGCGGCCGGTGTGGCTGGTGGGGCATTCGCTTGGCGGCTATCTGTCGCTGATGGCCGCGCTCAAGAAACCGCAATGGGTGCGCGGCGTGGTGATGCTCGATTCGCCGGTGATCGCGGGCTGGCGCAGCAGCATGCTGCGCGTATCGCAATGGACCGGGCTCGACGAGCGGCTGTCGCCCGCGGCGGCTACGCGCACTCGGCGCACCCAGTGGGCGAGCCGCGACGAGGCATGGCGGCACTTCCACGCGAAGCCCGCGTTCGCGCGCTGGGACGAACGTATGCTGTCCGACTACATCGACTTCGGCATACCGCAGAGTTCGCCCGATGGTTCGCGCACGCTGGCGTTCGACCGGCGCATCGAATATCAGATCTACAAGACGTTGCCGCACACGCTCGGCTCGCGGCTCGCGCGCGGCGCGCCGGTGCCGGTGGGATTCATCGCCGGAACGCGTTCGAAGGAGATTCGCCAGGCCGGGCTCGAAGCGACGCGGCGCGCAACCGGTGGCCATATCGAATGGATCGAGGGTAGCCACCTTTATCCAATGGAAAGACCGCTCGAAACGGCTCGCGCCGTGCAGCGGATGTTGCGCGAACTGGAGCGGCGCGGCTGAGTCTGGCTCGCGCGTTCGGGGCAGAACGCGCAGCGAAAACGGTGCATGATCGGCATATGCGATAGCCCGCGCGGCGGCATATGCGCGTGTGCGCGTCGCGCGGATTTTGCTGGGGTTGGGACCCTGCTTACGGTATAATCCGTTTTTCCCGCGAGCATCCAGCGATGACCAAATATGTTTTCGTCACCGGCGGCGTAGTATCTTCCCTCGGCAAGGGTATTGCCGCCGCTTCCCTCGCCGCGATCCTCGAATCGCGCGGTCTGAAAGTCACCCTCCTCAAGCTTGATCCGTATATCAACGTCGACCCCGGCACAATGAGCCCGTTTCAGCACGGCGAAGTGTTCGTGACGGAAGACGGAGCGGAAACCGACCTCGACCTTGGCCACTATGAGCGCTTCATCAGCACGAAGATGCGCAAGGCCAATAACTTCACCACGGGCCAGATCTACGAATCGGTGATCCGCAAGGAACGCCGCGGCGATTATCTCGGCAAAACGGTGCAGGTCATCCCGCACATCACGAATGAAATTCAGGCGTTCATCGAGCGCGGCGCGGCGTCGGCCACGTGCGGCGAGCCGGATGTCGCGATTGTGGAAGTGGGCGGCACGGTCGGCGATATCGAATCGCTGCCGTTCCTCGAAGCCGCGCGTCAGATGAGCCTGCGCATGGGCCGCAACAGCGCGTGCTTCGTGCATCTCACGCTCGTGCCCTGGGTCGCCACGGCCGGCGAGCTCAAAACGAAACCTACGCAACATAGCGTGCAGAAGCTGCGCGAAATCGGTATCTCGCCGCACGTGCTGCTGTGTCGTGCCGACCGCCGCATTCCGGACGACGAGCGCGCGAAGATCTCGATGTTCTCGAACGTCCCCGAAGACGCGGTGATTTCTGTGTGGGACGCGGACAGCATCTACAAGATTCCGCAAATGCTGCACGATCAGGGGCTCGACGCAATCATCTGCGAAGAACTCAAGCTCACGCCGAAACCGGCCGATCTGTCCATGTGGTCGGAACTGGTCGAAAAGCTGCAGAACCCGAAAAACGAAGTCACGATCGGCATGGTCGGCAAGTACGTCGATCTGACGGAATCGTACAAGTCGCTGATCGAAGCGCTGCGCCATGCGTCCATGCATACGGGCACGCGCGTGAACATCGAATATATCGACTCGGAAGAGATCGAGACGCATGGCGTCGAGAGCCTCCGGCATCTGGACGCTGTGCTCGTGCCGGGCGGCTTCGGCCGTCGTGGTACCGAGGGCAAGATCGCTGCGATCCGCTATGCGCGTGAAGCGAAGGTGCCGTACCTCGGCATTTGCCTCGGCATGCAGCTCGCCGTGATCGAATTCGCACGCGACGTGGTCGGTCTGAAAGACGCCAACAGCACCGAGTTCGACCAGGAAACGCCGAACCGTGTGGTTGCGCTGATTACCGAGTGGTACGACCGCGAAGGCCGCGTCGAAAAGCGTACCGAAGAATCAGATCTGGGCGGCACGATGCGCCTCGGGTCGCAACGTTGCCCGATCAAACCCGGCACGATGGCCGAAGAGATCTATGGCAAGGACGTGAACGAGCGTCACCGGCACCGTTATGAAGTCAATAACCGCTTCGTGCCCCAGCTCGAAGCCGGCGGCCTTATCATCAGCGCCCGTACCCCGAGTGAAGACCTGCCGGAAATGATGGAATTGCCGCGCAGCATGCATCCGTGGTTCGTCGGCGTGCAGTTCCACCCTGAATTCACGTCCACGCCGCGTGACGGCCATCCGTTGTTCAAGTCTTTCGTCGAGGCGGCGCTTGCGCATCATCAGGCGTCTGCTGCGAACAAGGTCGGGGAGAAAGCATGAAACTGGGCGATTTCGAAATCGGGCTCGACAAGCCGTTTTTCCTGATCGCAGGCACCTGTGTCGTCGAATCCGAGCAGATGACGATCGACGTCGCCGGCCGCCTGAAGGAAATCTGCGCGAAGCTGAATATTCCGTTCATCTACAAATCGTCGTACGACAAAGCCAATCGCAGCAGCGGCAAGTCGTTTCGCGGTCTGGGCATGAACGAGGGTTTGCGGATTCTGTCGGAAGTGAAGCGCCAGCTCGGTCTGCCCGTGCTGACCGACGTTCACGCCGAGCACGAGATCGAGCAGGTCGCGTCGGTTGTCGACGTCCTGCAAACGCCCGCTTTCCTGTGCCGTCAAACGGATTTCATTCACGCTTGCGCGCGTTCGGGCAAACCGGTCAACATCAAGAAGGGCCAGTTTCTCGCACCGCACGACATGAAGAATGTGATCGACAAGGCGCGCGACGCCGCGCGTGAAGCAGGTTTGTCGGAAGACCGTTTCATGGCGTGCGAGCGCGGCGTGTCGTTCGGCTATAACAACCTCGTGTCGGACATGCGCTCGCTTGCGATCATGCGCGAAACGAACGCGCCGATCGTGTTCGACGCCACCCACTCGGTTCAGTTGCCGGGCGGCCAGGGTACGAGCTCGGGCGGGCAGCGCGAGTTCGTGCCGGTGCTGGCGCGTGCCGCGGTCGCAGTGGGCGTGTCGGGTCTCTTCATGGAGACGCATCCGAAGCCGTCGGAAGCCAGGTCGGATGGCCCGAACGCCGTGCCGCTCAATCGCATGGCCGATCTGCTCGAGACGCTTGTTACACTCGATCAGGCCGTCAAGCGCGCGCCGTTCCTCGAAAGCGATTTCAATTGAGTCAGGTGTTCGTTGCGTGTCACGTCAGGGTTGCATAATGACCCGCTCGTGGGCACGCGGCGAACGCACGCAATGGTCGTCGAACGCATCGTCGCAGAAGTCTCATGCCGGGGAGATCGGCACACGCGCGGTGCAGTGTCACAGTAAAGAATTCAACGTCATTTCTTGAGGAAACCATGAGTGCTATCGTAGATATCATCGGTCGAGAGATTCTCGATTCGCGAGGCAACCCCACCGTCGAATGCGACGTGCTGCTCGAGTCGGGCACGATGGGCCGCGCTGCGGTGCCGTCGGGCGCTTCGACCGGCTCGCGTGAGGCAATCGAACTGCGCGACGGCGAAGCCGGCCGCTACGGCGGCAAGGGTGTGCTGAAGGCTGTCGAGCACATCAACACCGAAATCTCCGAAGCGATCATGGGCCTCGACGCTTCCGAACAGGCTTTTCTCGACAAGACGCTGCTCGAACTCGACGGCACGGACAACAAATCGCGCCTCGGCGCGAACGCCATGCTGGCTGTCTCCATGGCGGTCGCGAAGGCCGCGGCTGAAGAAGCCGGTCTGCCGCTGTATCGCTACTTCGGCGGCTCGGGCGCAATGCAGCTGCCGGTGCCGATGATGAACATCGTCAACGGCGGTGCGCACGCGAACAACAGCCTGGACATCCAGGAATTCATGATCGTCCCGGTCAGCCAGCCGACCTTCCGCGAAGCGCTTCGCTGCGGCGCCGAAGTATTCCACGCGCTGAAGAAGATCCTGTCGGACCGTGGCATGAGCACGGCCGTGGGCGACGAAGGCGGCTTTGCGCCGAACTTCGGCAGCAACGAAGAATGCCTGTCCACGATCCTGCAGGCGATCGAGAAAGCAGGCTACCGCGCTGGTGAAGACGTGCTGCTCGCGCTCGATTGCGCGGCGAGCGAGTTCTACCACGACGGCAAGTACCAGTTGGCGGGCGAAGGTCTGCAACTGTCGTCCACCGAATTCGCCGACTACCTGGCGAACCTCGCCGACAAGTTCCCGATCGTGTCGATTGAAGACGGCATGCACGAAAGCGACTGGGCGGGCTGGAAGACGCTAACCGACAAGCTCGGCAAGAAGGTCCAGCTGGTTGGCGACGACCTGTTCGTCACGAACACGCGCATCCTGAAGGAAGGCATCGAGAAGGGCATTGCCAACTCGATCCTGATCAAGATCAACCAGATCGGCACGCTGACGGAAACCTTCGCGGCAATCGAAATGGCCAAGCGCGCGGGCTATACGGCGGTGATCTCGCACCGTTCGGGCGAAACCGAAGATTCGACCATCGCGGACATCGCGGTTGGCCTGAATGCCGGCCAGATCAAGACCGGCTCGCTGTCGCGCTCGGACCGCATCTCGAAGTACAACCAGTTGCTGCGTATCGAGGAAGATCTCGGCGATATCGCCAGCTATCCGGGCAAGTCGGCGTTCTACAACCTGCGCTAATGGTCACGCAGCTAGCGCTGACCGATGAGCCGGTTATTCTTCGTTTCTGATTGACCCGCCGCCCTGCGTATAGCGCAGGGCGGCGTGTATTTATTGTGCTTATTTCATGCGGCTCGTCACTGCTGTCCTGATCGTACTGCTGGCGCTGATCCAGTACCCGCTCTGGTGGGGGCACGGCGGCTGGCTGCGCGTCCACGAGTTGCAGCAGCAACTGGCGCAGCAACTGCAAAAGAACACCGATTCCAAGCTGCGCAACGAGCGCATTCAGGGTGAAGTGCAAGACTTGCAAAACGGCACGGCTGCGGTGGAAGAGCGGGCGCGTTACGAAATGGGCATGGTCAAAGACGGCGAGGTGTTCGTGCAGTTCGTGTCGCCGAATGCGCCGTTGCCGAGCGCGAACACGCCGTCGGTGACAACGTCGACGCGTGGGGAAGTGTCGGCCGCGCCGCTGCATGTGGTGCCGAACCCCGAGTCGCGTGCGAAGCCAGATCGCAAACACGGTGGCAAGGGCGGCGCGAAGGACAGGAAGCCGGCTGCGCACTGAAGTGGCAAACCAGGCGGCAACCGAAGCGGCAATCCGATCGCCTCAGGCCGAGGCCAGACGCAAAAAAGGCGTGGTACGAACCACGCCTTTTTTTCGCCCAACGCATTCCAAGCATGCCGGATTGCGTTCTATCCGATGCGGCTCGCCTACCAGCCCCAGGTCGGCCCGTAGCCGATCCCGACACCGGTGCCCCAGCCATGTCCCCAGCCGCCACCGTAATAGCTGCCGTACACGCTCACCGGCGGCGAGTAATACCGCGAGTACGCCTGAGCCGCGTTTTCCGCGGCGATCGCCTGATTCTGCTCGGCCATCACCTGCTGATCGATCGCATCGTAGCGTTGACGTTCCGCAGGGGAGAGCGGTTGCACGGTGCTGGCTGCGCCCGACTGGTCAGCAGGAAGCCGGCTGTAAATCGGCGACGGACCCGGCGGGTCCATCATGCAGCCGCTTAGCACAGCGGCACTGCCCAGCACGGCCAGCATGGCGAGCGAGTGTGCGCTACGCTTGAACGAAGTTCGATAAGTCATGTTCAGTCTCCATCCGCCGGACGCCTTCGGACCCTGTGCGTCGCGTTAATGCCGCTGGTCGGCCGCGGGCGTCACACCTTGTGAGAGCGCATCGGCGACGAAAAGTTGCGCCACGTCCACCGGGTCGAACTCATATCGCTGGTTGCAGAATTCGCAATGAATTTCGACGTGACCGCGCTCCGCGATCACACTGTCCACCTCGTCGCGGCCCAGCATTTTCAGCATGGCGCCGACTTTCTCGCGTGAACAGCTGCATTCGAAGCGCGTCTTCGCAGGCTCAAAATGCTGTACGTTTTCCTGCCAGAACAGCCGGCGGAAAATCGTTTCCGGTTCTTCCTTGAGCAGTTCGTCCTGCGACATGGTGCCGCCAAGCGTGCACACGCGCTCCCAGGTATCCGCGTCGAGATCGCCGGGATGCGGGACGATGCCGCCGTCGCCGGGCAGCTTCTGCAGCAGCATGCCGACCGCGCGGTCGGTGTTCGCGGCGAGCCACAGGCGCGTGTCGAGCTGTTCCGAGTGGTGCATGTAGTGCTCGAGCACTTCCGACATGGTTTTGAGCGGGCCGTCCACACCCGACAGCGGCACGATACTCTGATACGGCTGCTGGCCGGGCTGCTTGTCGCGCGGGTCGAGGGTGATCACGCAACGGCCGTGGCCGCTTGCGTTCAGAAGGTCGATCATTGAAAGATCGTCGCTGATTACGCTGTCGCTCTCGCCGGACAGCTTTGCAGTGGCGCGCATGGACAGATCCGAGCTGCACTGCACGACCAGCATCTTGGCCGGCCCGTCACCGAAAATCTGCATGATGAGCGTGCCGTCGAACTTCAGATTGGCCGACAGCAGCGCGCATGCGGCCATCATCTCGCCGAGAATGGTTCTCACGGGCGCCGGGTAATCCCGCCGCGTCAGCACTTCCTGCCACGTATTGCGCAGTGAAACGATCTCGCCGCGCACCGGCGCAGCGCTGAACATGAATTTTTGCAACTGGTCGCTCACAACTTTTCCTCGGTCGAATGACGCGGCCTGATGCCGCGCCCTGCGCGCCGCGCGCCCGGCTGGTTAGCCGATGCGCACGAGTTGCGCCTTGAAATACTCGCACCGCTCGACATAACCTGCCGAGCTGCGCTTCAGATTGGCGATATCCGTCTCGGTGAGTTCGCGCACCACTCTGGCGGGCGCGCCGAGAATCAGCGAATTGTCGGGAAACACCTTGCCTTCGGTCACGACGGCTCCCGCTCCGACCAGACAGTTGCGGCCGATTACCGCTCCATTCAAGACCACCGCCTGAATGCCGATCAACGAGCCTTCGCCGATCGTGCAGCCGTGCAGCATGACCTGGTGGCCGATCGTGACGTTCCGTGCGACTGTCAGCGGGAAACCCGCGTCCGCATGGAGCACGGCGCTTTCCTGTACGTTGCTGCCTGCGCCGATGGTAATCGGCTCGTTGTCGCCGCGAATCGTCGCGCCGAACCAGACACTGGCGTTCTCCTCGAGCGTCACGTTGCCGATGATGTTCGCCGAATCTGCGACGAACACGCTCTCATGGATAGTCGGGGCGGCGTCGCCAAGCTTGTAGATGGTCACAGTGTCTCCTCTGGATCGGTCGCGCGCATTGCGCGGAGCAAGGGTCTGAATGTCGTGTCCCGCTGGCCGTGCGGGAACGCCGGCCGGCGCGTCAGGCGCGCTGATGAGTCGAATCGGGTATTGTAAACGGTTGTGTGGTTGGGCCGCTTGGCTGTCTCCGGCTGTCTGAGCGAAGCACGGCCACGGCGATTCCTGCTTGCTGAACGGCTGGCGCACGCTTGCCGCAGGCCGAATCTGGATGCTGGATGTCGGAAACGATCCGGCCCGCGTTTTTTCTCTTTGCTTGTCATGGTTTTCGCCACTCGATCTGTCCCGTCTAGTCCTCCACACGCTACCTCGCTACCGCAAGGCGAGCGTGTCGGCGGTTGCGCCCGCAGTGCGGCGCTCGCTGCACTGCTCGAGGCCGAACCGGTCGCAAAGGCCGCGGCGGCGCGCGCGATTCACGCGGCGGTGCTCGACGGCGACATGACCTGTCCCGCAGCACTCGAACTTGCCGAGCCGGCCGGCTTGCCAGGCCGTCCCTCCCGGCCCGAACTGGTCGAGCCGCGCAAGCTGGAGCGGCGCAGCATGCAATCTCCGCAAGGCCGCGCCGTGCTGCTGCACGCACTTGCGCACATCGAATTCAACGCGATCAATCTCGCGCTCGACGCCGTCTGGCGCTTTTCCCACATGCCGGCCGCCTTTTACGTCGACTGGCTCAAGGTTGCCGCCGAGGAGGCCTATCACTTCTCGCTGCTCACGGCGCGTCTCGCGGAATATGGCCACGCGTACGGTGACTTTCCGGCGCATGACGGCCTTTGGGACATGTGCGAACGTACCCGTGGCGACGTGCTCGCGCGCATGGCGCTCGTGCCGCGCACGCTCGAAGCGCGTGGCCTCGACGCGTCGCCGCCAATTCGCGCGCGTCTGCAACAGGCGGGCGATCACGCGTCCGCGGCAATTCTGGATATCATCCTGCGCGACGAGATCGGCCATGTGCTGATCGGCAATCGCTGGTTCCGGCATCTGTGCGACGAACA
This sequence comes from Paraburkholderia sp. PREW-6R, assembly GCF_039621805.1. Classification (NCBI taxonomy): domain Bacteria; kingdom Pseudomonadati; phylum Pseudomonadota; class Betaproteobacteria; order Burkholderiales; family Burkholderiaceae; genus Paraburkholderia; species Paraburkholderia sp. PREW-6R. The sequence goes on along the minus strand of NZ_CP155073.1, from coordinate 2,043,160 downwards.
CGGCCTCGATCCGCACCCGACTTACATCCGTCTTGCCGACCAGTATCACGCACCGAAATTACGCGGACCGTTCAATTTCGACGCGCGTCGGGATGCCGGCTTCGACGAAACCGAGCTCGCGGCACTGGTCGCAAGAGCGGCCCAGGAAGAGCCGCCGCCGGCACCGTAAGCGGCGGGCGGGGTGACGGCCCACGCACTTACAACCGGGTCGGGCCGTCCTGAGGGAATCCTCCGTTCCCTATCACGACGCGCCGCTCATTCACGTGTGCTCGCTATAATCGAACGATCATTCTTTTTTTAGGCGCGCCGTTCATGAACTCCTCCCGGTCCGAATTCATCTCCGTGCGCGGCATCCGCCTGCACGTGCGACGCTGGGGCAGCCCGGACGCGCCGATGCTCTTCATGCTGCACGGCTGGATGGACGTGGCGGCATCGTTCCAGTTCGTCGTCGACGCGCTGGCGGGCGACTGGCAGGTCCTCGCGCCCGACATGCGCGGCTTCGGATTGTCGGACTGGCCGGTTGCCGAGCGTGGCGGCGGCCATTACTGGATTCAGGACTATGTCGCGGATCTGGATGCGCTGCTCGATCACTACGCGCCATCCGGTGAAGTCAACCTGGTCGGCCACAGCATGGGCGCGAATATCGTGTGCATTTATGCGGGTGTCCGGCCGGAGCGCGTGCGTCGCGTGGTCGATCTGGAAGGGTTCGGGCTTGCGCCCGCCGATCCCGCGCACGCGCCCCGACGGCTGCTGAACTGGCTGGACGAACTGCGCGACCCGCCTCAATTGAAGCGCTACGCGTCGCTGGACGATGTGGCCGCGCGTCTTATCAAAACTAACCCGCGGCTCGACGCTGCGCGCGCCCGGTTTCTGGCGCAGCACTGGTCGAAACCGGACGGCGAGGGCCGCTACATGCTGCTCGCCGATCCGGCGCACAAGGTGCGCGGACCCACGCTTTACCGGCTCGACGAGGTGATGGCTGTGTGGCGTAAGGTCAGCGCAAGGGTGCTGCACGTGGAAGCCGCGAATTCGCCGACACTCGCACAGATCGCCGGCGAGATTCCTCTCAGTGAATTCAAGGCGCGCTTCGAAGCGTTCGCGAACTGGCGCGAGAAGATCATCGACGAAGCAGGGCACATGGTGCATCACGATCAGCCGGAGCAGGTCGCAGCACTGATCGAGGCATTTTGCACCTGATGCATTTGAGCGTAGACCGCACGCATTGACGCCGCGATTTGAGGCAGCGATCGACGCGGCGATCTAGGCAGCGATTGGGGTAGCGACTGGGGCGGCAAAGCCGTCCGCCCATCCTGCCGACGGGCCGGGCAACGCGAGATAGCGCTGCGTTCACTTACTGCATTGCAGTAAAATGAAATCAGATCCTGCTTACGACGATGATGAACGCCGACCTCCACTGTCATTCCACCGTTTCCGATGGCCAGTTCGCGCCGGCCGATGTCGCACGCCGTGCGCACGCGGGTGGCGTGACGTTGTGGGCACTGACCGACCATGACGAACTGGGCGGCCAGAAGGAGGCGCGCAGCGCCGCCGAAGAACTCGGCATGCCCTACGTGAGTGGCGTGGAAATTTCGGTCACGTGGGCGTCACGTACGGTGCATATCGTCGGGCTGGGTATTGATCCGACGAACGCGACGTTGATCGACGGTCTTGCGCGCACACGCAACGGCCGCGCCGCGCGTGCCGAAGCGATCGGCGAGCAGCTGGCCAGGCTAGGCATTCCGGACGCCTATCAAGGCGCGCTCAAATACGTGTCCAATCCCGACATGATCTCGCGCACGCACTTCGCGCGGTTCATGGTGGAAAGCGGCCATGCCAGTTCTACGCAGGACGTATTCAACCGTTTTCTCGGTGACGGCAAGCCGGGCTACGTCGGACACCGTTGGGCCAAGCTTGCCGACGCCGTCAGCTGGATTCAGGCGGCGGGCGGTGAGGCGATCATCGCGCACCCTGGCCGTTACGCCTATTCGCCGGTGGAATTCGACGCATTTTTCGCCGAGTTCATCGACCTTGGCGGCAAGGCAATCGAGGTCGTCACAGGCAGCCACACGCCCGACCAGTACCGCGAATATGCCGACGTCGCGCGCCGGTTCGGCTTCGAAGCGTCGCGCGGTTCAGACTTTCATGCGCCCGGCGAGGGCCGTGTCGATATCGGCACGCTGCCGCAGTTGCCCTCCGATCTGAAGCCAGTCTGGGAACGCTGGCTGTGATTGCCCGTCGTGCCATGTCGGCACGTCATGCGCGCGCGCGGGCGCTCGGGGTCCATCCAGCTTGTGCGTTCCGGTCCGCCCAGCTTCCGCAGTTTCGTCCGACCTTTTCCTGCTGTTGTCGCGCACGTTCCACCCGCTGTTCATCCGCAGGCACCATCCGTCACCATGTCCCAATACTTCCGGCTTCATCCTGACAACCCGCAGCCGCGCCTCGTCAAACAGGCGGTCCAAATCATCAACGATGGCGGCGTGGTCGCATTGCCGACGGATTCCAGCTACGCGCTCGCCTGCCACCTCGACGACAAGAACGCGGTCGAACGTTTGCGCCGCATCCGCGGGCTCGACGAGAAGCAACTGCTGTCGCTGCTGGTGCGTGACCTGTCGGAACTCGCCAATTTCGCGATGGTGGACAATCGCCAGTACCGGCTGATCAGGTCGGTCACGCCCGGTCCCTATGTTTTCGTGCTGCAGGCCACGAAAGAAGTGCCGCGGCGCCTGTCGCACCCGTCGCGCAAGACGATCGGCCTGCGGGTGCCGGAACATGCAATCACGCTCGCGATTCTGGAGGAACTCGGCCAGCCGCTGTTAGGCTCGACGCTGATCATGCCCGGCGACACGCAGCCGCTGAATGACCCGGAGGAAATCCGGGAACGTCTGGAGAAACAGCTGGATCTGGTCATCGACGGCGGCGCGTGTGTGTGCGAGCCCTCTACCGTGATCGACCTGACCGGGCCGGAGCCGGTGCTGGTGCGGCCGGGACGCGGCTCGCTCGCGCCTTTCGGTCTCGAAGAAACGGCATGAGCGAAAGCGGACAGACGCCCGCCAGCGCGTTGTTACAATAGCGAGTTATGGATTCTTCCCTGATACAGACCATTGCGGTGTACGCGCTGCCGGTGATTTTCGCGATCACGTTGCACGAGGCCGCGCACGGTTACGTCGCGCGCTGGCTTGGCGACAATACCGCTTACGTGCTCGGCCGCGTGTCCATCAATCCGATGCGGCACATCGACCCACTTGGCACGATCGCCATTCCTTTGCTGCTGTACTTTGCGACCAGCGGCGCATTCATGTTCGGCTATGCGAAGCCGGTGCCGGTCGCCTTCGGCAATCTGCGCAATCCGCGCTGGGGCAGTCTGTGGGTTGCGGTGGCGGGGCCGGCCTGCAATTTCATTCAGGCGTTGATCTGGGGCGTGTTCGGCATTGCCCTCGCGGTATTGAATGTCGACGAACCGTTTTTTACGCGCATGGCGGGCGCGGGCGTCGGCGTGAATCTGGTGCTCGGGGTGCTCAATCTGTTTCCGCTGCCGCCGCTCGACGGCGGCCGGGTCGTGATGGCATTGCTGCCGCCGAAGCAGTCGATTGCATTGTCGCGTCTCGAACCTTGGGGCTTTTTCATCGTGATGGCGCTGGTAATGACGGGCACGCTCACCCGCTACTGGTTGAACCCGCTCGTCACGATTGGCTACAGTGCAATCACGGCGGTCCTGACTCCCCTTGTTTCGCTCTTCTAGATAACCATGTTCCCAGACCGTATCTTCTCCGGCATGCGGCCCACCGGCTCGTTGCACCTCGGCCACTTTCACGGCGTGCTGAAAAACTGGGTGCGGTTGCAGTCCGAGTATCCGTGCTTCTTCTGCGTGGTCGACTGGCATGCGCTGACGACGCACTACGAAACGCCCGAGGTGATCGAGAAAAACGTGTGGGACGTCCTGGTCGACTGGCTCGCCGCCGGTATCGATCCGGCGCAGGCCACGCTGTTCATCCAGAGCAAGGTGCCGGAACACGCCGAACTCGCGCTGCTGCTTGGCATGAGCACGCCGTTAGGCTGGCTCGAACGTGTGCCGACCTACAAGGAGCAGCAGGAAAAGCTGAAAGACAAGGATCTGTCCACCTACGGTTTCCTTGGCTATCCGGTGTTAATGGCCGCGGACATTCTGCTGTATCGCGGCTCGCTCGTGCCGGTCGGCGAGGATCAGGTGCCGCATGTCGAAATGACGCGCGAAATCGCCCGTCGTTTCAATTATCTGTACGGCCGTGAACCCGGCTTCGAGCAGAAGGCCAGCGACGCTGCGAAAAAGCTCGGCGGCAAGCGTGCGAAGCTGTATCACGAACTACGTAACGCCTATCAGCAGGAAGGCGACGACGAGGCGCTCGAGCGGGCGCGTGCGCTATTGCAGGAGTCGCAGAGCCTCTCGATGAACGACCGCGAGCGGCTGTTCGGCTATCTCGAAGGATCGCGCAAGATCATCCTGGTCGAGCCGCAGGTGCTGCTCACCGAGGCGTCGCGCATGCCTGGTCTCGACGGCCAGAAAATGTCGAAGTCATATGGCAACACGATCGGCCTGCGCGAAGACGCGGAAACCATCACGAAGAAAGTGCGCACCATGCCCACCGATCCGGCGCGCGTGCGCCGCGCCGATCCGGGCGATCCAGACAAATGCCCAGTGTGGCAATTGCATCAGGTCTATACGGACGAAGCGACGCACGAGTGGGTCGAGAAGGGCTGCCGCACGGCGGGCATTGGTTGTCTCGAATGCAAGCAGCCGGTGATCGAAGGCATTCTGCGTGAACAGCAACCCATGCTCGAGCGCGCGCAGAAATACATGGACGATCCGTCACTGCTGCGCGCAATCGTCGCCGACGGTTGCGACAAGGCACGTCGTTTCGCGTCGGAAACGATGCGCGACGTGCGTGAGGCAATGGGTCTGTCGTACAACTGAGCATTATTCAGCATAAGGTCATGGAGATGCCGACCGACGCGTCATTCGACTCGTCCGACTTATCCGATTCCTCTGGTCCGTCTCCCGGTATGGGCGGGTCGGCGATGGCATCGGTACATGGCGGCGGCGAGCCGTCGCGCTGGGTGCGCCATTGGGCGCATCTCGTCGCGCCCGGCGGCGCGGTGCTCGACGTCGCGTGCGGAGCGGGGCGCCATGCGCGGTTTTTCGCGTCGTGCGGGCATCCGGTCACCGCGGTCGATCGCGATTGCGCCGCGCTCGCCATGCTGCGCGCCGCGCCGCCGATTGCCCCGGCGACCACCACGGCCATTCCAGCGCCCATCATCACACTGAACGCCGACCTCGAAGGCGCCGCATGGCCGTTGCCGCCTGACGCGACATTCGCGGCCGTGGTGGTCACGAACTACCTGCACCGGCCGCTCTTTCCGCAGCTTATGAAAGCGCTCGCGCCTGGCGGCGTACTGATTTACGAGACCTTCGCGACAGGAAACGGGAGCGTCGGCAAGCCCTCCAATCCGGCGTTCCTGCTGGCCCCTGGCGAGTTGCTCGACGTGGTCCGCGGCCACTTGCGAGTGGTCGCTTTTCAAGACGGTTTTCTCGCGCAGCCGCGCCCGGCTTACGTCCAGCGCATCTGCGCGATTCTGGAGGCGGAGCGCTCAGCCGAATCCGCGCAGGCGGCACCCCCGCCTTGTTACGAGTTGGCTGGCTAATCCGCTACAATCGCGGTTTACCTGATCAAATTCATGGCGTTTCATGACTAACGGCACTCAGAGCAACACCGGCAGCAACGACAGCGTAAAGATTCGCGGCAGCATTCCTGCCATCATCACCCCGATGCTCGAAGACGGCGGTCTCGATCTGCCGGCGTTTCGCAAGCTGATCGACTGGCACATCGCAGAGGGCACGAACGCGCTGGTCGTGGTCGGCACGAGCGGCGAGTCGGCTACGTTGTCTGTTCAGGAACATATCCTGATGGTCAAAACGGCCGTCGAGCACACAGCGGGCCGCATTCCGGTGATCGCGGGCTCGGGCGGCAACTCGACCACCGAAGCCATCGAACTCACGCAGCAGGCCAAAGAAGTCGGCGCCGACGCCACGTTGCAAGTCGTGCCGTACTACAACAAGCCGACCCAGGAAGGCATCTATCGCCACTTCCGGAAGATCGCCGAAACGGTCGACCTGCCGGTGATTCTCTACAACGTGCCGGGTCGTACCGTCGCGGACATGAGCAACGACACGATTCTGCGTTGCGCGCAGGTGCCGGGCATCATCGGCGTGAAGGAAGCCACCGGCAACATCGACCGCGCCGCGAATCTGATCAAGGCGGCGCCCGCGCACTTCGGCATTTACAGCGGCGACGATCCCACCGCAATAGCGCTCATGCTGCTCGGCGGCCATGGCAATATTTCGGTCACGGCGAACGTCGCGCCGCGCGCGATGAGCGAGTTGTGCAAAGCCGCGCTCGCGGCCGATGCGAAGACCGCGCGCGACATTCATCTGAAACTTTTGTCGCTGCATAAGAACCTGTTCATCGAATCGAATCCGATTCCGGCGAAATGGGCGTTGCAGCAATTGGGCCGTGTGCAAGGCGGCATCCGTCTGCCGCTGACGCCGCTCGACGCGCAATACCACGACGTGGTGCGCGGCGCGCTGCGCGAAGCGGGCCTGCTGGGCTAAGCGGATTCGGCCCGAGCGTCGCCCGCGCCAGCCCAACAAAGACTGCCCACCGGGCACTCCCTTAACCGACGTCGATCCAGCCCACGTTCCCGGCACACAGAACCAGGCACCGCGTTCCAGTATCACGAAGGACCTCATGAAAAGTTCCGCACTTTCCCTCCACGCAACCCGCATGGCGGCGCTGGCGCTTGCTCTCACGACGCTCGCCGGCTGTGACACGCTGAACGACTGGTTTGCATCCGACCGCGTCAATTACAAGGTGGCCGCGAGTGCGCCGCCGCTCGCCGTGCCGAACGACCTGACCACCACGCCGACCGATCAACGTTACGTCGCGCCGCCGGCCAATATGGCGCTGGGTGGCGCGCCGCAGCGCGCGGTGACGGCCGCGGGCAACGCAACGGAAGGGCAGCCGACCGCGCAAGACCCGCTCGGCATGCATATCGAGCGTGACGGTGATCGCCGCTGGCTGGTGGTCGACGGCCGCACGCCGGACCAACTCTGGCCGCAGTTGCAGGAGTTCTGGCAGGAAAACGGCTTCGCGCTGAAAACGGACGCGCCGGCCACCGGCATCATGGTCACCGATTGGGCCGAAAACCGGGCGAACATTCCGGACGACTGGTTCCGCCGTACGGTCGGCAAGGTGATCGACTTCGCCTATTCGTCGGGCACGCGTGACAGCTTCCGCACGCTGGTCTCGCGCGCACCGGGCGACACCTCCGACATTTCCATCACGCACAGCGCAATGGAAGAAGTCATGACGGGGCAGGACAAGACTTCGTCGCGCTGGGAGGAGCGTCCGCGCGATCCGGCGCTGGAGGCGCTGTTCCTGACGAAGCTGATGCAGAAATTCGGGCTGACCGAAGCGCAGTCCAAGCAACTGCTGACCGATGCGCGTCCGGCCGTTGCGCCGGCCACGATCGACCAGACCGCGGGGGCGTCGACGCTCGATCTGCAGGAATCGTTCGACCGCGCGTGGCTGCGCGTGGGTCTCGCGCTCGACCGCACCAACTTCACGGTCGACAATCGCGACCGCGCGAAGGGGATCTATTACGTGCGTTACGCGGACTCCATGCAGGAGTTAAAGCGCGAAGGCCTGTTCGGCAAGCTGTTCTACAGCGGCAATTCGGCGAAAAAGCCGGGGCCGGAGTTTCTCGTCAACGTGCGTCCGAAGGGCGACACGGTGACGCAGGTCGCGGTGCTGGATGCGAACGGGCAGGTGGACACGTCGTCCGACGCGCAGCGCATCGTGACGCTGCTGCACGCACAGCTCAATTAAGCGGACTGTGAGATTCGCCAGTCTCGGCAGCGGCAGTGAGGGCAATGCGCTGCTGGTGGAAGCGCAAAGCGGTGCGTCCACCACGCGCGTGCTGCTCGACTGCGGCTTTTCAGCGAAGGAAGTCGAGCGGCGTCTCGTGCGGCTCGGCACGAGCGTCGAAGGGCTCGACGCGATTCTGATCACGCACGAGCACAGTGACCACATTGGCAGCGCGCTGACGCTTGCACGCAAGTGGGCCATCCCGCTGTATATGAGTTGGGGCACCGCCCGCGCGGTCGGCGCCGACGAAGCCGACGTCGACCTGCAGGTGCTATGGGGCGACGAGGCGGTCGCGATCGGCGATCTCAGCGTGCTTCCGTACACCGTGCCCCACGATGCCCGCGAGCCGCTCCAATACGTGCTTTCCAACGGGGCGAGCCGGCTCGGGGTGCTGACCGATGTCGGCACGTCCACGCCGCATATCAGCACGGTGCTAAGCGGCTGCGATGCACTGGTGCTCGAATGCAACCACGATCTGCGGATGCTGGCGGGCAGCCGCTACCCGCAGTCGCTGAAGGCGCGCATCAGCGGGAATCATGGGCACCTGAACAACGACGCGGCGGCGCAGATTCTGGCTTCGCTCGATCGCTCGCGCTTACGGCATCTGGTGGCGGCGCACCTCAGTCAGCAAAATAACACGCCGGAACTGGCGCAGGCCGCAATGGCCGGCGTGCTGGGCGCGTCGCCTACCGAAGTGGTGGTGGCGTCGCAGGACGATGGGTTCGCGTGGCTGAGTCTGTGAGCTAGATTTTGTCTGCGTGAGTCTGGCGCCCGCTGACTGATTGACGGCGTCGGTGCGAAAAAAAGCCCATAACGAGCAATCGCTATGGGCTTTTTTAACGGGCAACGGCAGTCGATGCCGTTGCCATGTCCCGCTTAGTTGCGGTTGCCGCCGAAGATCCCGAGCAGCGCCAACAGATTCACGAATACGTTGTACAGGTCCAGGTAGATCGCGAGCGTGGCAGTGATGTAGTCCGTCTCACCGCCGTTCACGACGCGCTGGACGTCGAACAGCATATAGGCCGAGAAGATCACGATCGCAAGCACCGACACCGTGAGCATGAGCGCCGGCAGGTGCAGGAACACATTTGCTACGGATGCCAGCAGCAGCACGATCACGCCCATGAAGAGCCACTTGCCGAGACCGGAGAAATCACGCTTGCTGACCGTGGCGATCGTTGCCATGGACGCGAAGATCACACCCGTGCCACCAAAGGCAAGCATGATCAGCGATGGGCCGTTCGAGAATCCGAGCACGAAGCTCAGAATACGGGACAGCATCAGGCCCATGAAGAACGTGAATCCGAGCAGCACGAAGACGCCCGCTGCACTGTCTTTGGTTTTCTGGATGGCAAACATGAAGCCGAAGGCGATCGCGAAGAACGCCAGCATGCTCATGGCCGGACTCGTTGCGGCAAACAGCGAGAAGCCGGTTGCCAGGCCCACATAAGCGCCGAGCACCGTCGGGATCATCGACAGCGCGAGCAGCCAGTAGGTGTTCCGTAGCACACGGTTGCGCGTTTCGACCGTGCTGACTGCGCCAGTGCGGCCAAAGCTATACGGATGATCGTTCATGGTCTCTCCTTACGTCAGAAGCGTGATACGTCGTGGTGGTGCCGCGTTGGCGAAAATATGCCGACGCTTGCGGTATGTCTAACCCTAAGATTGGTGCGAAAGCGCGGAGTTTCAATGCATGAAAAATGTCTTCAGCGTCTACGCTACCAGCATTCGTACAGTTACGCCTGAATTCTTTCAATGCTGTAAGGGTTCAATCGCAATCATACACGGGAACATGCTACAATAGCGGATTCATTTGAATCTGTAACCTCTTAATTTTTTGGAGTTTTTATGGCGATCGAACGCACCCTGTCGATTATCAAGCCGGACGCAGTGGCCAAGAACGTGATCGGCCAGATCTACAGCCGTTTCGAAAACGCTGGTCTGAAGATCGTGGCGTCGCGCATGGTTCATCTGTCGCGCGCTGACGCGGAGAAGTTCTACGCTGTGCACGCTGCACGTCCGTTCTTCAAGGATCTGGTCGAGTTCATGATCTCCGGCCCGGTGGTTGTTCAGGCGCTGGAAGGCGAGAACGCCATCCTGAAGCATCGCGACCTGATGGGCGCAACGGACCCGAAGAAAGCGGAGAAGGGCACGATTCGCGCTGATTTCGCAGACAGCATCGACGCGAACGCAGTGCACGGTTCGGACGCGCCTGAAACGGCAGCGGCTGAAATCGCTTTCTTCTTCCCGCAAGTCAACGTTTACTCGCGTTAATCGCCGGGTTAGTGCCTGTACTGTGCGCGGTGTCGTGCGACTGTTTGTTTAAAGCACGACGCGCGCCGCAAAAGTAGTAAGGTAAAAGCAGCAGGAATGGGCGCGAACGGCATTGCGTTCATGCAGCTTGTTGCATGAACGCAGTCTCGCACTGAAATGGCAGGATTCGATATGACGAGCAGTCCCTGCGTCAACCTTCTCGACCTCGACGCCCAAGGGCTTGTCGCCTATTGCGACAGCCTGGGCGAGAAACCGTTTCGCGCCAAGCAATTGCAGCGCTGGATTCATCAGTACAACGCTGCCGACTTCGACGGCATGACCGATCTGGCGAAGTCCTTGCGCGAAAAGCTGAAAGGGCGCGCCACGATCGCGATGCCCGGCATTGTCAGCGACCATATTTCCACCGACGGCACACGCAAGTGGCTGATCGACGTCGGCAACAGCAACGCGGTCGAAACCGTCTTTATTCCCGAGGAGACGCGGGGCACGCTGTGCGTGTCGTCGCAAGCCGGGTGTGCGGTGAACTGCCGTTTCTGTTCCACCGGCAAACAGGGTTTCTCCCGCAATCTCACCACCGGCGAGATCATTGGCCAGTTGCGTATGGCCGAGTTCGCGTTGCGCGCGTCACGCGGGACAGACGGCGGCCGTGCCACGGGGGGTGACGGCAAGGGTGAGCGGGCGGTCACGAACGTCGTGATGATGGGCATGGGCGAGCCGCTGCTCAACTACGACGCGGTCGTGCCTGCCATGCGACTGATGCTCGACGACAACGCCTACGGCCTGTCGCGTCGTCGCGTAACGTTGTCTACTTCCGGCGTCGTGCCGATGATGGACCGGCTCGGCGCGGATCTTCCAGTAGCGCTTGCGGTGTCGCTGCATGCGCCAAGCGATCCGCTGCGTGACATGCTCGTGCCGCTGAACAGGAAGTATCCGCTGCGCGAACTGATGGCTGCCTGCCAGCGCTATCTGAAAGTCGCGCCGCGCGATTTCATTACCTTTGAATATTGCATGCTCGACGGAGTGAACGACAGCGAAGCGCAAGCGCGCGAGTTGCTGGCGGTCACGCGCGACGTGCCGTGCAAATTCAATCTGATTCCGTTCAATCCGTTTCCGGAATCAGGTCTCATTCGCTCCAAACCGGAGCAGATCAAGCGGTTTGCGCAAGTGCTGATGGACGCGGGCGTCGTCACCACGGTGCGCAAAACACGCGGCGATGATATCGACGCTGCCTGTGGTCAGTTAGCCGGCGCGGTGAAAGACCGCACGCGGCTCGCTGAGCGCACCGGGAGGGCGGCAAAGGTTATCGAGGTTCGCGCCGTGTAGTCGTCGAGGCGGCGAGGCAGCGTGAGTGCAGGCGGCCTTGTCGGCGAGGACTGAAAAGAAAGTTTGCAGAAGCGATCGGAAGCAGTACACGAAGCCGCGCATTTTGTTATAAACGGTCTGCGATTCGGGCGTGAGGCTTCGGCCCGTTCGGATAACGCAAGTGAAAAAGAATCGACGCGAAAGGATTTGGGATGAGTGAGCCGCAGCACCCGCAGCCGCAGGACACAGACACGAACGAAGGCCGCCCGGTACCTGTCGCGCGGGCGGTGGTGCAGCCTGTCGTACAGCCGGCTCTGGATTCGTTGGCGGCGGTGGGCGCGCGCTTGACCCAATTGCGTGAATCGAAAAACTGGTCAATCGAAGACGTGTCGGCGCGGCTGAAAGTCTCCGCGGCCAAGCTGCGTGCGCTTGAATCGGGCGACATCAGTCATTTGCCGGACACCACCTTCGCACTCGGCGTGGTGCGCAGCTACGCGAAAATGCTCGGCGCCGACCCGGCGCCCTTCACTCAGGCCTTGCGTCGGGAAAAGGGCGTGCCGGCACCGGATCTGACCATGCCGGCATCGTCGGGCAGGGATCTGCCGCGAGGCAAGGTGTCGCTGTCGCTGGGCGGCGGTCAGCAGAAGAGCCGGTCCTGGTTGTGGGGCGTGGCGGCGGTGATCGTGGTGATCATCGCGCTCGGTATGTGGCACACCAACGGCGGTGATTCGTCGGCGTGGCTCGCGCGTCTGAAGGCGAGCGCGAACGGCTCGACGAACGTGGCGACCGGCACATCGGGCGCGGTGTCGCAAAGCCAGATGGCAGGTTCGGATACCGCGGCAACCACCGCGGACAGCACGGCGTCCGCGCCGCAGACGCAGGCGGCAGGCGCAAACACGGCATCGGGCGTCCCCATGCCCGCGCCGTTGGCCACCGGTACCAGCCCGTCGCCGGCGCCGGTTGTGACGGCAATGAATGCCGCGCCGAAAGCGGGCTCGCAGCCGGCGGCCACTGTCACGAGTGCGTCGGCCGCCAATCAGAGTACCGCGGCAACGTCGGCTCCGCCCGCGGGCGAAGCGATCGTCGCCCTGCGCGTGACGCAGGACAGCTGGTTCAGCGTGCGTGGCAAGGACGGCAAGGAGATCTACTCCGGCCTCGTGCACGCTGGCGATACGAAAGAAGTGACGGGTGAGGCGCCGTTCAAGGTGACGGTCGGCAACAAGGCCGGCCTCCAGGCGTTGACGCTGGACGGCCAACCGGTCGATCCATCCCGGTATGCGGCAGCGAAGGGCAATGTAGCTCGCTTGACGCTGCCTTGACAGATACGGCATGCGCCGCGGCCAATCAGACCGCGGCGCTTCTTCAATTCAGGCGCCACGTTTTTCGTGGCGTGTGCGGCGTAAATGGGTTTTTCGATGCAATCTGAAGCTCAATCCCAATCAGGTAGCAAAATCGTTTCCAACGAACCGGTGTTCGGCGGCCACGCGCCGCGGCGCAAGTCTCATGCGGTCGATGTGCGCTGGGGCGGCCAACTCGTGACCATCGGCGGCGATGCACCGGTACGCGTGCAGTCGATGACCAACACGGACACCGCGGACGCGATCGGCACTGCGATCCAGATCAAGGAGCTGGCCCAGGCCGGCTCGGAACTCGTGCGTATTACGGTGAACACGCCGGAGGCAGCGGCGGCCGTGCCGGCCGTGCGCGAGCAGCTCGATCGCATGGGCGTGTCGGTGCCGCTCGTCGGCGACTTTCATTACAACGGCCATCTGCTGCTGCGCGACTATCCCGCGTGCGCGGAAGCGCTGTCGAAGTACCGGATCAATCCGGGCAATGTCGGCCACGGCGCGAAGCGCGACACGCAGTTTGCGCAAATGATCGAAGCAGCAGTCAAGTACGACAAGCCGGTGCGGATCGGCGTGAACTGGGGCAGTCTCGACCAGGACCTGCTCGCGAAAATGATGGACGAAAACGCGGCTCGTTCCACGCCGTGGGAAGCGCAAAGCGTGATGTATGAGGCGCTGATCCAGTCGGCGATCGGCTCCGCGGAGCGCGCGGTTGAACTGGGCCTGTCGCGCAACCAGATCATCCTGTCGTGCAAGGTGAGCGGCGTGCAGGACCTTATCGCGGTGTACCGCGAGCTCGCGCGCCGTTGCGACTTTGCGCTGCATCTGGGCCTGACCGAAGCGGGCATGGGATCGAAGGGCATCGTCGCGTCCACGGCGGCGCTGTCCGTGCTGCTGCAACAGGGCATCGGCGATACGATCCGTATCTCGCTCACACCGGAACCCGGCGCGTCGCGCACCGGCGAAGTGATCGTCGGCCAGGAAATTCTGCAAACCATGGGTTTGCGCTCGTTCACACCGATGGTGATCGCGTGCCCCGGTTGCGGCCGTACCACCAGCACGCTGTTCCAGGAACTGGCGTCGCAGATTCAGACTTACCTGCGCACGCAGATGCCGGTGTGGCGCGATCAGTATCCAGGCGTCGAAAAAATGCACGTTGCGGTCATGGGCTGCATCGTCAATGGTCCGGGTGAATCGAAGCAGGCGAACATCGGCATCAGCTTGCCGGGTTCGGGCGAAAATCCCGCTGCGCCGGTGTTCATCGACGGCGAGAAGGTCAAGACGCTGCGCGGCGACAACATTGCGCAGGAGTTCCAGCAAATCGTGAGTGACTACGTCGAGCGCCGCTATGGTCGCGCCGAAGCGCTCAACTAAATATCGGTTCCAGAAAGACAGATGACTGAACAGAAGAAAAAGCTCGAAAAGCTCTCCGGCGTGAAGGGCATGAACGACATCCTTCCGCAGGAAGCCGGACTGTGGGAGTTTTTTGAAGCCACCGTCAAGTCGATGCTGCGTTCGTACGGATACCAGAATATCCGCACGCCGATCGTCGAGCATACGCAGCTGTTCAAACGCGGTATCGGCGAGGTGACGGATATCGTCGAAAAAGAAATGTATAGCTTCACCGACGCGCTGAACGGTGAGAACCTGACAATGCGCCCGGAAAACACCGCGGCCGTGGTGCGTGCCACGATCGAGCACAACATGCTGTACGACGGCCCGAAGCGGCTGTGGTACATCGGCCCGATGTTCCGTCACGAGCGGCCGCAACGCGGGCGCTATCGCCAGTTCCATCAGGTCGGCGTTGAAGCGCTTGGCTTCGCCGGCCCGGACGCGGACGCGGAAATCATCCTGATGTGCCAGCGGCTGTGGGACGATCTCGGGCTCATGGGCATCAAGCTTGAGATCAATTCGCTGGGTCTGTCAGAAGAGCGCGCTGCGCACCGCGTCGAACTGATCGCCTATCTCGAAAAGCACATGGACGTGCTCGACGAAGACGCGAAACGCCGTCTCTACACGAACCCGCTGCGCGTGCTCGACACGAAGAATCCGGCGTTGCAGGAAGTCGCGCAGAATGCGCCGAAGCTGATCGATTTTCTCGGCGAGGAATCGCGCGCGCATTTCGAAGGACTGCAGCGCATTCTGAAGGCGAACAACATTCCGTTCACGATCAATCCGCGCCTCGTTCGCGGTCTCGATTATTACAACCTGACCGTGTTCGAATGGGTGACCGACAAGCTCGGCGCGCAGGGCACCGTTGCAGCGGGCGGCCGTTACGACCCGCTGATCGAGCAGCTCGGCGGCAAGCCCACCGGCGCGTGCGGATGGGCGATGGGCATCGAGCGCATTCTCGAGTTGCTGAAGGAAGACAGTCTCGTGCCCGAGGACGAAGGTTGCGACGTGTACGTAGTCCATCAGGGCGACGCGGCGCGCGAGCAGGCCTTTATCATCGCCGAGCGTCTGCGCGATACCGGGCTGAACGTGATCCTGCATTGCAGCGCCGACGGCCAGGGGGCGAGCTTCAAGTCGCAGATGAAACGTGCTGACGCAAGCGGCGCGGCATTCGCCGTCGTGCTTGGTGAGGACGAGATCGCCAACGGCACGGTCGGCGTGAAACCGTTGCGAGATACGGCCGCCAACGGCGGTAAAAGTGAGCAACATAACGTGCCTGCTGAAGACTTGACCGAATTTCTAATCAATGCGATGGTTGCAACCGCCGAAGACGGCGACGACTGATCGCAATGTCGTCGAGCCGGTTGTTCACAGTTTGGCTCGACACGCACCTGTAGCAAGAAAGAGGACATCGCCGGGCAATGAGTTACCACGACGAACAAGAATCGATTGAAAGTCTGAAAGCATGGTGGACGCAGTGGGGCAATGCAACCACATGGATCGTGCTGGTGGCCCTCGTGGCCGCAGCTGGCTGGAACGGTTGGAATTTCTGGCAGCGTCGTCAGGCGGCGGAAGCCGCTGTACTGTATGACCAGGTGCAGCAAGCGGTGGCCTCGAATGACAAGGCGAAAATCACGCGCGTTGCCGCCGACATGGAAGACCGCTTCAGCCGCACGGCCTATGCGCAAATGACCTCGCTAGGCGCGGCCAAGGCGCTGTACGCAGCGGGCGACGAAGCCGGCGCGAAGGCCCAGTTGCAATGGACCATCGATCACGCGAAAGACGACGAGTTCAAGCAGATCGCGAAGCTGCGTCTGGCTTCGCTGCTGCTCGACGACAAAGCCTATGACCAGGGTCTCGCGTTGCTCGCGGAGCCGCAATCCGACGCGTTCAAGGGACTCGTCGCCAATGGCCGCGGCGACCTGCTGGCCGCCCAGGGCAAGCGCGACGATGCACGCGCAGCCTACAAGGTCGCGCTCGACTCGCTGTCGAAAAACGATAGCTCGGCGCGCCAGCTGATCCAGTTCAAGCTGGACGCACTGGGCGGCTGATCGTCGCGCGCAGCGCGACGCTTGCGTTGACCTACCGTCTCCTTTAAATCCATTTCCTGAATGCTTCGTCCACCGATGAATTTGCTGAAACGTTACGCTGTGCCCGTTATCTGTGCGATGACCGTCCTCACTCTGGCGGCTTGCTCATCCGCGAAAGACGAGCGCCGCGTGCCGACGCCGCTCACCGACTTCAAACCCGTGCTCGACGTGCAGCAGGTCTGGAAGGCGAGTGTCGGCAAGGCGGGCCGCTATCTGTTTTCGCCTGTCGCGGTTGGCAACGCAGTGTATGCAGCGGGCGCAAACGGTTCGGTCGCCAAGATCGACGCGCAAACCGGCCAGGATCTCTGGCGCGTGAAGTTGCACGACGATCTGTCCGCGGGCGTCGGCAGCGACGGCACGCTGACTGCGGTCGGCGGGCTGAAAGGCGACGTGTACGTGCTCGGCGCGGACGGCAAGCAACTGTGGACCGCAAAGGCGCCGGGCGAAATCATTTCGCCGCCGCTGGTCGGCAACGGTCTGGTGGTGGTTCGCACGGTCGACGGCCAGATTACGGCGTTCAACGCGCAAACCGGCGAGCAGAAGTGGAATTTCCGCAATCGTGCTGTGCCGCTCAATCTGCGTGTGTCGTCGGGCATGACGTTCGCCGGCGATGCAGCCGTGCTGGCCGGTTTCCCGGGCGGTGCGTTCGCGGCGATCAACCTGCAAACGGGCGACAACTACTGGCAAACGCCGGTGTCGTATCCGAAGGGCGTAACGGAAGTGGAGCGCATCAACGATGTGACGGGTCCGCCTACGCTGGTTGGTTCGGAAACCTGCGCAGTGACGTTCCAGGGCCAGATTGGCTGTTTCGACGCGAACTCGGGTCGCGCGCTGTGGGAAAAGGCGTTCTCCAGCACGAGCGGCCTCGCGCAGGATGAGCGCGCGGTGGTGGCGGCCGACGACTGGTCCGTCGTTCAGGCGTTCGACGTGTCGAGCGGCGCACCGCTGTGGAAAAACGACGCGTTGAAGAATCGCGACCTGAGCGTGCCGTTCATTCTCGGTCACGCGGCCGTGCTGGGCGACTATCAGGGCTTCGTGCATTTCCTTTCGCGCGACGACGGCACGCTCGTCGCACGCATGAAGACGGACGGCAGCGCGATCACGGCCGCTCCGGTGCTGGCGGGCGAGACGCTGGTCGTGCAAACCCATGACGGCGATCTGTACGGTTTCCGTCCGCGCTGATCGTGTGGTCGGGCTGTGCGCGCAGCGCCGCGCCAGGCGTGCGGGCTGATTGCGTCAGCCCGCACGCTGATTTGCCAATTTTCTGCAAAGGCCGGTCAGGCAAAACATTTTGCCGGACCGGTTGGTCTTTCAAGTCCAAAAGCGATTCAAAAGGCGAATCGAACAAGCAAGTCTGAAAGATCGGCCCGCGCGGCCACGGCGGCTGCCTGCGGCGCCGCCTGGTCGTGCAACCTTGGTCGTGCAACCTGTTGGCGGATCGCAGGACACCGTAGTCCAACTGGCATGCGAACTGCCCGTCGGGCAGTGGTCAGGGAAAGACTGAACCTGGCAGCCCGCTGGCGCTGCCCATACAGCCAGACACTTCGTCCGCCCCGGTGCGCATATTGACAGTGCGTTTAGGGCTGGGCGGATTCGTGATAATTTTCGTCAAACGCTGCCGTGTCGCGGCCGCATGGCGTCGCTACGCGGGCGGTCGATCCTGACGCCGCGTCTCACCGTGAACAACATCTGATGAAACCCGTAATTGCCCTCGTCGGGCGCCCCAATGTGGGGAAATCCACGCTATTCAACCGCCTCACGCGTTCGCGTGACGCACTGGTTGCCGACCTGCCCGGTCTGACGCGCGATCGCCATTACGGCGAAGGGCGCACTGGCGAGAGGCCATATCTGGTCGTTGACACCGGCGGTTTCGAGCCGGTCGCGAAAGACGGCATTCTGCACGAGATGGCGCGCCAGACGCGCCAGGCGGTCGAGGAGTCGGATATCGTCGTGTTCATCGTCGACGGTCGCAATGGTCTCGCGCCGCAGGACAAGAGCATTGCCGACTATCTGCGCAAGACTGGCCGGCCCATTTTCCTCGTCGTGAACAAGGCCGAGGGGATGAAATACAGCGCGGTCGCCGCCGACTTCTACGAACTCGGTCTGGGCGACCCGCGCGCCATTTCGGCGGCGCACGGCGACGGCGTGACCGACATGATCAACGAAGCGCTCGAAGTCGCGTACGCCGGTCAGCCGGAAGAAAGCGACCAGGAAAAAGAAGCGCGCGGCGTGAAAATCGCGATCGTCGGTCGGCCGAACGTAGGCAAGTCGACGCTGATCAACGCGCTCGTCGGCGAGGAGCGCGTGATCGCGTTCGACATGCCGGGCACCACGCGCGATTCGATTTACGTCGACTTCGAACGCGGCGGCAAACCCTACACGCTGATCGACACCGCCGGTCTGCGTCGTCGAGGCAAAGTGTTCGAAGCGATCGAAAAGTTTTCGGTCGTGAAGACGTTGCAGTCGATTTCCGACGCCAACGTCGTGATCCTGCTGCTCGATGCCCGTCAGGACATTTCGGAACAGGACGCGCATATCGCCGGTTTCGTCGTGGAGCAGGGACGCGCGCTGGTGGTGGGTGTGAACAAGTGGGACGGCCTCGACTCACACGTGCGCGAGCGCACCAAGGCCGACATCGAGCGCAAACTGAAATTCCTGGACTTCGCCAAATTCCATTTCATTTCCGCCGCGGAGAAAAGCGGAATCGGCCCGCTGATGCGCTCGGTCGACGACGCGTACAAAGCGGCCATGGTCAAGCTGCCGACGCCGAAACTCACGCGCGCGCTGATCGAAGCGGTGGAATTCCAGCAGCCTCGCCGCCGCGGGCCGGTTCGTCCGAAGTTGCGCTACGCGCACCAGGGCGGCCAGAATCCGCCGATCATCGTGATTCACGGCAACGCCCTCGACGCGATTACGGACACGTACAAGCGCTACCTCGAAAACCGCTTCCGGGAAACTTTCAAGCTAACGGGGACTCCATTGCGGATAGAGTTCAGATCGTCCACGAACCCTTACGCGGATAAAGGCTGAATTCCGGCTGAAAGCCGCGTGTGTACTGGGTTTGGGCGAGGTCCCCAGCCCAGCGCGCAAAAATGAAAATCAGCTATAGTGTAGCGGTTGACGCTGGATCTCTTTTTCTTCCTCGTCAATTCAGTCAACCTGCAAAAAAATACGGAGTTTGCTATGAGCAACAAAGGGCAATTGTTACAAGACCCGTTTTTGAACGCACTGCGTAAAGAGCACGTGCCGGTGTCGATCTACCTGGTCAACGGCATCAAGCTTCAAGGGAACATCGAATCGTTCGACCAGTACGTCGTGTTGCTCCGGAATACGGTCACCCAGATGGTCTACAAGCACGCAATCTCCACGGTCGTGCCAGCCCGCCCGGTGAATTTCCACCCGGATTCCGAACAGTCCTAACCCCCCGTCGCGGCCGGCGTAGCGTCGCCCGTTGGCGATAACTCCCGGCCGCCTTATTTTGATACCCTCCAATTTGATCAATGCAGCGCTTGTCGGCATCGACTTCGGTAAGATCGATTTCGAAGCCAGTCTCGAAGAACTCAGCCTGCTCGCGCAAAGCGCGGGCGCGAATCCCGTAGTCACGCTCACCGGGCGCCGGTCCAGTCCCGACGCGAAAATGTTCGTGGGCAGCGGCAAGGCCGAAGAACTGCGTCTTGCGTGCGAAGCGAACGACATCGAACTCGTCATTTTCAATCACGCTCTGGCACCTGCGCAGCAGCGCAATCTGGAGCAGGCGCTTAATCGGCGGGTGATCGATCGCACCAGCCTCATCCTCGACATCTTTGCGCAACGCGCCCGCAGCCATGAAGGCAAGCTGCAGGTGGAACTTGCGCAACTGCAGTATCTGTCGACCCGGCTGATCCGCGCGTGGACTCACCTCGAACGTCAGAAAGGCGGTATCGGTCTGCGCGGCCCAGGCGAAACGCAGCTCGAAACCGACCGCCGTCTGATCGGCGAACGCATCAAGGCGCTCAAGACACGGCTCGAAAAATTGCGCCGCCAGCACGGCACACAGCGCCGCCAGCGCTCGCGCAATCAGACCATGTCGGTGTCGCTGGTCGGCTATACGAACGCGGGCAAGTCCACGCTGTTCAACGCGCTCACCAAGGCGCAAGCCTATGCGGCGGACCAGCTGTTCGCTACGCTCGATACGACCTCGCGGCGCGTCTATCTCGGCGATGAAGCGGGCCAGGTGGTTGTGTCCGACACGGTCGGTTTCATTCGCGAGTTGCCTCACCAACTGGTGGCGGCGTTTCGCGCAACGCTCGAAGAAACGATTCACGCCGACCTGCTTCTGCACGTGGTGGATGCGTCGAGCGCGGTGCGCCTCGACCAGATCGATCAGGTGAACGAGGTATTGCACGCGATCGGCGCGGATACGATCCGCCAGGTGCTGGTGTTCAACAAGATCGACGCGGTGCCGGAGCTTGCGGCCCGAGGGGACGCGGTCGAGCGGGACGAGTATGGTAATATTTCGCGCGTCTTTTTGAGCGCGCGTACCGGGCAAGGGCTGGATACATTACGCGCTGCCATCGCTGAAATCGCTAGTGCCGAAGCTCTTCCCGATATGCAGATCGATCTGTCGGAAGAAGACCGGTCGGCAGCACCACGCGACGACCGCAAGGTCACAGAACTCGGGCACTGACCCGCTCCAATTGCACTGACCCGCTGTCTACTCTGGTGAACGAACACAGGTGAACGATTACAACGAGCGGAGTATCTGGCCGCGCTTGCGCGCGATGCTGTCACTGAACGATCCGCGCTGGGGCCGTGGGGACGGCAATGGCGATCGCCCCCGTCCGAATGAGCCGAAGCGTCCGCAGAGCAATGACGGCGACGGTCCTCCCGATCTTGACGAGATGTGGCGTGATTTCAACCGCCGCTTGAGCCGCATGTTCGGCCGCAAGGGCAGCGGGGCAGGCGGCGGCCGTCCGGATAACGGGCGGGGCGCACGCATCGGTGTGGGAATCGTGATCGGCGTACTGATCGCGATCTATCTGGGCAGCGGCGTATTCGTCGTGCAGGAGGGCCAGGCCGGCGTCGTGATGCAGTTCGGCAAGTATCGTTATACCGCAGATCAGGGCGCCCACTGGCGCTTGCCCTATCCGTTCGAAACGCATGAGATCGTCAATATCGGCCAGATCCGCCAGGTGGAGATCGGTCGCAACAACGTCGTGCGTCTCGCGAACGTGAAAGACGCCTCCATGCTCACGCATGACGCCGACATCGTCGACGTGCGCTTTGCCGTGCAGTATCAGATCCGCAAGCCGACCGATTACCTGTTTCGCAGCGTCGACCCCGATCAGGGCGTGATGCAGGCGGCGCAGGCGGCGGTGCGAAACATCGTGGGCGCGCGCAGTACGAACGACATCCTCTATCAGGATCGCGAAGCGATCCGCCAGCAGTTGATGGCGGAAATCCAGCAATCTCTGGACGAATACCAGTCGGGTCTCGCCGTCGTCGGAGTGACGATGCAAGGCGTGCAGGCGCCCGACCAGGTGCAGGCTGCTTTCGACGACGCCGCGAAAGTCCATCAGGAAAACGAGCGTGCAAAGCGCGACGCCGAGGCATACGCCGCCAACCTGTTGCCGCGCGCGCAGGCCGACGTGGCGGCTCAGATCGAGGAAGCCAAAATTTATAGCGACAAGACCGTCGCGCAGGCGCAAGGCGACGCCGAGCGTTTCAAGCAGGTCTACGCGCAATACGCGAAGGCGCCTGCCGTGATTCGTGAGCGCATGTATCTCGACACCATGCAGCAGATCTATTCGAACGCGACCAAGGTGTTCGTGGACAGCAGAAGCGGCAACAACGTGGTGTATCTGCCGCTCGACAAACTGGTCGACCAGACACGTCAGCGTGCGGCCGATGTGGGTGCTGGCGCAGGTCCCGGCGCGACGGCGCCCGGCGCGGCGGCGCCCGGCGTATCGACGCCCGGCGCATCGACGCCCGGCGTATCGACGCCCGGCGCAGCGGCGTCCACTGCGGCTGCTGCGCAGGCCGGCGGCAACGCGGGCACGCCGTCCGCCGCCACCGCATCCTCTGTCGGCCAGATGAACGCCCAAAGCATGGCGCCTGCCAATGCAACGCCGGCATCCGCGCCCGCTGCGGCTGCCACGCCGGCCAGCCAGGCCGCGGCCGGCAGCGACGCACTCCGTTCACGCGACTCCTTCCGCAGCCGCATGCGCGAAGACGACGTTCAATAAGGCGCGCCCATCATGAACAAAATCATTGCGCTCGTCGTCGCTATCGTCATCGTGCTGTTTGCCGCGTCGTCGATGGTGTTCGTCGTCGATCAACGGCATATGGCCGTGCTGTCGTCGCGTGGCGACGCCGAAGCTGCGCTGCTCGGCCCCGGCCTGCACGTGAAACTTCCGCCACCGTTGCAGACGGTCACGCTGGTCGACAGCCGCATCCGCTCGCTCGACGCGCCGGACGAAGACCGCTACGTGACGTCGGACAAAATCGATCTGCTCGCAAACCCGGTCATCAAATACCGCGTGACCGATCCGCTGAAACTGCTCGCGCAAACGAAAGGCGACGTGCAAAGCCTGCCGGACAGGCTCGCGCTCCTCTCGCGCAGCGCGCTCGGCGACACGTTCGCGAAATACACGCTCACCGATGCGCTTGCCCGCCAGCAGGCGCTCGCCGACGAAGCGCGCGGCACGATGGATAAGGCCGCGGCCTCACTGGGCGTGTCGGTGGTGGATATGCAACTCACGCGCGTGGACTTTCCGGCCGCGATGGCGGACACCGTGTACAAGCGCATGATCGCCGCGCGCCAGCAGATCGCCGCCGACGAGCGCGCCAAAGGCACGGCGGAAGCGGACAGGATCAAGGCGGACGCAGTCGCTCAGCAGCAGGCGATTCTTGCCGACGGTTATCGTCAGGCGCAAACCATTCGCGGCGACGGCGACGCGAAGGCAGCCGAAATCGCGGCCGACGCGTATGGCAGCGACCCACAGTTCTACGAGTTCTATGAAAGCATGCAGGCGTACAGGAAGACCTTCAAACCGGGCGACGTGATCGTGGTCGACCCGAGCAACGACTTCTTCCGCTTCATGCGTAGCCCGACCGGCGCCGTCGCCGCCCCGGACGTTCCCGCGGCCTCGCGCAAACATTGATAACCGGAACGCCGCGGCATCCGCATCGCGGCACGTTGATTCGCATGGATATAGCCGGCTCGTTACTGCTCGCGATCGCTTTGATGCTCATTATCGAAGGCATGTTTCCCTTCGTTTTTCCGGCTGCCTGGCGCGACACCTTCCGTAAAATAGCGGAACGCCCGCCGCATCAGATTCGCGTGGGCGGACTGATCGTGATGGTGCTCGGATTGATCCTGCTGTTCATCGTGACCTGAGGCGCTTCGTCGACGCACGCGCGGCGGACGCGAGTGGGCACGTCGCGTCGTTCGCCAATGCGGCAGGTCTCCTGTGTTTGACCTTGCGCGCGGCAACATGAAGGCGAAAACGCCCGTTCGGCCGCGTGCGTGCTAGCGCAGCGGCCGCCAAAACCGAGCCGCCGCCCGCCACTCACATTTACATCCGGCGCGCTTAGACGCCGTCTTCAACGTCGTAGGACTGTACCGATGTCGACCTGGTTACTCCCCGAGAATATTGCCGACGTGCTGCCGTCGGAAGCGCGCAAGATCGAAGAGCTGCGCCGCCATCTGCTGGATCGCTTCCGTTCGTACGGCTACGAGATGGTGATGCCGCCGCTGCTCGAATACATCGAGTCGCTGCTCACGGGCGGCGGCCAGGATCTGAATTTGCGCACCTTCAAGCTCGTGGACCAGCTGTCGGGCCGCACACTCGGTCTGCGCGCGGATATCACACCGCAGGTCGCACGCATCGACGCGCATCTGCTGAACCGTCAGGGCGTGACACGCCTTTGCTATGCGGGCAATGTGGCGCATACGCGCCCGCGTGGCCTGCACGCTACGCGTGAACAGATCCAGATCGGCGCGGAAATTTACGGTCACGCCGGTCTCGAAGCCGATCTGGAAATCCAGCAACTGCTGCTCGATGCGTTGCGTCTCGCCGGCCTCGGCCGCGTGCGCCTCGATTTGTGCCATGCAGGCGTGCTCGCGGCGCTGATCGAAGCGGAACCGGCAGCGGCCGCGCTCGGCCAGTCGCTTTACGACGCGCTGGCGGGCAAGGACGTGCCGCGGCTCGTCGAACTCACTGCAACACTGTCGCCCGTCACGCGCGACGCGCTGCGCGCGCTGCCCACGCTGTACGGCGACGCGTCCGTGCTGGAAGAGGCGCGGGCGCGTTTGCCGAATGCGCCGGCCATCGCCCGCGCGCTCGACGACCTCGCGTTTCTCGCGAGCCAGGTGGAAGGCGCCGAGGTGATGATCGATCTCGCCGACCTGCGTGGCTATGCGTACCACAGCGGCGTGATGTTCTCCGCTTACGTGGACGGCGTGCCGAATGCGGTTGCGCGCGGCGGCCGCTATGACCACGTGGGCCAGGCTTACGGGCGCGCGCGCGCGGCAACCGGCTTCTCGCTCGATCTGCGTGAAGTGGCGCGCATCTCGCCGGTCGAGGCGCGCAGCAGCGCGATTCTCGCGCCATGGCAGCACGACGAAGCATTGCGTATAAGCGTCGCCGCGTTGCGCGACGCGGGCGAAGTGGTGATCCAGGCGCTGCCGGGTCACGAGCACGATCTGGATGAATTCGCGTTCGACCGCGTGCTGGTCGATCGCAACGGAGCATGGGTCGTCGAACCGCGCCCCTAAGCGCATGTCGGACGATCCATCCGACCTTACTTTGCTATCTCCACCATAACGTGCATACCGTTGAGCGGAAACGGAAAAATTCGGAAGCTTCCGCGAACCTAGGTAGAATACGTTTTTAACCAGCTTACGAAACAACATGTCTGCCAGCGCAGTGAATGTGAACCCCGGGCGTAACGTCGTCGTCGTGGGGACCCAGTGGGGTGATGAAGGCAAGGGCAAGATCGTCGACTGGCTGACGGACCACGCTCAAGGCGTCGTTCGCTTCCAGGGCGGTCATAATGCCGGTCACACGCTCATCATCGGCGGCAAGAAAACCATCTTGCGCCTGATTCCGTCGGGCATCATGCATCCTGGCGTCGCGTGCTACATCGGCAATGGCGTCGTGTTGTCGCCGGAAGCGCTGTTCAAGGAAATTGGCGAGCTTGAAGCTGCTGGCGTCGACGTTCAGAAACGCCTGTTCATTTCCGAAGCCACCACGCTGATCCTGCCGTATCACATTGCAATCGACCAGGGCCGTGAAGCGCGCCGCGGCGCAGGCAAGATCGGCACCACCGGCCGCGGCATCGGCCCGGCCTACGAAGACAAGGTAGCCCGCCGCGGTCTGCGTGTGCAGGATCTGTTCGAGCCGGAAACTTTCGCCGAACGTCTGCGTGAAAACCTCGATTATCACAACTTCGTGCTGACGCAATATCTGGGCGTCGCCGCTGTCGATTTCCAGCAAACGCTCGACACCATGCTGAGCTATGCCGACCGCCTGA
Organism: Paraburkholderia sp. PREW-6R; assembly: GCF_039621805.1. Taxonomy (NCBI): domain Bacteria; kingdom Pseudomonadati; phylum Pseudomonadota; class Betaproteobacteria; order Burkholderiales; family Burkholderiaceae; genus Paraburkholderia; species Paraburkholderia sp. PREW-6R. The sequence continues at coordinate 2,017,282 of NZ_CP155073.1, read as the reverse complement.
AGCCGATGGTGACCGACGTATCGCGCCGTCTGTACGACGCGAACGCCGCGGGCAGCAACCTGCTGTTCGAAGGCGCGCAAGGCACGCTGCTCGACATCGACCACGGCACCTATCCGTTCGTCACGTCGAGCAACTGCGTGGCCGGCGCCGCCACCGCGGGCGCGGGCGTCGGTCCGCAAAAGCTTAACTACATTCTCGGCATCACGAAGGCCTATTGCACGCGCGTGGGTTCGGGCCCGTTCCCGAGCGAACTGTACGACGCGGATAACGCCGCGCGTCAGGAAGCAATCGGCCTCGAACTGGCCACCGTCGGCAAGGAATTCGGCTCGGTCACCGGCCGTCCGCGCCGCACTGGCTGGCTCGACGTCGCCGCGCTGCGCCGCTCGATCCAGATCAACGGCGTGTCCGGACTGTGCATGACCAAGCTCGACGTGCTCGACGGTCTCGACGAAGTGAAGCTGTGCGTCGGCTACCAGGTCGACGGCAAGGCCGTGGATCTGCTGCCGCGCGGCGCGTCGGAAGTCGCGCGTTGCGAGCCGGTGTACGAAACCTTCGTGGGCTGGAAGGAAAGCACCGTCGGCATCAAGGAATGGGACAAGCTGCCGGCGAATGCGCGCGCTTATCTGTCGCGCGTGCAGGAAGTCGCGGGCATTCCGATCGACATGGTGTCGACCGGTCCGGACCGTGACGAAACCATTCTGCTTCGTCATCCGTTCAAGGTTTAAGCCATGGTGAAAGGTCTACCCATGATCGCGATGAAAGACCCGCGCAATGACGACAAGAATCTTTGGGTCGGCTGGGACGAGTATCACCGGCTGATCGAAATGCTCGCGTTGCAGGTGCATGAGTCCGGCTGGAAGTTCGACAAGATCCTGTGCCTCGCGCGCGGCGGCCTGCGTGTCGGCGATCAGCTCTCGCGTATTTACGACTTGCCGCTGGCGATTCTCGCCACGAGCTCGTATCGCGAAGCGGCCGGCACGGAGCAGGGCGAACTGGATATCGCGCAATACATCACCATGACGCGCGGCGAGTTGTCCGGCAATGTGCTGCTGGTCGACGACCTGGTGGATTCGGGCGTGACGCTGGCGCGCGTGCAGCAGCATCTGAAGGAACGTTATCCGGCCATTACGGCGGTGCGCTCGGCGGTGCTCTGGTACAAGGGCTGCTCGAAGGTGAAGCCTGACTATCACGTGCAGTATCTGCCGACCAACCCGTGGATCCACCAGCCGTTCGAGGAGTGGGACACGGTGCGCCCGCACAATCTGGGCGCGTGGATCAAGCGCGGCATGCAGCAGGCGCAGGAGTCGGCGGGGGACTGATGCTCATGTGGGCGCTGAACACATCGCGTCGCGTGCGTTGCAGACTCTGCAAAACGGAGCCCATCGGGCTCCGTTTTTTTTGCGCTCACGCGCCGCTTCACGTTCAACCCGCTGCGCGGAAGACGCTTCGCGAAGGGCGTCGGCGTGACGGCCGCATGACGCCGACGCGGCAGACGCGCCCATATCGCAGTGCTACACTGCCCGCAGCATCGACGTGGTGTATCCACAACAAGCCAGGCGGCGCCAGACGGGCAGTTTAGAATAGCGGTCGTTTTTCCGCTCAGGAAACGGATTTCGTCGCGTTTATGACAGATAACAATCACGTGCACAAGCAGCCTCTGCCTTCCCTCGCGATAGCCGCGATCGGCGTGGTGTTCGGCGATATCGGCACGAGCCCGTTGTACTCGCTGAAAGAAGCGTTCAGCCCATCGCATGGTATTCCGCTGACCGAGCAGTCCATTCTCGGTGTGATCTCGCTGCTGTTCTGGGCGATCGTGATCGTGGTGGGCATCAAATACGTGTTGTTCGTGATGCGCGCGGACAATAACGGCGAAGGCGGTGTGCTTGCGCTGATGGCGCTGGCGCTACGCTCGCTCGACGAGAAATCGAAAATGGCCGGCTTGCTGGTGATGCTCGGCATTTTCGGCGCGTGCATGTTCTATGGCGACGCCGTCATTACGCCCGCCATCTCCGTGATCTCCGCGGTCGAAGGGCTCGAGATCGCCGCGCCTCATCTGTCACATCTCGTTTTGCCGGTCACGATCGTGATTCTGGTGCTCCTGTTCTGGATCCAGCGGCACGGCACGGCCATGGTCGGCCGCCTGTTCGGTCCGATCATGGTGCTGTGGTTCGTCGTGCTGGCCGTGCTTGGCTTGTGGCACATCGTGCAGGCACCCACCGTGGTCCGCGCGCTGAATCCGTACTATGCGTACACGTTCATGGCCGCGCATGTACTACAGGCTTACGTAGTGCTGGGCTCGGTGGTGCTGGTGCTGACTGGCGCCGAGGCGCTCTATGCCGACATGGGCCACTTCGGCGCGAAGCCGATTCGTATGGCGTGGTACGTGCTCGTCATGCCATCGCTCGTGCTGAACTATTTCGGTCAGGGCGCGCTGCTCATGCACGATCCGAAAGCGATCGAAAACCCGTTCTTCCTTCTCGCGCCTGAGTGGGCGTTGCTGCCGCTCGTCGTGCTGTCGACGGTGGCGACCGTGATCGCGTCACAGGCCGTCATTTCGGGCGCGTATTCGCTGACCAGCCAGGCGATCCAGCTAGGCTATGTGCCGCGTATGAAGATCCTGCATACGTCGGAGCTCGCGATCGGTCAGATCTATGTGCCGGTCGTGAACTGGATGCTGCTCTTCATCATTCTGTGCATCGTCATCGCGTTCAAGAGTTCGGACAATCTTGCCGCCGCCTACGGCATTGCGGTGACGGCCACGATGGTCATCACCACGATCCTTGCGTGCGTCGTCATGGTGAACGTGTGGAACTGGAACAAGCTTCTGGTGGCGCTGATCATCGGCGTGTTCATGACGGTCGATCTGGGCTTCTTCGGCGCCAATCTGCTGAAGGTCGAGGAGGGCGGCTGGTTGCCGCTTGGCATCGGCGCGCTGCTGTTCTTCCTGCTGATGACGTGGTTCAAGGGCAGAATGATCGTCAAGGAACGCACGGCTGCGGACGGTATCCCGCTGATGCCGTTCCTGCAGGGCCTGCTCGCGCACCCGCCGCACCGCGTGTCGGGCACGGCGATCTATCTGACCGGCAGCGATTCGCTGGTCCCGGTGAGCCTGCTGCACAATCTGAAGCACAACAAGGTGCTGCACGAGCGCACCATCTTCCTGACGTTCGTCACGCGCGACATTCCGTATGTCAACGACGCGGACCGCGTCACGGTCAAGGATATGGAAGGTGGTTTGTATCTGGTGAAAGCCGCTTATGGTTTTAACGAAACGCCGGACGTGAAGGCGGTGTTGCTGGAAGTGGGCCGCACCCATGACATGACGTTCGAGTTGATGGACACGTCCTTCTTCCTTGCGCGCGAGACGGTGGTGCCGACACAGTTGCCAGGCATGTCGGTATGGCGCGAGCGCGTCTTCGCGTGGATGCATCAGAACGCCGCGAAGCCAACCGACTTTTTCAGTATTCCGGCCAACCGGGTGGTCGAGCTAGGCACCAAGATCGAGATCTAGATCCGGCGCTGCAGCAAAGGTGAAATGAAAAGCCCACGCAATCTTGCGTGGGCTTTCTGTTTAACGGCGCGTTGCGCGTGCGAACTTCACGGCGTGGAATCCGCGCATGATCGACTCACACGCTGACCGCGCTCCTTACTTCTGCTTCAGTTTGGCAAACGCGGCGGCCATCGCGCCACCCGCTTCCGGCTCGCGCGAGCGCTGCGGCGCGCCGCGGCCGGCGCCGCCACCCGAGCGGCCGCCAGCGCCGCCACGATCGTGCTGCGCGCCACCACTACTACGCGCCGATGCCGTCGCGCCGACCTCGTCGTCCATTCGCATCGTAAGCGCAATGCGCTGACGCTTCACGTCGACTTCCAGCACCTTCACCTTGACGATCTGCCCGGCCTTGACGACCTCGTGCGGGTCCTTGATGAACTTGTTCGACATCGCCGACACATGCACGAGACCATCCTGATGCACGCCGACGTCGATGAACGCACCAAACGCCGCGACGTTCGTCACGACGCCTTCGAGCACCATGCCTGGCGTCAGGTCGCTGACCTTCTCGACGCCTTCACGGAACGTCGCGGTCTTGAACTCGGGCCGCGGGTCACGCCCCGGTTTTTCGAGTTCGAGCAGGATGTCGCGCACCGTCGGCAGACCGAAACGATCGTCGACGAATTCAGCGGGTGACAACCCGCGCAACGCATCGCGATTGCCCAGCACTTCGCCGACATGCTTGCTGATTTTCGCCAGCATGCGTTCGACGACCGGATACGCTTCCGGGTGAACGGACGAGCGGTCCAGCGGATTCTCGCCGTTGTTGATGCGCAGGAAGCCGGCGGCCTGCTCGAAGGTTTTGTCGCCGAGCCGCGGCACCTTGCGCAGATGCTCTCGCGACGGAAACGGACCGTGCGCGTCGCGATAGTCGACGATATTGCGAGCCAAGGTGGCGTTCAGACCGGACACGCGCGCGAGCAGTGCGACCGACGCCGTGTTCGCGTCCACGCCGACCGCGTTCACGCAATCTTCGACCACCGCGTCGAGCGAGCGCGCGAGTTCGCGCTGGTTCACATCGTGCTGATACTGGCCGACGCCGATCGCTTTCGGCTCGATCTTCACGAGTTCGGCGAGCGGGTCCTGCAAGCGCCGTGCAATCGACACCGCGCCGCGCAGCGACACGTCCATGTCGGGGAATTCCTTTGCCGCCAGTTCGGACGCCGAATAGACCGACGCGCCCGCTTCGGACACGACGATCTTTTGCAGCTTGAATTCCGGATGACGCGCGATCAGCTCACTCGCGAGCTTGTCCGTTTCTCGCGACGCCGTGCCGTTGCCGATGCTGATCAGTTCCGCCTTCGTTTGCGTGCACAGCCGCGCGAGCTTTGCAATCGAGCCGTCCCAGTCGCGGCGCGGCTCGTGCGGGTAAATCACGTCGGTGGCGAGCACTTTGCCGGTCCGATCGACCACGGCGACCTTCACGCCGGTTCGCATGCCCGGATCGAGGCCGATGACGGCTTTCGGACCGGCGGGCGCGGCGAGCAGCAGATCCTTCAGGTTGCGTGCAAACACGCGAATCGCTTCATGCTCGGCTTCGTCGCGCAGATTGGTCAGCAGTTCGTTCTCGATGTGCGGTTGCACCTTCACGCGCCAGCACCAGCGGCACACGTCGGAGAGCCACTTGTCGGCGGGGCGGTTCTGGTTGGCGATGCCAAAGTGGCGCGCAATCAGCGCTTCGCCCGGATGCGGCACCTGCGCGTCGAGTTCTTCGCCGAGACCGAGCTTGATCATCAGCACGCCCGCGTTGCGACCGCGAAACAGCGCGAGCGCACGATGCGACGGCACGGTCCGGATGGTCTCGGCATAGTCGTAGTAATCGCGAAATTTTTCTTCTTCCGCGTTTTCCTTGCCTTCAACCACTTTCGACGACACCACGCCCTGATTGAACAGGTAATCGCGCAGCTTGCCGAGCAGATCGGCCGTCTCGCCGAACTGTTCGGAGAGGATGTCGCGCGCGCCGTCGAGCGCGGCCTTCACGTCGGCCACGCCCTTTTCGGCGTTCACGTAGGCGGCCGCTTCGGCTGGCGGGTCGAGCAAAGGGTTGGCGATGAGCGCGTCGGCAAGCGGCTGCAGACCGGCTTCGCGGGCAATCTGCGCGCGCGTGCGGCGTTTGGGCTTGTACGGCAGATACAGGTCTTCGAGCACCTGCTTGCTGTCGGCGCCTTCGATTGCATGACGCAGCTCGTCGGTGAGCTTGCCCTGTTCGTCGATACTCGTGATGATCGCGGCGCGCCGGTCTTCCAGCTCGCGCAGATAGAGCAGGCGCTCTTCGAGATTGCGCAGTTGGGTATCGTCGAGATTCCCGGTCACTTCCTTGCGGTAACGGGCGATGAACGGAACAGTTGCTCCTTCGTCGAGAAGTTGCACCGCGGCCGCGACCTGGCGCGGCTGGACGGACAGTTCGGTGGCAATGCGCTGTACGATCTTGAGTGCTACGTTTTCCGTCATAAGCTCTTGGTGTTCCTGCTGACTCGATGGCCGCGTGCTGAACGCGCCGTTGCGCACGCTCTGGCGTGTTGCCGGGCGCTTCAGGGTGCGGTAGCGCGCTGCAAGGCGCGTGGGCGCTTCGGGCCTGTGGCGCGCCGGGTGCGCATACTGCGGCGAGGTGGCTAGAGCGGGGCATTTTGCCATAAATGCCAAAGGGCTCAACCGCGGGATGATAGAATTTCGGGCATGTTCCGCTGACCCTCTACGACGTTGCCGATCTCCTTTTCCCTTCACCGCCTGGGCTTGCGCCTGGCCCTTCGCGCGTCGAAACTGCTGCCATTTTTCGCAGCGTGCATGTCATGCATGATGGCTGTCGCATTGAGCGTCTGTGCTCCCGCTGCCGCTCAAACGGTGGCGCCCATTGCGGCGCGAGCGGCCACGCCGTCCGCACCGCCCCTGGCAGCGTCGGACGCAGCTTCGATTGGCGGCGCGGATACCGCGGGTGCCGCGGGCGTAGATAACGCCAGCAACGCCGCCGCGCTCGACAAATCGTTCGATGATCGTCAGAAAGTCCTGAATCGGCGCAGTGACGATAACAACTATCGGTACGCCGTCGCCGAACACGACTGCTACAGCAGATTTTTGGTCAACCACTGCCTGAACAAGGCGCGCGACGCGATGCGCGCCGAGCAGGCGGACATCCGCAAGGAGCAGTTGGCGCTCGACGGTGAGCAGCGGGTGCAACGTGCGCGCGAACGTGACCAGCAGGCCGCGATCAAACGCGCGCAGGAAGAGGCGGAAGCGCCGCAACGTGCCGCGGAAGATGCGCGCAACGCCCAGACATACCAGGACAAGCAACGGCAGCACGAGCTCGATCAGGCGCAGCGCAACGCTGAAGCGCCGCAACGCGCAGCGAACGCGCAGGCCTATCAGGACAAGCAGCGGCAACATGCGCTGGATCAGGCGCAGCGTGGCATCAGTCCGGCTCAGGCCGCCGCGAACCAGCAGGCGTACGATCAGAAGCAGGGCGACTTCCAGCGCAAGCTTGCCGAAGCGCGTGCCCAGGGCGCGCAGAAGGCGCAGGAGCGCGAGCAGAAGCAGCAGAGCTTCGAGAAGAAGCAGGCGGACGCCGCGCAACACAAGGCGGACGTGGAGGCGCGTCAGAAGCAGGCTGCGGATAAAGCCGAACAGAAGCGTCAGGATCAGTTGAAACAGCAGCAGGAACTCGAGCAGCAGCAGAAGCTGCAACAGCAGCAACAGTAAGGATGCTGCGCGCCGATCGTGCTTGGGCGTGCTTGAGCGTACCCGGGCGCGTGATGCCGCGGATGTTGAGCCGATGCGAAGCCGTTGCAAAAAACTGCCGCTGCGGCGAGCGCGCGTGGGCGCGCCGTGCTGTAATGGGTGCTCGGTATGGTCATACCGTCAAAGCTTGACCCGTAGTTGCCGTAACGCGTTTTAAGCCAGACAGCAACCTCAGGCATCGGCCGCATGCGTGGCCGGCCGTGGACGAGAGGAGGCGAGCATGCGCGATCAACATCACGTCATCAACGCGGACACGCTGCGCGACCGCATTCTGCAGCTGGAATCGGAACACAGCGGGCTCGATCGGCTGATCGACCGAATGTCGGACGAGCCCGGCATCGACGACTTCGAGTTGCAGCGCCTGAAAAAGCGCAAGCTCAAAGTCAAGGACACCATCATCTTGCTGCAATTGCAGCTCGAACCGGACGTACGCGCCTGAGTTCGCGGCCTGGCAGGCGCCGGGCGCGCGCTGCGCGAGCCGGACTTCGTAGGAAACGCTTGCCTTGAATTCACCGCTTTCACCGCTCGACCCATCGCCGCTCGCCGCAGCCAGCGAGACCACGGCAGCCGTCGCACCGGCGCCGCGCGCGTCGGCGTCCGGCTCGGCGCTTAGCGCGACATTGACTCCCCGTCGCGCCGCTGAACTCGACGAGATCTTCGCGGACAACGGCTTGCTGGCCCGTCAGATCGACGGCTATCGCTCGCGCGCGTCGCAGATCGAGATGTCGCGCGCCGTTGCGGCGGCCATGGAAGCCTCTGGCCGCGCAATGCCCGAGCCTGCGATGTTCGACGCGCAAAAGCGCCCGGCGCGTCGCATGTCGACGCAGCAAGGTACAGACACCGTGTCAGCCGGGACAGTGGAACAGGACGAATCGGGCGGCCTCGACGGCAGCGAGAACACGCTGATCGTCGAGGCGGGCACGGGCACCGGCAAGACCTATGCGTATCTCGTGCCGGCCATGCTGTGGGGCGGCAAGGTGATCGTGTCGACGGGTACCAAACACCTGCAGGATCAGCTCTTTCAGCGCGACATTCCAACCGTGCGCGACGCGTTGGCGGTGCCGGTCTCGGTCGCGATGCTCAAGGGGCGCGGGAATTACCTGTGCCATTACTATCTGCAACGCACCGCGGATAACGGGCGTCTGCCGTCGCGCCAGGAAACCTCGTATCTGCAGGACATCGTGCGCTTTGCGAAGATCACGCGCACGGGCGATAAAGCCGAACTCGCGAGCGTGCCGGAAACGGCGGCCGTGTGGTCGATGGTCACGTCCACGCGCGAAAACTGCCTTGGCCAGGAGTGCCCGCACTATAAGGACTGCTTCGTCATGCAGGCACGGCGCGAGGCGCAGCAGGCCGATATCGTCGTAGTCAATCACCACCTGTTCTTCGCGGACATCATGTTGCGCGATACCGGCATGGCCGAGCTGCTGCCCACCGCGAACACGATCATTTTCGACGAAGCCCATCAGCTGCCGGAAACGGCCACGCTCTTTTTCGGCGAGACGCTTTCCACCACGCAGTTTCTCGAGCTGGCCCGCGATTCGGTCGCCGAAGGTCTCGGGCATGCGCGCGAGGCAGTCGACTGGGTCAAGCTCGGTGCCACGCTCGAGCGCGCCGCGCGCGATGTGCGTCTCGCGTTCAGGGAGGATTCGGTGAGGTTGTCGATCGGTCAGTTGCCGGACGACCACGCGCTCTTTCCCGCGCTCGTAACACTGGAAACCGAACTCGACGCGCTGACGTCCGCATTGTCGGCCCAGGCCGAGCGTGCCGAATCCCTTGGCGCATGCTTGCGCCGCGCGCGCGAACTGCAGGGCGTGCTGGCTGGCTGGACTACGCCGCCGACCGGGGCCGAGCGTGAAGCCGCGAACGCGGCTGGGCCGGAGGGCAAGGTTGAGCGCGCCGATCCGAATGAGAAGGTGCGCTGGATCGAAGTCTTTTCGCACACCGTTCAGTTGCATGAAACGCCGTTGTCGGTTGCACCGATATTCGCGAAGCAGCGCGCCGGTGTGCCGCGCGCGTGGATCTTCACGTCGGCCACGTTGTCGGTGCGCGGCGACTTCACGCATTACGCGGCGCAAATGGGTCTGAACGCCAAACGTTCGATGACGCTGCCCAGTCCGTTCGACTACCCGACGCAAGGGTTGCTTTACGTGCCGCGTAATCTGCCGCAGCCGTCGTCGCCGATGTTCACCGACGCCGTGTTCGACGCGGCGTTGCCGGCGATTGAAGCCTCAGGTGGCGGTGTCTTCATGTTGTGCACGACGCTGCGTGCGGTCGATCGTATCGCCGCGAAGTTGCGCGATGTGATCGAAGCACGCGGCTGGGATTATCCGCTGCTCGTGCAGGGCGACGCGAGCCGCACGGAACTGCTCGACCGCTTCCGCTCGTATGGCAATGCGATTCTCGTGGGCAGCCAGAGCTTCTGGGAAGGCGTGGACGTGCGCGGTGACGCGCTCTCGCTGGTGGTCATCGACAAGCTGCCGTTTGCGCCACCTGACGACCCCGTGCTATCCGCGCGACTCGACGCGCTGACGAAGAAAGGGTTGAGCCCGTTCGCAGTTCATCAGTTGCCGCAAGCGGTGATTACGTTGAAGCAGGGTGCCGGGCGTCTGATTCGCGCGGAGACCGATCGAGGCGTGCTGATGATCTGCGATACGCGCCTTGTCGACAAACCGTATGGCCGTCGTATCTGGCAGAGCTTGCCGCCGTTTAAACGCACCCGTGAAATTGAAGTCGTGCGGGAGTTCTTTGAAGAGAATTCAACGCCGCCGGCTGGCTAGGTTTTTCGCGGGCGTGCTCGCGCGGTTATCTGCGTGTAATGCATTAATGATCCGCCATGTAATCTACAGGGACATGCACAGCGGGGTGGAAAGCCGTTAAAAGTAATTGCGCCGTTGAAAAACGGCGCATGAATGACAAAACGCCACGGATGTGAATCCGTGGCGTTTTGTTAACTGCATCAGTAATCGCAACGATTCCCGATGCAGTTTTCGCCCAGAGGCGAACCCTACGCGACAGCTTACTGGCTTGCGCCCGAAGCCGGAGCAGCAGCCGAAGCCGATGCGTCCGAAGCAGCAGCGCCTGCGTCCGAAGCAGCAGCCGAAGCCGAAGCAGCAGCGTCGCTCGCAGCAGCAGCAGCACCCGAAGCAGCCATCGCCGAATCCGAAGCTGCAGCAGCCGGTGCCGAAGCAGCAGCTGCGTCGCTAGCCGGGGCAGCGGCCTGGTCGTTGCTCTTGTTGCAAGCAGCCAGTGCCACAGCTGCCAACAGGGATGCTACGAGGAGGGATTTCTTCATGATCACGTCCTTTTATGGTTTAAAGGTAAGCAACAGCGCAAAATAATACCGGTAATGTGCTCCAACACCGACCTGGGCCGCTGGTGGAGACGCTCATTCGACGAGCTGGAATCTTCCCTACGGCTTGGGCGGAAATTATATGCACTTTCGTACTGACAATCCATAAATCCGGGGTCAATACGTTGTCTTTCTCATACAAAATTTCAACGTACGGTATAGCAGGCAGAGTTATGCAAACTCGCCCACTTGTATCCAGCCCGCACAATACCACTCGTGTAGCAGTGCTGTCACCGACGAATCGTGCGATAGTGTTACAAAGCGTTTCGCACTCAAAGAGCGATGATCCGCGAGGTCAAACAACCATTTCTTTGCACCGTTGATCAATGTTTCCTCTCCATTTACGAAGAAAAAACGCCGGTTGTACAACAGATTAGTCTTGCGGTCGAGTCGAATACCTTGCCGCGACGCCTGGGTGATGAAACGCGCTTCATTGAGCGGTCTTTGCGGCGGATCAAATACGACACTCGGCTTTGGCTCGCTGAGATACGTACCAAGGAACGACGCAATGTCTGGCTCTTTCCACTTGATGGCAGCAAGGATCGCGCCAACCCTCTGAACTAATGCATCTGGCAATTCCGCAGGATGCTCGACGGCGGGTTGCTGCGGATCGCGATACAGCGCGCTTGCTTTACTCGTCGACTCGCCGCGCTCGGCAAGATGGTAGAGGAACTGCGCGGTCAGCTCGCTCGCCGAAGGCGCGCGAAACCCGATCGAACAGGTCATGCATTCGCCTTCCGCCACCCCGTCGTGCGCAATGTGCGGCGGCAGATAGAGCATGTCGCCGGGCTCGAGCAGCCACTCCTCTTCGGGCTCGAAATTCTGTAAAACTTTCAATGGCAGTCCGGGCTCCAGCGTCAGATCTTTTTGCGAACTGATACGCCAGCGTCGCTTGCCTTTGACCTGCAGCAAAAAGACGTCGTAGGAATCGAAATGCGGACCGACGCCGCCGCCGTCGGTTGCATACGAAATCATCAGGTCGTCGAGGCGCGCGTCCGGCACGAAACGAAAGCGGTCGAGCAGTGCGCGCGCGCGATCGTCGTACAGATCCACACCCTGCACGAGCAGCGTCCATGCACGCTGTTTCACGGACGGCAATTCGTCCGGCGCGAACGGTCCATGCTCGAGTTGCCACCGGTTGCGAAAGTGCGTGATGAGGCGCGCTTCGACTTCTTCCTGATCGGCAAGCTCGAAAAATGCTTCGCGTGAAAGCGGCGCTTCGACGTCGGGAATGGCCTGGCGAATCAGCAACGGCTTCTTTTGCCAGTACCGGCGCATGAATTGCGACGGCGTGATACCGCCGAGCAATGCGGTAGGTGTGTCGGGCGCGGGGGGCAGGGTGGCAGCGGGAGCAGGCGAGGCGGCCGTAGCGCGCAGAGCAGGCTTTGAAGCCGGCGACGAATTCCGGGCGGAAGCCTGATCGGCCAGGTGGTCAGTGGGCCGCTTGGGCATCGTATAATGTGAGTTGTATTCTGGAGAGTCGAATGAAAATCGCAAAGAACACCGTCGTGTCGGTCGCCTACAAGCTGTCGGATGCACAGGGCAATCTGATTGAAGAGAGCGACGAGCCGATGGTCTATCTGCACGGCGGCTATGATGGCACGTTCCCCAAGATCGAGGAAGAGCTCGACGGCCACGAGGCCGGCTTCGAGACCCAGATCCAGCTCGAGCCGCAAGACGCGTTCGGTGAGTACGACCCTGACCTCGTCAAGATTGAGCCGCGCAATCGCTTCCCGGAACCGCTCGAGATCGGCATGCAGTTCGAAGGTACGCCGGAAGAGGGCGACGAAGATCTCGACTCGCTCGTCTACGTCGTGACCGACGTGGCGGAAGACAAAGTCGTGCTCGACGGCAACCATCCGCTCGCCGGCATGGCGCTGCGTTTCGCGCTCACGGTAAAAGACGTACGCCCGGCTACCGAGGACGAAATCCAGCACGAGCACGCGCATGGTGCCGACGGCCTCGAAGTCCTGGATGAAGACGACGAAGCCGAGGACGACAACTCAGGGCCCACGCTGCACTGAGCTTGCCGGCGCGCCGGGAGCGCCCGAAGTCGAAGCGCCCGGCGTACCCGGCAGCGCATTCGGGCTGGCCGGTCCCGCAGTCGCGGGTCCATACCCGCCGCCGCCCTGGTCGGCGGGTATGCGTGGTTGCTGATCCATGCGCAACTGGTCGAGTTCCTGCTGGTCCGTTTGCGGCTGGCGAGGCGCCTGCAGGAGCGGCGGCAACTCTGAAGCGGTGCCTGGCAACGGCGCAGCCGGCATCGAAGCAGCCGGCTCGCCGGGCGACCCGCCGGCCGGCGTAGTGGGCAACGGCATCTGTTTCGGTACATCGCGCACACTTACGCGAAATGGCGGTTTCCTGTTCAGGTCCGCTTCAATCTGAATCCACTGGTTGAGCCGGTCATGCGGCGCGAGCGCGATACGCGTGAGATTGGCCACGAGCACGCCCTTGTCATTGCGTAATGGCTGATCGATCGTAAAGCCGCCTTTCGCGCGCTCGTCGTCGCAATGAATGACGAGCACGGGTCCGTGATAGATCTCCGCCAGCTTCACCAGGCTGCGCTTGAATTCCAGAAAGCCGTCGCGCCGGGTATTGCGGCCAAAGCGTAGCCATGCGAAACGATCCGGGCGTTCGTAGCGTTCCGGGTCCGGGTCACCCTGAATGAACACGACAACGGCGCGCGCGTCGCGGCGCTTCGCATATTCACCCGCGTGTTCGAGCCAGAACGCGTTGGCGATCACGCGATCTTCGAATTCGCCATTACGGCCGCCCGCGGTCAGATAGTGATTGTTTGGGCTCGGGGCGTTCAGTCCTACGAACACCGTGTCGTTCGCCTGCCATCGAACATTTTCGCGAAACGGACGAAAGCGCGACACTTCGCTTTCGCGCGTCAATGCGATCGGATTCTGACCCATCGAGTTCGAGTCGGCAAAGAGCGTTTGACGCAGCTGGTCGAGCCTCTCCACGGGATCGAACGCTCCAGCTTCCGTTGTGCCGCAATCGGCCCAGTCGTGCTGACCCGGAATGAAGAACAGCGCGGGTCGCGACGTTTCCAGCAGCGCATGCCGGCGGTCATAGAGCGTGTCACGGCACGCTTCTTTTGCGCCCTTCAGGTTGCCGTCGTAGACGATGAACGCAACGTTGCGTTCACGACCGATCGCATCGAGCAGGCGCTGAGTCGGCGCTTCGTCGGCGGAGCTTTGCATCGTGCCTGCGATGACCGCGAAAGCATACCGCGCGGACTGCGCTGGCCCCTGCGCGAAGGCCGGTGACGTGAATGCAATAAGCACGGTAAGCACGGCAAGAAACAGCGCGACGCAACGAGCAAGCGGCCGTGCAAAGAAAGAAGCGATGGAAGAGGCGGCGGATGAAACGGTAGCAGAAGCGACGGAGGAGGCAACCAGAAAAACGGCGCGGAAAGCAACGCAAAAAGCAACGCTAAAAGCAACGGATAAAGAGGCAACCGGACAAGTAGCGTGCGCCACGCCGTCCGCGAGCGCGGAGATAAAGGTCAGCCCCGCACGAACCCTGCGCGGGCGCTGCACGGGTCGGTGCGCGTCAATGATCCGCATCCGGCGCGGCGGCCAGCTCGTGCAGCTCGTACAGGAGGTCGAGCGCTTCACGCGGACGCAGTTCGTTCGGATCGATGGCGCGCAGACGTTCGGCAAGTGCCTGCATCGCCGGCGACAATGCTGCGTTTTGCGCTTTGCCGTCACGCTCGTCGTCCGTGTCTTCCAGCAGCATGGGCATGGGCGGCGCGAACAGATCGAGCTGCGGTGCAGGTTGCGCCGCGGACTGCTGTTCGAGGTGCGCGAGGTGCTTGCGGGCCGCGCGGATAACCGCGTTCGGCACGCCCGCCAGTTGTGCAACCTGAAGACCGTAGCTCTGGTTCGCCGGCCCTTCGTTGACGGCGTGCAGGAATACGATTCCGTGCCCATGCTCGACCGCCGACAAATGCACGTTCGCCGCGTGAGCAAACTCCGTGGGCAACTGCGTCAGTTCGAAATAATGGGTCGCGAAAAGCGTGTGGCAGCCATTGTGCGACAGCAGATGACGTGCAATTGCCCACGCGAGCGCGAGACCGTCGAATGTCGACGTACCGCGGCCGATTTCATCCATGAGCACGAGGCTTTGCGGCGTGGCGTCATTCAGAATGGCCGCAGCTTCCGTCATCTCGACCATGAAGGTGGAGCGGCCGCCAGCCAGGTCGTCGGCCGCGCCGATCCGCGTGAAGATGCGGTCGATCGGGCCGAACGCGGCGCGCCGTGCGGGCACATAGCTGCCCACGTACGCGAGTAGCGCGATCAACGCGGTCTGTCGCATGAACGTGGATTTGCCGCCCATGTTCGGGCCGGTGATCAGCAGCAGTTTGCGCTCGGCGGTGAGCGTGCAGTCGTTGGCGATGAACTGCTCGACCTGAGCCTCCACCACCGGATGACGCCCCTGTTCGATTTCGATCCCGGCGTCTGGCGAGAACGACGGCGCAACCCAGTCGAGCGCACGCGCACGTTCGGCAAACGCGGCCAGCAGATCGAGTTCGGCAAGCGCCGCGGCGACTCGCTGGCAGTCGGGAATGAACGGCAGCAGCGCCTGCAGCAACGCGTCGTAGAGCGAGCGCTCGCGTGCCAGCGCTCGCTCCTGGGCAGAGAGCGCCTTGTCCTCGAACGCCTTCAGTTCCGGCGTGATGTAGCGCTCGGCGTTTTTCAGCGTTTGACGGCGGCGGTAGTCGTCGGGCACCTTGTCCGTCTGGCCGCGCGTGACTTCGATATAGAAGCCGTGCACCTTGTTGTATTCGACGCGCAGATTGCCGATACCGGTGCGCGCCCGTTCGCGCGTTTCGAGGTCGATCAGGAACTGCCCGCAGTTCTCCGAAATATCCCGCAGTTCGTCGAGTTCCGCGTCGTAGCCGCGCGCGATGACGCCGCCGTCGCGCACCATGGCGGCCGGCTCCGGCGCGACCGCGCGTTGCAGCAGGTCGACGCACTCGTGCGGCGGTTCCAGCGAAGCGTCAATACGCGCAAGCGAATCGGCGTTGGCCGACACGCCCGCGAGTTGCGTGCGCAATTCGGGCAGCGCAATGAACGTATCGCGCAGGCTCGACAGGTCGCGCGGGCGGGCCGACAGCAGTGCGAGACGTCCGGTAATCCGTTCGATATCCGAAATCTGCCGCAGCGCGCCGCGCAATGAGTCGGCATCCGCACCCGGCGGCGCGTCGAGCAGTGCGCCGATGGCCTGTTGACGGGCCTGGGCCACTCTGGCTTCGCGCGGCGGATGATGCAGCCAGTGACGCAGCAACCGGCTGCCCATGGTCGTGCAGCATGTATCGAGCAATGAGCACAGCGTAGGCGACTCGGTGCCGCGCAGTGTTTCGGTCAGTTCGAGATTGCGTCGCGTGGCGGGGTCGAGCCCAATATATTCCGATTCATATTCGACCTTCAGGCTACGCACGTGACGCAGTTGCTGGCCCTGGGTGGCCGCTGCGTAAAGCAGCAATGCGCCGGCCGCGCCGCATGCGCAGGTCAGCGAATGCGCGCCGAAACCGTCCAGACCCGCGACTTCGAGCTGGTCGCACAAGCGCTGCGTGCCCGACGTCACGTCGAAGTGCCAGACCGGCACGCGTGTGAGCGCGCCTGCGTTCACGGGTGGCGCCCAGCTTGCCGAATCGGACGGCGTGTCGGCCACGAGAATTTCGGCGGGGCGAATCCGCTCCAGCGCAGCGGCGACCTGATCGGGTGCAACTTCCGCGAGGCGCAGCGCGCCGCTCGCCAGATTCAGCCACGCCAGCCCGACGCCCGTGGCGACGCCCCGCCGGTTGTGCGCAACACACAGCGCCATCAGGTACACGTCGTTCTTGTCGGACAGCAGCGCGGCGTCCGTCAGCGTGCCGGGCGTGACCACCCGCACCACCTTGCGCTCGACCGGTCCTTTCGACGTAGCCGGGTCGCCGATCTGCTCGCAGATCGCAACCGATTCGCCAAGCTTGACCAGTTTGGCCAGATACTGTTCGACTGCATGATGCGGCACGCCCGCCATCTTGATGGGATTGCCCGCCGACGCGCCGCGCTGCGTGAGGGTCAGATCGAGCAGGCGCGCGGCCTTTTCCGCATCTTCGAAGAAGAGTTCGTAGAAGTCGCCCATCCGGTAGAACACCAGCGTGCCCGGATGCTCCGCCTTGATGCGCAGATACTGCTGCATCATGGGGGTGTGTTGTGCGACGTCGCTGGCCGCTGCGGTTTGAATGCCCATCCTCAGTATCTTCTGCGAAAGCTGTACAGGGCGTGAGTTTAACCCGCCGACACAGCGAGCGGACCCTGGCCGGATGGCCAACGATCATCGCGCCGTCAGCCGGCGCTCATACGTGAGCTGGCATGCACGCCGCCGCGTCAGGCCGCGCGGCAAACGCGTCATTCTTCGACCATCGCGCGCATGTCGACGGTACGCGCGTTGACCGCGCTGCGCCGTTTCGCAAGCCACATCATGAACGTGATGAAGCTGCCGAACACGACGATGATCCACTGTGCCGGCATCTTCGCCGTGAGCAGCAGCGCATACGCGCCGAGCATCAGCAGCACCGCGAGATTCTGGTTGAAATTTTGCACCGCGATCGAGTGGCCGGCTGACAGCAGCGTCGCGCCGCGATGCTGGAGAATTGCGTTCATCGGCACGATGAAAAAGCCGGACAGCGCGCCGAGCACAATCATCAGCGGGTACGCGAGCAGAATGTAGATCGGCGCCACGTAGGAGCCGATGTGGATGCCCGCGCCGGCCGGGAACAGGTCCTTGTTGTAGAACGCCATGGCGATCGCTACGGCGCCCGTCAGGATGCCCACCGGCAGCACGCGCAGCGAACTGCGCAGCGGGACGAGCGCGGCGGCCGCCGCCGCGCCGACCGCAATGCCCAGCCCCGTTACGCCCTGCATGACCGCAGCCTTCGAAAGCGACAGCCCGAGATTGACGTTGGCCCACTTCAGCACCAGCAACTGCAGCGTGACCGCGCCGCCCCACATCAGCGTGGTGACCCACAGCGCGATCTGCGCGAGCTTGTCGGCCCACAGCACGTTAAAGCAGTGATAGAAGTCGCCGACGAGCTGCTTCGGCTCGGTGAGACGGTTCGGGTAACGTGCGCCGGTGTCGGGAATGAAGATGTTGATCACGGCGGCAATCGCGTAGGTCACCATCACCGCGAACATTGCCAGATCGGCGGACGAGCGGATCAGCGGCAGGTGGGCATGCGCGACGAATTTGTCGGCGAATGTACTGATCAGCGCGCCGCCCACCATCGTGCCGACGATCGTCGAGAGCACCGTCGCCGATTCGAGCCACGCGTTTGCCTTCACGAGTTTTTCCGCCGGCAACAGCTCGGTGAGAATGCCGTACTTCGCGGGCGAATAGGCCGCTGCGCCGAAGCCCACCACGCCATATGCAATCATCGGATGAACGCCGCAGATCATCATCAGGCAGCCGATTGCTTTCAGCGCGTTCGACACGAACATCACGTGGCGTTTTTGCAGCGCGTCCGCGAATGCGCCGACGAAGGGCGCGAGCAGCACGTAGGAGACGGTAAAGAAGATCTGCAGCAGCGGCGTGACCCAGGCCGCTGAGTGGATCACGGAGAGCAAGGCGATGGCCGCGATCAGCAAGGCATTGTCTGCCAGCGACGAGATGAACTGCGCCGCGATGATTGTGTAGAAGCCTTTTTTCATGAAGCGGATCGGAAGCTGCGCGCGACAGGAGCGCGAAGCAGGGCGCAGCGAAATCGCGCGAAACGCAGCCGGCAATCGAGCACGCCAGCGCGGCATCCCGCTTTGTAGCACGAACCCACGCGCGATGCAGGCCATGCATGCAAAAAGCGGCCGAAGCCGCTTTTCGTCAGGCTACGTCCCGCTACGGCAAAACGCCGGAGCCCGACGTTCAAGCCGATTGCTGGCGTGTGCGGCTGTAGCGCGACAGGATCGGCACCATCTGCGCGTAGACTTTCGGGTTGGCCGCGACGATCTCGCCAATGTGCAGGAAGTCCGAGTCGCCCGTGTAATTGCCGACAAGACCGCCGGCTTCCGTGATCAGCAGACTGCCCGCGGCGACATCCCACGCGTTCAGGCCCTGCTCGAAGAAACCGTCCATGCGGCCGGCAGCCACGTTCGCGAGGTCGAGTGCAGCGGCGCCCGGGCGGCGCAGGCCGGCACAGGCTTCGGTCATTTCCGCGAAGAGGCGGCCGTACGCGTCGAGGCCGTCTTTTTCGCGGAACGGGAAGCCGGTGCCGATCAGGCCGTCGGCGAGACGGTCGCGCTTGGCGACGCGAATGCGCCGGTCATTCAGGAATGCGCCGCGGCCGCGCGACGCGGTGAACAGATCGTTGCGGGTCGGATCGTAGACCACGGCCTGGGTGACGATGCCCTTATGGGCCAGCGCGATCGACACGCAGTAGTACTGGAAGCCGTGAATGAAATTGGTGGTGCCGTCGAGCGGATCGATGATCCACTGGTATTCGGAGTTGTTGTCCGACTGACCGGATTCTTCTGCGAGAATCGCGTGATCGGGGTAGGCGGTCTTCAGCGTATCGATGATGGCTGCTTCAGACGCTTTGTCGACCTCCGTGACGAAATCATTGTGCTGTTTCTTGCTGATCTGGATCAGATCGAGATCGAGCGACGCGCGGTTGATGATCTGTGCTGCACGGCGCGCGGCCTTCACAGCGATATTGAGCATGGGATGCATGAAACTGGATCCTTGTGCCGGGGCAGCACGGCTGCTGGCCGGTAAATGAGCGCAAAGCTGCGCTGATTGTGCGCCACGGGACGGGCGCGGAAACAGCACGGAACGCTGACCCGACGCAAGGCAGGAAGCCATGACCGAGCGCGCATTCCGCCGACGGAGACGAATTGGATAAGAACGAGGCGCCGGATTGATCAACGGTGAAAACCGGACGCGAATGCGCGTATTTTACCTGAGTCCGGGCGCCGCGCGCAGCGATTACCAGCGCCCGCACGCGCTGTCGCCCACCCATGAGCGCGGCGCGCCTCCGCCCTTCGGTCGGCGCGGGCGCGAGTTGGCGCTACCATACGCGTTTATTTGCCGGCAGGACCCATCGTGGACCGCAATCACCATTCTTCCGATTCAGCCGTGGCCGAAGTGCACCGTGGCTTCACTTCCACGCGCTTCGTGCTCGTCGAGCCGAGTCATCCGGGCAATGTCGGTGCCGCCGCGCGTGCGCTCAAGACCATGGGCTTTTCGCGTCTCGTGCTGGTGTCGCCGCGCGTGCCGCAGGTGCAATCCGATCCGGAAGCGATCGCCATGGCGAGCGGCGCCGACGACGTGCTGGCTTGCGCGCAAGTCGTGCCGACGCTTGCCGATGCGCTGAACGGGGTGCACTGGTCGATTGCGCTGACGGCGCGTCTGCGTGAATACGGGCCGCCGCAATGGACGCCGCGCGCGGCCTCCGGTGTCGCTCGCGACGAAGCAATGCACGGCGAAATCGCGCTGGTGTTCGGCAACGAGCGAACCGGGCTTTCCAACGAGGACGTCGAACGCTGCAGTGCGTTGGCACATATACCGGCGAATCCCGCCTATAGCTCGCTCAATCTCGCCCAGGCGGTGCAGGTGCTGGCGTATGAGTTGCGCACCGCGTTCGTTGCCGGCGAAGCCGTGGACGCGGCCCCTGTTGCCGCACCGCCACTGGCGACGCAGGGTGAACCGGCCGGCCCGCGCGCCGCGAGCGATGAAATCGAGAGCATGTTCGCGCATCTGGAAAGCGCGCTGGTGGCGCTCGACTTTCTCGACCCCGCCAACCCGAAAAAGCTGATGTCGCGCCTCAGGCGTTTGTTCGCGCGCTCGGGACTCGAGCGCGAAGAGGTGAACATCGTGCGCGGAATAGCCAGGCACATTCTGCTGAAGACAAAGCGCGGCGGCGGGGACTGACTCTCTAATCATGGCGCCCGCTGCGTGCGTTGCGCTGATGCGCACACCACACGCGAAGCCGCGCGCGAAGCGCGGCTCGCTCATCGCGCGACGCGCGTCATATCCGCAACCTTGCGGCCAGCGTGGGCATCCGGCAGCTTGCGCATAATCGACCTACAATCCCCGAAACGTTCTAAGCAAAGCTGCCGCGCAGATATGCGGCAGGCAAACGCCGTCACGGATCTTCGCATTCGTGCGGCCTCGTCCCCGCCCATACCGTCCCTGCCATGTTCACGAGAATTCGCGAAGACATTGCCACGATACGCGAGCGCGATCCCGCCGCTCGCAGCGCCTGGGAAGTGCTGACGTGCTATCCGGGGCTTCACGCGCTCGTACTGCATCGGTTCGCACATGCGTGCTGGCAGGCGAAGCGCCGCTGGCTCGCGCGTGTCGTCTCGCAGATGGCGCGCTTCATGACCGGCATCGAGATTCATCCGGGCGCAACCGTCGGCCGGCGCGTATTCATCGATCACGGTATGGGGGTGGTGATCGGCGAAACCGCGCAGATCGGTGACGACTGCACGATCTATCAGGGCGTGACGCTCGGTGGCACGTCGCTCACGCGCGGCGCGAAGCGGCATCCCACACTGGAGCGCGGCGTGATCGTCGGGGCAGGGGCCAAGGTGCTCGGCGGCTTTACGATCGGCGCGGATGCAAAGATCGGCTCGAATGCGGTGGTGACGAAGCCGGTGCCCGCACGCGGTACGGCAGTGGGTAATCCAGCGCGAATCATCGTGCCGGCGGCTTCGGTTGAGAGTTCATTTGCAGGTGCCGATGCGGCGATGACGCCGGCAGCGAATCGGGTTGCGCGCCCATCGACAAATGCTGCAGCCAACACGGCGGCAGACACGTCTGCGAGCGCGTCTGCAAGCGCGTATGCAAGCCCGCCTGCAAGCACCGCGGCAAAGCAGGCAAATACGTCAGGCAAACCGGACACAGCGGAATGCGCGGCCATTGCAACCGCTGCCAGCGGCGTAACGCGGGATGCGAAGCGCGGCTCCGACACCAGCGGATTCTGTGCGTACGGCATCACGCCGAATGCCGACGATCCGGTGTCTCTCGCGATCCACGGACTGATCGACCATGCGGCCAGTCAATCGAGACGGATCGACGAGATCGTCGACGCGCTCGAGCGGCTCGGCACGAGTCTCGAAGGTCTGCAAGGTGCGGATGCGGCGTTGCTCGACCTGCGTCGCCTGTCGGCAGCCATCGCCGGGAAAGTGGAAGGCGCAGCGGCCGGCCATTAGGTGAGCGGCGGCCGGCGTTCCTTCGGCGTCTTCCTTCGACGTCGTTTGCGATCGGCGCAAGGCGGTGCCGGCATTCCTTCGGCAGCGAGCCGCGCTCAGCCGAGCGGCAGCGCCCGAATGCCTTCGGCGTCGATTCGCAGATAACCGCCACGGCGCTCGCCGTGGTCGAGTTCCCAGTCGGGCAGCACCCAGCGCGTGCCGCCCGGTTCACGATGCCGCGCGGGACGATGCGTGTGGCCGTGAATGATCGTCGCCGTCTTCGACGCCTTGAACAGTTTCGCAATGGCTGAGGCCGTTACGTCGTATTTCGATGAAACCGGACGCGCGCGCCCCTGTTCGCTTTTCGAGCGCATGTTCTCCGCGAGCTTGCGGCGCCACCGGTAAGGCCACGCGAGAAACAGCGACTGCGCCGCGCGGTTGCGCGCAAAGCGCCGGAATGTCTGGTAGCCGCGGTCGGCGGTGCACAGCGCGTCGCCATGCGCGAGTGCGATACGCGTGCCGAATGCGGTGATCACGAAAGGGTCGGGCAGCCAGATTGCACCGGCGGCGCGCATGAAGCGCTTGCCCATCAGAAAGTCGCGGTTGCCGTGCATGATATAGAGCGCGATGCCGCGCTCGGACAGCGTGTGCAATAGCGCCGCCATGCGTGCGACGAAAGGCTCGACCAGCATGTCGTCGCCGATCCAGTACTCGAACAGATCGCCGAGAATGAATACGGAGTCTGCCTGCTCGGCAGTGACGCGGATGAAATGCTCGAACGCGGCAACCGTGTGAGGGATCGCCTCGCTCAGATGAATGTCGGAGAGGAAAAAAAACGGGCGTGCGGCGTGCGGGCGTTTGCCCTCGCCAGGCACGCCCGCGGCGACGCTTCGCAGCGGCGTTTCTTGAAGCATCGAAGGTGCCTGATTCCGGTTCGAACGGTTCGCCCTTAGTCGACGATCACAGCCTTTTCGATCACGACGTCGTCGACCGGCACGTCCTGATGGAAGCCCTTCGAACCCGTCTTGACCTTGCGGATCTTCTCGACGATATCGAGACCTTCGACCACCTTGCCGAACACGGCGTAGCCCCAGCCTTGCGGCGTCGGCGACGAGTGGTTCAGGAAGTCGTTGTCGTTCACGTTGATGAAAAATTGCGCGGTTGCCGAGTGCGGGTCGTTCGTGCGTGCCATGGCGACCGAGCCGTTCACGTTCTTCAGACCGTTGTTCGCTTCGTTGTCGATCGGCGCGGATGTCGGCTTCTGCTTCATGCCCGGCTCGAAGCCGCCGCCCTGAATCATGAAGCCGTCGATCACGCGGTGGAACACCGTGTTGTCGTAGTGGCCGGCCTTCACGTAGTTGAGGAAGTTCTCAACCGACTTCGGCGCTTTTTCGGCGTCCAGTTCGAGTTTGATGACGCCGTGGTTCGTGTGCAGTTCAACCATGATGGAATCCTTTGATGAACAGAGTGGATAAAAGGCACGGCGAGTCGCCAGTCATGCTGAACGACGGACCGCGCCGGGGCGTGGTTGCTGGTGCGGGTTACTTGCCGACCACCGTGGCCGACTCGATCACGATGGGCTTTTGCGGCACGTCGCTCATCGGGCCGCGCGACGTGGTAGGCGTGGCTTCGATCTTCTTCACGACGTCCATTCCGCTCGTGACCTTGCCGAATACCGCGTAGCCGTTGCCGTCCGGATTCGGATAGTCGAGGCCGGCATTGTCCACCGTATTGATGAAGAATTGCGCGGTGGCCGAATTCGGATCGCTCGTGCGCGCCATGGCGAGCGTGCCGACCGTGTTCTTCAGACCGTTACGGCTTTCGAGCGGAATCGGCGCGCGCGTGGGCTTCTCGGCATAGTTTTGCGTATAGCCTCCGCCCTGGATCATGAAGCCCGGAATCACGCGATGAAAAATCGTGCCGCTGTACTGGCCAGACTTCACGTACTCGAGAAAGTTGGCGACGGACTTCGGCGCCTTCTCAGGGTACAACTCCACGCGGATGTCACCTTCCGATGTTTTGAGCAGGACGGACGGATGCGCGGCTTGCGAACCGGACTGGGCAAAAGCGGGTGCGTTTGCGATCAGGGCGGCGCTGCCGAGCGCCAACATCAACCATTTCATGAAGATCCTCGGGGTGGAAAAATACGGGGTGTCGAAATGCCTGACGTTATTTCGACGGCGCCATATAAGGCGGCATGGCGAGTGAACCATTCGCGCCGCCGTACTGGAAGCTCGGCGTTTGCGTCATGTTCGGCATGCTGCGTTGCGTGGACTCGTCCGGTGTGGTGGACGCTTTCTTCACGGCCGGGCGCGCCGCGGCCGGCGTGATGATCTTCTGGATGTCCGCGAGCCGCTGCGTGGTGGTGGCGCTGGCCTTGCCCATGCCTTGCGCGCGTCGATAAGCCTCGTCTGCCAGGCGCAGATACAGGTCGCCGAGATTCTCGTAGGCGAGGCCATAGTTCGGATTCACCCTGGTGGCCGTTTCGAGCGCCGCGCGTGCTTCGTCGTAACGGCCGTGCTTCGCGTACAGCGCGGCGAGGTTGTTATAGGGCTCGGGCAATTCGGGGTAGAGCTGCGTGAGTTCGGTGAAGGCGGCGATTGCTTCGTCGTCGCGATTCAGGTGCGCGAGCACCGTGCCGCGCTTGAACTTCGCCTGGGCATCGCGCGGATTCGACGCGATGCGCGCGTCGAGCTGCGTGAGCGACGCCTGCCAGTTCCTCTGTTCGATCGACGCGTCGATCTCCGGCGTGTTGTCGCGCACGGCCGGCCCTTGCGGCATGTTCGCGGCTTTTTGCGCGAAGGCCGGACCGGCAGTCATGACCGCGAGGGCCAGCGCGAGGCTCACGCATGTGGGTCTCGTGAACCCCTTGAGCCCCGCTGCAAGGCTACGGCGAACATCCTGTTTGACGGGGCTGCTCATGCCGGTGCGGACGCCGGCGCCGGTGCCGCCGCATGCGGCGCTCAAGGCCGTCGCGGCGAGGGTCGCAGCGCTGCGCGCGCGGCCGCTGGAAGGTTTCATAGGCTCGGGTCTGGATGTTATACTCCGACCCATTCTAACAAAAGGTCTGCGCGTTCCGTCGAACCGCAAACTGTCTTTTCGCCACTCGTGGTCGTCTCCGCCATGATCGCAGCCTGACCGCCGCACCCGTTGCACCGGTTTGCTGCTGTATGCAATGCCGCCGTTGTCCTGCTCTGACCTTGCTGTCGTTGTGCCAGGGTTGTATCAGGTCGGGGCGCGCACGAAACACATTGCGGATTTCTTTCGACCCACGCACCGCTCTCTATGGAATCACTGCGCATCTACAACACGCTCGCGCGTGAAAAGCAAACTTTCGTGCCGCTGCGGGAAGGCGTCGTGCGGATGTACGTCTGTGGGATGACCGTGTACGACTATTGTCACGTCGGTCACGCGCGGGTGATGGTCGTGTTCGACATCGTGCAGCGCTGGTTGCGTACGCTCGGCTACGAGGTGACCTACGTGCGCAACATCACGGATATCGACGACAAGATCATCCGTCGCGCAGTGGAGAACGGCGAGACGATCAAGGCGCTGACCGATCGCTTCATCAATGCGCTGCATGAAGATGCGGACGCGCTCGGCATCGAGCGGCCCGACCTCGAACCGCGCGCGACCGATTACATTGCGCAGATGCTCGGCATGATCGAGCAGCTCGAAGCGAACGGTTACGCGTACCAGGCGGCCGATGGCGACGTCAATTACGCAGTGCGCAAATTCGCGGGCTACGGCAAGCTGTCGGGCAAGTCGCTCGAAGACCTGCGCGCGGGCGAGCGCGTCGCGGCGAACGACGCCAAGCAGGACCCGCTCGACTTCGTGTTGTGGAAGCAGGCGAAGCCCGACGAACCCGCCGATACCGGCTGGAATTCGAAATATGGGCGCGGGCGTCCGGGTTGGCACATTGAGTGCTCGGCAATGGGCTGCACATTGCTCGGCGAGCATTTCGACATTCATGGCGGCGGCCAGGATCTGCAGTTTCCGCACCATGAAAACGAGATTGCCCAAAGTGAAGCCGCTACCGGTCAAACGTTCGTCAATTACTGGATGCACAACGGCTATGTGCAGATCGACAATGAGAAGATGTCGAAGTCGTTGAACAACTTCTTTACCATCCGCGAAGTATTGGCGCAGTACGATGCCGAAGTCGTGCGTTTTTTCATTGCGCGCGCGCATTACCGTTCGCCGCTGAACTACAGCAATGTGCATATCGACGACGCCCGCAACGCACTCGCGCGTCTTTACACCGCGCTGAAAGATGTCGCGCCGGACACCGCGGAACTCGACTGGAACGAAGCGCACGCGCAGCGTTTCCAGGCAGCCATGAACGACGACTTCAACACGCCGGTTGCGGTGTCGGTGTTGTTCGAACTCGCCAGTGAAGTAAATCGCACGCGTGACGCCGGGCTGGCCCGTCAGTTGCGTTCATTGGGCGCGGTGATCGGCCTGCTCGAACGTGAGCCGCGTGCATACCTGCAACGGGCAGCGGGGCCAGCGGCCGTCGGCGCGCTCGAGCCCGCCGCGATCGAAGAGAAGATCGCCGCGCGCGTGGCCGCCAAGCAGGCGAAGGACTACGCGGCAGCGGACCGGATCCGGGCTGAATTGCTCGAGGCCGGCGTTGCACTTGAAGACAAACCCGGCGGGTTGACCGAGTGGCGGCGCGTGTGAGCGCACCTCGAGCTTCCCTTTGATCGACTCGCCAGGCAGGAGGCAGGATGGCAACGGCCACGAAGACGCCGGCTAAACGAGCCACGTCTCAGACAAAGTCGGCGGAAACGCCGGCTCGCGCAGGCAGCGGCGCGGTGAAGAAAGCATCGTCTAAAGCCACCGGGGCGGCGGCAAAGCGTGCGAACGGTGCGTCGAGCGCGAAGGGTGTGAACGGCGCAAAGGTTGCGGCGAAAAAAGCCACGGTCAAACGTGCGCTCAACGGCGCGTCCGCACATGCACCCGAAGTGAAGCGCGTGAAGAAGCCGTCACGTACAAAAGCGAATGGCGCATTGCCGGCCGAACTCGCCGATGACGTGCAGGAACTCGCACGCGTCACGGCCGAGGGTCACGAGGGCGAAGTCGTGCGCAAAACGCGGGCGTCGTCAGGTGCCGGCGGGGAAGCGGCGAGCGCGACCGAAGTCGCGGTGCCCGTGCAGATTGGCGGACTCACACCTGAAGTCACGCGCCCCGCCTATTGGGACAAAGCGTGTGCGGATCTCGTCAAGCGTGATCGCATTCTGAAAAAGCTGATTCCGAAATTTGGTCCCGTGCATCTGCTCAGTCGTGGCGATCCGTTCGTCACGCTCGCGCGGTCGGTGGTCGGTCAGCAGATTTCGGTCGCGTCCGCGCAGGCCGTGTGGGCGAAAGTCGAAAGCGCGTGTCCTAAGCTCGTGCCGCAGCAGTTCATCAAGCTCGGTCAGGAGAAACTTACCGCGTGCGGCCTGTCCAAACGCAAGGCGGAATATGTGCTCGATCTGGCCGAGCATTTCGTGTCGGGCGCATTGCACGTCGGCAAGTGGACGTCGATGGAAGACGAGGCGGTAATCGCCGAACTCACGCAGATTCGCGGCATCGGCCGCTGGACCGCGGAGATGTTCCTGATCTTCAATCTGTCGCGGCCCGACGTGCTGCCGCTCGACGACCTCGGCCTGATCCGCGCGATCAGCGTCAACTATTTCAGTGGCGAGCCGGTCACGCGCAGCGAAGCGCGGGAAGTCGCGGCAAACTGGGAGCCGTGGCGCACCGTCGCCACCTGGTACATGTGGCGTAGTCTCGATCCGTTGCCGGTCGACTACTGAACAAGACAAAAAGCGGGCCGTTCTGCAAACTATTGATTCATGAGATTTGATAGTTTCGGGACGGTTTTGACATCGGCGAGCGCGGTTAGAATACGCGCTGCCGGTTAGTCCAAGGAATTACAACCAATGAAGACCACCTTTCTGGATTTCGAACAGCCGATCGCTGAACTCGAAGCAAAGATCGAAGAATTGCGCTTCGTGCAGGACGATTCGGCCGTCGATATTTCGGAAGAGATCGAGCGGCTGTCCAAGAAAAGCCAACAGCTGACAAAAGATCTGTACGCGAACCTCACGCCGTGGCAGGTTTCGCAAATCGCCCGTCATCCGCAGCGCCCTTACACGTTCGACTACGTGAGCGAGCTGTTCACCGACTTCCATGAGTTGCATGGCGACCGCAGTTATGCGGACGACCTGTCGATCGTCGGCGGCCTCGCGCGTTTCAATGGCCAGGCGTGCATGGTCATTGGCCATCAGAAAGGCCGTGATACGAAGGAGCGTGCGCTACGCAACTTCGGCATGCCGCGTCCTGAGGGCTATCGTAAAGCCGAGCGGCTGATGCGCCTCGCCGAAAAGTTCAACCTGCCGATCTTCACGTTCATCGACACGCCGGGCGCGTATCCGGGCATCGGCGCGGAAGAGCGCGGGCAGTCCGAAGCGATCGGCCGCAATCTGTATGTGATGGCGGAACTGAAAACGCCGCTGATCGCCACGATCATCGGTGAAGGGGGCTCGGGCGGCGCGCTGGCAATCGCAGTGGGCGATACGGTGCTGATGCTGCAGTTCTCCACGTACTCGGTGATTTCGCCTGAAGGCTGCGCGTCGATTCTGTGGAAGAGCGCCGCGAAAGCGCCGGAAGCGGCAGAAGCGCTCGGCCTCACCGCGCATCGTCTGAAGGCGCTGGGCTTGATCGACAAGATCGTCAACGAGCCGCTCGGTGGCGCACATCGTGATCCGAAGGGCATGGCCGCGATGCTGCGCCGTGCGCTGGCCGACTCGCTGCGTCAGTTCCAGGGCATGAGCATCAACGACCTGCGTCAACGCCGTTTCGAACGGTTGATGGCGTACGGCAAGTTCAAGGAAACGACGCCCGGCGCGTAAGCGCTTGCGCGTTTATCTTCGTCCTTCAGCGCCTCGCGCGCAAACGACGTGACTTCCACCGCCGACACACCCGCTGACCGCCTCGTTCTCGATGCGGTCAGCGTCGCGCTGGGTGCGCTTCCTGCGAACTCGCGGATCGCGGTCGCGTTCAGCGGCGGTGTCGATTCGAGCGTGCTCCTCGATGCCGTAGTGCGTGTCGCGGGCGCGTCGCGTTGCATGGCTTTGCACATTCATCACGGTTTGAGCACGCATGCCGATGCATGGCTTGCGCATGGAGAGACGTTTGCCCGTGAGCGTGGCGTCGAATTCGTCGCGCAACGCGTCGAGGTGTCGCGCGAATCGGGCGCGAGCGTCGAAGCGGCGGCGCGCGACGCGCGTTATCGCGCGCTGGATGCGATGTGCGACGCGCACGGCGTGCATGCGTTATGGCTCGCACAGCACGCCGACGATCAGGCTGAAACGGTACTCCTGCAATTGCTGCGCGGTGCGGGGCTGCCGGGTCTGGCCGCGATGGCGCCGGAATACCGGCCGGCTGGCGCGCCTGTCGCCCGCGTGCGCCCGTTGCTCCATGTGTTGCGCGCCCAGATCGAAGACTATGCGCAGCGAAGGCGTCTGCGCTGGATCGACGATGAATCGAACGCAGACACCCGCTACGCGCGCAACGCATTGCGTCACGAGATCGCGCCGGTGCTGGCCGTCCACTTTCCTGGCTTTCGCGATGCGCTGGCGCGCACGGCGGCGCATGCCGCGTCGGCGCAGCGTCTTCTCGATGCGCTCGCGCGGATCGATATGGAAACCGTGTCGCGCGATGAAGCGCGCGCGCTCTCGCACGCAGCGCTGCTCGCGCTCGACGACGACCGTGCGCTGAACCTGCTGCGTTACTGGATGCGCAGCCTGGGTTTCGCCGCGGCGTCGAATGCGCGCCTCGCCGACGCATTGCGCCAGCTTCGCGAAGTGGGCGAAGCCGGCGACGGGCATCAGTTGCGAATCGATCATGCGGGGCATGCATTGCGCAGTTATCGCGGACTCGTCTACTGGGAAGCAGGCGACAGCAGCGAACCCGCCGATGAAACCGCGCTCATCGAGCGCGAGAGCAGTGAGCTTGCGTGGCAGGGCGAATCGGTCTGGCGCTTGCCGCAATGGCGCGGCACGTTCGTGTTCGCCAGCGTGGATCACGCAACTGGCGGCGCTCACGCGGCTGTGTCGGGCGACACCGAGACAGACACCGACACGATCCCTGCCGAACTCCTGCGCGCCGCCGTGCTGAGCGCGCGCTCGCGCCGCGGCGGCGAACGGATACGCGTGAGCGGCCGGGCAGGCGCAGCGAACGTCACCACCGGACCGAGCCGGACGCTGAAGAACCTCTTCCAGGAGCGCGGGATTCCGGCCTGGAAACGCGACGTGCCGCTGCTGTATGTCGGCGATGAACTGCTTTTCGTCCCGTTCATCGGCTTGAATCGCGCGGCGGCGGCGCATGTCGCGGCTAGCGCGAACCCGTCCGGCGCGCGCATCCGGATTATCTGGCGCGAAGACCTGCTGATTGCCTGAGCGGCCGGTGGGGCACGTGTGATGATTCCCCGCCGTCGACAGCGCAGGGATTTATCAGGAGGGTGCAAAAAGGCCGCCGGACGGGCCTTTGCAAACGGTTCAGCAGGCGTCGGGAAAGCCGCTGCGGCTTGTCTTTTTGCGCCTGATCGGGTAGGTTTACGTGTTTGCCCGAACCCGATTTCGTCTTCGCTCTTGTCGATTTTTACCGGTTTGCGATCGTGATCCGTCGTGTCCGCTAAGCCATCAGCGATCATTCCCGGGCAAGCCCGCGCGTGCTGCACGCGTGCTGCATCTGCGCCGCCACACACTCTGCCGTCGTTCACAAGACGTTGCGCTTCTGTGCTTTTGTGCGGAGCTCTCCAGCGCGCCAGCGCGGTTTCTCCTCCAGTTCAGAACGACAATGGCACTCATCGTACATAAATACGGCGGCACCTCGATGGGCTCGGTCGAGCGCATCAAGAACGTCGCCAGGCGCGTCGCGAAATGGCACAAGGCAGGCCACAAACTGGTCGTCGTGCCGTCGGCAATGTCCGGCGAAACCAACCGCTTGCTGGGTCTGGCGAAAGAAATCACAGGCCAGCCGAGCCCGCGCGAACTCGACATGATTGCCGCCACCGGCGAGCAGGTCAGCTCGGGACTGCTCGCCATCGCGCTGCAGGAAGCCGGCGTCGACGCGGTCAGTTATGCGGGCTGGCAAGTGCCGGTCCGCACAGACAGCGCATTCACCAAAGCGCGCATCAGCGAGATCGACGGCGAACGCGTGCTGCGTGATCTCGACGCGGGCAAAGTGGTCGTGATCACCGGCTTCCAGGGCATCGACCCGGAAGGCAACATCACCACGCTTGGCCGCGGCGGTTCGGACACGTCGGCCGTGGCGGTCGCCGCCGCGCTGAAAGCCGACGAGTGCCTGATTTATACCGACGTCGACGGCGTCTACACCACGGACCCGCGTGTGGTGGACGGCGCGCGCCGCCTCGACCGTGTGACGTTCGAAGAAATGCTGGAAATGGCAAGCCTGGGTTCCAAGGTGCTGCAGATCCGCTCGGTGGAATTCGCCGGCAAATATCAGGTGAAGACACGCGTGTTGTCGAGCCTGACCGACCCGCTCATTCCACTCGACGCTGAAATGAAGTCGGGCACCCTGATTACTTTTGAAGAAGACGAGACCATGGAAAAAGCAGTCATCTCGGGCATCGCGTTTCAGCGCGACGAAGCTCGTATCGCCGTGATGGGTGTGCCCGACAAGCCGGGCATCGCGTACCAGATTCTCGGCCCGGTGGCGGACGCGAATATCGACGTCGACATGATCATCCAGAACCAGAGCGTCGAAGGGAAAACGGCGTTCACGTTCACCGTGGGTCGCGGCGACTACCAACGTGCGATGGAAATCCTCACGAACCAGGTGAAGGGGCATGTGCAAGCGGAGCAGGTGCTAGGCGACCCGAAGGTGTCGAAGGTGTCGGTGGTCGGCGTCGGCATGCGTTCGCACGTGGGTATTGCGAGCACGATGTTCCGCACGCTGTCGGAAGAGGGCATCAACATCCAGATGATCTCCACGTCCGAAATCAAGATTTCGGTGCTGATCGACGAGAAGTACATGGAGCTCGCCGTGCGCGCGCTGCATAAGGCCTTCGAACTGGATCAGGCGTAATCGGATTCAAAAAGCGGGGCGCCCGGCAGCGCTTCTTGTTTTTGTTTCGCGATGGTAGGCGCTCCCGGGGCAATGTGAACAAAATGCGTCGACGGTGACAAAACTGGCACAAAAACTGTTCGTCAGACATTGACCTTCGCCGTGTGTGCCGCTATTATCTTGGCTTCGTCGCGCTGACTCCCTGCGCGGCCGAAAGTTTGGGAGACGTGGCCGAGAGGTCGAAGGCACTCCCCTGCTAAGGGAGCATCTGGGCCAAAACCTGGATCGAGGGTTCGAATCCCTCCGTCTCCGCCAGCAGTGGCGGCTGAAACCCCAAGAGATCTCGGTCTCTTGGGGTTTTTGTTTTTGCGCCTGCGCTAGCGAGGGAGTTCCAGAGCGAATGTTTTCTTTGGCGACCGACGCAGAAGCGTTTAACCTTTCAACGATTAAGGCACACGTGGCTTTTTGAAGTCGATTGCTTCGTGATCCTATTTAACGGCGTCATGCGGGGTAATAAACGCATGGCTATGCAAAAGTGGTCGCCGAACCACGCCAATGCAACCGCTATTTCACCAATGCATGTCCAATGTAACCAGAAGTTACCATACGGCCCGGTACGCGATGTTATGCATCAGTTATTACAAACTTGAAATACGCGCTGCGTTGCCTTGCGTTATATTTCGGCCAACAACACATTCGTAAAAGGGTGATCCATGAAATCCACTCGTCTTGTTCCACTTCTGATCGGGGTTCTCACGTTGGGCGTGTCGGGTGCCGCAATGGCTGGTGGCCTGAATGTCGGTGTCAACATCGGCATTCCCGCACCGGTCTACGTTGCGCCGGCTCCCGTGTATGCACCGCCGCCGCCTCCGCCGCCGCCCGTCGTGTATCAACCGGCGCCGGTGTACGCAGGCCCCGCCATCGTGATCGGCTGGCATGGCGACCGCTACTGGGACGGCCGCCGCTATTGGGCACGTGATGACTGGTATCGTCACCATCCTCCGGGCCGTTATGACTACGGCCGTGATCATTACGACAACCATCGCGGCTGGCATTGAGCCGTCTCATGGATTGAAAGAGAACCGCCCGGCAGGGCGGTTTTTTTTTGTCGGTCGGCGAAGCGTTCTTGCATGCAGCGCACACACGACACCTGCGCGCGACCCGGTACGCAAGCGTCAGCGCCGCGCGCGCTTGCGCCGAACGCAGTAGACGTCAAACGCAGTAGACGTCAAACGCAGCATCTGTCTTCTCCGGTATGCCGGGCTTTATTAGGTAGAATTCTTTCATCGCGCTTCTGCTCACCTATCCAAAAAGCTCCTCAAAAGCCCTTATGACAACTGGTTCGCGACGGGTTCCAGCGCTTCGAGCATTACGGCGCCGTGTGATTCACAGGCTCTCGCAGATCCGCCCGATCGGTGCTTTATCCCGCGTAGGGTGCGGCGTGGCGACTCGCGGCCTGCTGGTCGTGGCAGCCCTGTTCGCAACGCAGTCGGCGTATGCCGTCTATGCGATCGCCCAGTACGGCGAGCCGAAGTATCCCGCCGATTTCAAACACTTCGACTACGTGAATCCTGACGCGCCGAAGGGCGGCACGCTGGTGCTGGCGAATCCGAGCCGCCTCACGAGTTTCGACAAGTTCAATCCGTTCACGCTGCGCGGCAATACAGCGCCCGGCGTGGACCTGATGTTCGAAAGTCTCACCACGGGCAGCAGCGACGAAGTCGCGTCCGCCTACGGGCTGCTCGCCGACGACATCAGCATTGCCCCCGACGGCCTGTCCACCACGTTCCACATCAACCCGCGCGCGCGCTTTTCAAACGGCGACGCCGTCACCGCGGACGACGTCAAGTTCTCGCTCGACACCCTGAAAAGCCCGCAGGCCGCGCCGCAATTCGCGTCGATTTTCGGTGAGATCACGCGGGCGGTCGTCGTCGATCCGCACACGATCCGTTTCGAGTTCCGTCAGCGCAACCGTGAGTTGCCATTGCTCGCGGGCAGCATGCCGGTGTTCTCGCAGAAGTGGGGCGTGAAGCCCGACGGCAGCCGCATTCCATTCGACCAGCTCGCGTTCGAGAAGCCCATTGCGAGCGGTCCGTATCTGATCGAACAGTTCGATAATGGCCGCACGATCACCTTCAAACGTGACCCGAATTACTGGGGCGCGGCATTGCCGGTGCGCGTAGGGACCAACAACTTCGATCGCATCGTCTACAAGCTTTACTCGGATAGCACGGCGCGCCTCGAAGCGTTCAAGGCAGGCGAGTACGACGCGCTCGTCGAATATGTCGCGCGTAACTGGGTGCGGCGCGACGTCGGCAAGAAGTTCGACAGCGGCGAGCTGATCAAGCATGAGTTTGCACAGCATAACGGCACGGGCATGCAGGGCTTCATGCTGAACACGCGGCGGCCGCTCTTTCAGGACGTGCGCGTGCGTCATGCGCTCGACCTCGCGCTCGACTTCCAGTGGCTCGATCGCCAGCTGTTTTTCAACCAGTACGCGCGTATCGACAGTTTCTTCGCCAACACCGATTGGCAGGCGAAGGGCTTGCCGTCGCCGGGCGAACTGGCGCTGCTCGAACCATGGCGCGCGCAGCTCGACCCCGCCGTGTTCGGGCCGCCGCCGACTCAGCCCGACACCGACCCGCCCGGCTCGCTGCGCGCCAATCTGTTGCAGGCACGCGCGCTGTTGCAGCAAGCTGGCTGGACGTATCGCGACGGTGCGCTGCGTAACGCCAAAGGCGAGCCGTTCCAGTTCGAGATTCTCGACGACTCGGGCTCGTCCGCGCAGATGGAGCCGATTGTCGCCACCTATATCCGCAATCTGCAGAAGCTCGGCATTACGGCGACGTTTCGCGTCTCTGACTTCGCGGTGTATCAGAAACGCCTCGATGCGTTCGACTTCGACACCACGACGATCCGCATGCCGGACGTGCAGGTGCCGGGATCGGAACAGATCGAGCGCTTTGGCAGCAAGGCCGCCGATACCAATGGTTCGGACAACATGATCGGCCTGAAGTCGCCGGCCGTCGACGCGATCCTCAACGCGCTCGTGCACGCGCAAACGCGTGAGCAACTGGTCGACGCCACGCACGCGCTCGACCGCGTGCTGATGCATGGCTACTATGTCGTGCCGCACTGGTACAGCGCGACGCATCGCGTGGCGTTCAGGCGCGGCCTCGCGTGGCCGACAACCTTGCCCCTGTACTATTCGGCCGAGGGCTGGATCACGTCGACGTGGTGGTTCGCGCAGCCGCAAGCGGCGTCGCGCTGAGTCATTCGCATCGCGCCAGACTTCCTGTTTTTTCAACGCCTTCGCACCGGAACGCCGCCATGTGGAGCTACATCCTCAAACGCCTGCTGTTGATGATTCCGACGCTGCTCGGCGTGCTGACGCTCACGTTCGTCGTCATCCAGTTCGTGCCGGGCGGTCCTGTCGAACAGATGCAGCATGAGTTGCGCAAGGGCGCGGAGAACGGCGCGCCGTTCGGTTTGCGCGCGCACACCGGCGTCGACGCGCAGCAGATCGCGCAACTCAAGGCGCTTTACGGTTTCGACAAACCGCCGCTCGAACGTTACGTGCTGATGCTCAAACGCTTTTCCACGTTCGACCTCGGGCAGAGCTATTTCCGCCACCAGAGCGTGTGGTCGCTGATCGTCTCGAAGCTGCCGGTGTCCATCAGCATCGGACTGTGGACGTTTTTTCTGACTTACCTGATATCGGTGCCGCTTGGCATCGCGAAAGCGGTACGCAACGGTTCGCGCTTCGATGTCGCGACGAGTCTCGTCGTGCTGATCGGTTACGCGATTCCCGGCTTCGTGCTCGGCGTGCTGCTGCTTGTGCTGTTTGGCGGCGGCACGTTCCTGCAGCTCTTTCCGTTGCGCAATCTCACGTCGGATAACTGGGCGCAGTTGAGCCTGGGCGGCAAGATCGTCGACTATCTGTGGCACATCACGTTACCGATCACGGCCTCGGTGGTGGGGAGCTTCGCGGTCGTCACCATGCTGACCAAGAACGCCTTTCTCGACGAGATCCGCAAGCAATACGTGCTGACGGCTCGCGCCAAGGGTTTGTCGGAGAAA
The DNA here is from genome assembly GCF_039621805.1 of Paraburkholderia sp. PREW-6R. Taxonomy (NCBI): domain Bacteria; kingdom Pseudomonadati; phylum Pseudomonadota; class Betaproteobacteria; order Burkholderiales; family Burkholderiaceae; genus Paraburkholderia; species Paraburkholderia sp. PREW-6R. The sequence continues at coordinate 1,981,308 of NZ_CP155073.1, read as the reverse complement.
CGTGTGCTGTGGAAGCATGTGTTTCGTAATGCGTTGTTGCCGCTGATCGTCGGCTTTCCGGCGGCTTTTATCGGTGCGTTTTTCACGGGCAGTCTGCTGATCGAGACACTCTTTTCGCTCGACGGGCTGGGGCTGTTGTCGTATGAGTCCGTCGTGCGGCGCGACTATCCGGTCGTGCTCGGCACGCTGTATCTGTTCACGCTGATCGGCCTCGCGACGAAGCTCATTTCCGATCTGTGTTACGTGTGGGTCGATCCCCGCATCCAATTCGAACAACTGGAGCGTTGATGAATCGAGCCCGTCTTTCAGCCGATGCGACGGCGCGCTCCGAAACAGCGCGCGCATTCGTTTCGCCGTCGCCCGCGCGGCGTGTATGGCAGCGTTTTCGCCAGCAGCGCCTCGGCTACTGGAGTCTGATCATTTTCGTCGTCGCATTTGCGGCGAGTCTGGCCGGCCCGTTGTGGTCGAACGACAAGCCGCTCGTGGTCCGATACCAGGGCCAGTTCTACTTTCCGCTTTTCAGGACGTACGCCGAGACCACGTTTGGCGGCGATTTTCCGACGCCCGCCGATTATCTGGACCCGTATATCAAGCGCCGTTTCGACGCGCCGGGCAACTTTGCCGTGTATCCGCCGAACCGCTATTACTACGACACGCTGAACTACTTCTCGAAAGCGCCGAACCCGGCGCCGCCGTCGCGTGAGAACTGGCTGGGCACCGACGACCGCGGCCGCGATCTGTTCGCGCGGCTGCTGTATGGCTTTCGCGTGTCAGTCGAATTTGCACTCGTGCTGACTCTGATCGGCACCGTGCTCGGCATCGCGGCCGGCGCGGTACAAGGTTATTTCGGAGGACGTATCGATATCATCGGGCAGCGTCTGATCGAAATCTGGAGTGCGCTTCCGGAGCTGTATCTGTTGATTATTTTTTCGTCGATCTTCGAGCCCGGCTTCATTCTTCTGATCGTGCTGCTGTCGCTGTTCGGCTGGATCGGCCTGTCGGACTACGTGCGCGCCGAGTTCCTGCGCAATCGCCAGCAGGACTACGTTCGGGCGGCGCGCGCGATGGGCCTGTCGAACTGGCAAATCATGTGGCGGCACGTGTTGCCGAACAGCCTGACGCCGGTGATCACGTTCCTGCCGTTCCGGATGAGCGGCGCCATTCTCGCGCTGACGAGCCTCGACTTTCTCGGTCTCGGCGTGCCGTCGCCGACGCCGAGCCTCGGCGAATTGCTCGCGCAAGGCAAGGCCAATCTCGACGCGTGGTGGATTTCGCTGTCCACGTTCGGCGTGCTGGTCGCCATGCTGTTGCTGCTCACCTTTATGGGCGACGCGCTGCGCAACGCGCTCGACACCCGCATGTCGGACGCGATGCGCGCCGGAGGCAACCAGTGAGCACGAACGGGGAGAAGGGCGCCGTGCAGCCGCCGCTGCTCGAACTGGATCGCCTGCACGTGAGCTTCGGCGACACGGTGGCGGTGAAAGACGTCACGCTGGCGATCCAGCGCGGTGAACGGGTCGCGCTGGTCGGCGAATCGGGGTCGGGCAAGAGCGTGACGGCCCTGTCGGTCCTGCGCCTGCTGAGCGACGCGCAGGTGAGCGGCGCAATCCGTTTCGACGGCGAGGACCTGCTCGGCAAAAGCGAACGCGAGATGCGCGGGCTGCGTGGCTCGGATATCGCGATGATCTTCCAGGAGCCCATGACCGCGCTCAATCCGCTTTACACGGTCGGCGATCAGATCGCGGAGACGATCGTCGTGCACGACGGCGTGACGGCGAACGAGGCGCGCAAGCGCGCGGTCGCGCTCCTCGGACGCACCGGCATTGCCGAACCGGGCAAGCGCGTGAACAGCTATCCGCATCAGCTCTCCGGCGGTCAGCGTCAGCGTGCCATGATCGCGATGGCCCTCGCGTGCCGGCCGCGTCTGCTGCTCGCCGACGAGCCCACCACCGCGCTCGACGTGACGATCCGCGCGCAGATCGTCGAACTGCTGCTCGAATTGCAGCGCGACGAAGCGGAAAAGCGCGGCATGGCCGTGCTGCTGATCACGCACGATCTGAATCTGGTGCGCCGCTTCGCGCAACGCATCGCGGTGATGGAGCGGGGTACGCTCGTGGAAAGCGGCACTGTCGAGCAGGTCTTCGAGTCGCCGCAGCATCCTTACACGCAACGGTTGCTCGCAAGCCGGCCGGAACGCACGGTGGTGCCGGTGCTGCCCATCTCGCCGGTGCTGCTCGAAGCGCGGGACGTATCCGTCGACTTCAGAACCCGGTTGCCGGGCTGGAGCGGCTGGTTCCGTGCGGGCCGCTTTCGTGCCGTCGATGACGTGACCGTGTCCGTGCGCCAGGGCGAGACATTGGGGATCGTCGGCGAATCGGGGTCGGGCAAATCCACGCTGGCAATGGCGCTCCTGGGACTGCAGCGCACCGCGCACGGCGAGATCGAGTTTCAGGGCAGGGCGCTTCGCAGCTATCGCGGCGCCGAGCGGACCGCGTTGCGCTCGAACATGCAGGTGGTCTTTCAGGATCCGTTCAGTTCGCTTTCACCGCGGCAAACCATCGAGCGGATCGTCGGCGAAGGGTTGGCGCTGCACCGCCCGCAGATGACGCCGCAAGCACGGCGCGACAAGGTGATAGCGGTGCTGCGCGAAGTCGGCCTCGACCGCACGGTGCTGCAACGTTACCCGCACGAGTTTTCGGGCGGCCAGCGTCAGCGGATTGCCATTGCTCGGGCGCTGGTACTGGAGCCGCGCATTCTGATTCTCGACGAGCCGACCAGCGCACTCGACGTTTCGATCCAGCAGCAAGTGCTGAAACTGCTCGCCGGATTGCAGCAGAAGTACAACCTGGGCTTCGTTTTCATCAGCCACGATCTGGCGGTGATCGGGGCGATGGCACACCGTGTCGCGGTGATGCAAAACGGTTCTATCGTGGAAAGTGGCGAGGTTGAGCAGATCTTTGCAACTCCGTCGCATCCTTACACGCGAAAGCTGCTGAAAGCGTCGCTTGAGCTTTGATTTTTCACCTCTTTCACCAATTGGGTGCGTGTCTCGATTGTATTTTTCTATTTCTTTTGACACGTGAATACTTACTGGCTAGTATCGACCAAACTTTTTTCCGTAGACCGCTGATTTTTAGGCAAAAAATACCGACCAATGCAGCACAGAAACCTGACCCAGGCTTGCACGCGCGTCGCCGCCGGGATGTTCATTGGCGTCTTGATGGCAGCAGCTCCCGGCGCTTTCGCCGACGAATCAAGCAGTTTCAATCAGAATGCCGCCTATTCGCCCCTTCCCGGGTCGAATTCGTTGTCCTCTCCCGTCACACAGGCAGCCGCTCCGGCTAGCGACAGCAGCGCAAAGTCTTTCCTGTCCGGCATGGCTGGCAAGGCAGGCGACGTGGTCGTAGGCGCGCTGAACATGATCGGCGTCCGCTACCGTTGGGGTGGCAATACTCCTGATTCTGGTCTCGATTGCAGCGGCTTTGTCCGCTACGTGTTTCAGGACACGCTGGGCATGGCGCTGCCGCGCCGCGCCGAGGAGATGAGCCGCGTCGGCGAAAAGGTTCGCGTGAGCGATCTGAAGCCGGGCGATCTCGTGTTCTTCAATACGATGCGCCGGACGTTCTCACACGTCGGCATCTACATCGGCGACAACAAGTTCGTGCATTCGCCTTCCACGGGCAGCACGATCCGCGTCGACGATCTGGATAACGGGTACTGGGAAAAGCGCTTCACTGGCGCACGCCGGATCGAGACCTCGTATCAGGAGGGTGAAGACCTGCGCAAGCGTGTGAACGCGACGATCGGCGGCAATCAGTAGGTTTCTGCCTGCTGTCTGGCCGGTATCAGTACCAAAGAAAAAGCCTGCTTCGCTCTAAGCAGGCTTTTTTCATCGGGAGTGGGTTTTTACGTGGAGGGTGATGCTGCGGCGCGGCTCGCTGCCAGCTTGCGCTGCAACTCCGGCATCATCTTGGCCGCCGCTTCTTCGCCTGCCAGGATCGCGGCATTGCGTTGGGAAAAATCGCTGCCGCTCATGGCGGCCAGATTCGGACGAATGACCACGTCTGCGTATTTGTCGAGTTCGTATGCTTTGATCGTCTGGCCCATGATCGTGAAGGTCTGCATCAGCACGTCGAACGAACTGGCGGTCAAGCCGCTCTCGGGACGCTGCGAGATGTCCACGGCGATCACGAAATCCGCGCCCATCTTGCGTGCGAATGACGCCGGCACCGGGCTTACGAGGCCGCCGTCCACGTATTCATGGCCGCCAATCTTCACCGGTTCGAAAATGGACGGCACGCTGCACGACGCGCGCACCGCTACGCCAGTATTGCCGCGCTGAAACAGGATTGGCTGGCCGGTGTTCAGATCGGTCGCGACCACGCCGAGCGGCTTCGCCATTTTCTCGATCGGACGGTTGTTCAACGTCGTGTTCAGGTAGTTCTGCAGCGCGATGCCCTGCAGGAAACCGCGCGCGCGAAACGGCATGGCCCAGTCGCTGATCGATGCTTCGTCCATCGTGAGCGCAAGCTTGTTCAGCGCAAAGCCGTTCATGCCGGACGCATACAGCGCGCCGACCACTGAACCCGCGCTGGTGCCGGCCACGAGATCGATCTGGATATTGCGCGCTTCGAGCGCCTTGATCACGCCGATGTGCGCGAAGCCGCGCGCTGCGCCGCCGCCTAGCGCGAGCGCCACGCGTAGTGGACGCTGAAGCCTTTCCAGCGGCGGCGGATTCGTCGGCGCGGTGGCGACAGCCGATGTGCTGTCAGTTCTGCCGCCGGTGGTCGTGGTGCACGCGGCAAGCACGGCCGACGCGGCGGCAGAGGCGGCCGCCAGCGAAAACTGGCGACGGGCAATGCGAGGGGATGACGATTTCAACGAGTTCTCCAGCAACGGCACAAGCGGTGCAATCAATGCTGGCCCGACTGCCGCGATCGGACGTGCGGGCCAGATAGTCAGACGGCCGGGATCGCCGGCGGCGTTTCCAGGCGCTGCGGTTCTATCTGCATCCGTAGCGCGCGCACATCATAAATCAAAGCCCTGGGCGCGCGGGGACGCGGTAATGAATCGTTGCAGACGAGGTGCAGACGAGGTGCCCGGACGCTGGCAAAGCCGGTGCGCGAGCCGTTTGCACACGTCCTACGCCTTCTGGACGAGGACGGCCAACGCGCGTGCGAAGGTATAATTCGCCTCTCGCAATGAATTCCTTCGTGTCCATGAACGGCGCCCTGCGCTGCATGGGCGCTCCGCAGCCGCGCTTCGCGGGCGATGCTTGCCCGGGCGCCGGCGCCTGTCTTCGAGTAACCGCTAATGACCACCTCCGTTCGTACCCGTTTCGCACCGAGTCCCACCGGCTTCATCCACCTCGGCAACATTCGCTCCGCGCTGTATCCGTGGGCGTTCGCGCGCAAGATGAAAGGGACTTTCGTGCTGCGGATCGAGGACACCGACGTTGAGCGCTCCACCACGCAGTCCGTCGACGCGATACTGGAAGGCATGGAGTGGCTCGGCCTGAATTTCGACGAAGGTCCGTTCTACCAGATGCAGCGCATGGACCGTTACCGCGAAGTGCTCAGGCAGATGCAGGACGCGGGGCTCGTGTACCCGTGCTACATGTCGACGGAAGAACTCGACGCACTGCGCGAACGTCAGCGTGAAGCCGGCGAGAAGCCGCGTTACGATGGCACGTGGCGCCCCGAGCCGGGCAAGGTTCTGCCGGAGCCGCCTGCCGGCGTGCAGCCCGTTCTGCGTTTCCGCAACCCGTTGACCGGCGTGGTCGCGTGGGACGACGCCGTGAAAGGCCGCATCGAGATCTCGAATGAAGAACTCGACGACCTCGTGATCGCGCGCCCGGACGGCACGCCTACCTACAACTTCTGCGTGGTGGTCGACGATCTGGACATGCGCATCACGCACGTGATTCGCGGCGACGATCACGTGAACAACACGCCGCGTCAGATCAACATTTTGAGGGCGCTCGGCGGCGAGCCGCCGGTCTATGCGCACTTGCCGACCGTGCTGAACGAGCAGGGCGAGAAGATGAGCAAGCGTCATGGGGCGATGAGCGTCATGGGTTATCGCGATGCCGGCTATCTGCCCGAAGCCGTGGTCAATTATCTGGCGCGCCTCGGTTGGTCACATGGCGACGCGGAGATTTTCACGCGCGAACAGTTCGTCGAATGGTTCGATCTGGAGCATCTGGGTAAGTCGCCCGCCCAGTACGATCATGACAAGCTCAACTGGCTGAACGCGCACTACATCAAGGAAGCCGACAACGCGCGGCTCGCCGGGCTGGTGCGGCCGTTCTTCGCGGAACTCGGGATCGACGAGGCCGCGATTGCGCAAGGGGCGGATCTGGTCGCCGTGGTGGGCTTGCTGAAAGACCGTGCATCGACGGTGAAGGAGATCGCGGAGAATGCCGCGATGTTCTATCGCACGCCAGCGCCTGACGCGGAATCGCTCGCGCAACATGTGACCGACGCCGTGCGTCCGGCGCTGGCCGAACTGGCCAGTGCGCTCAAGACCGTCGAATGGAACAAGGAAGCGATCGCCGCTGCGTTGAAGGCAACGCTCACCGCGCACAAGCTGAAAATGCCGCAACTGGCCATGCCGGTTCGGCTACTGGTGGCGGGCACCACGCATACGCCGTCGATCGACAGCGTATTGATGCTGTTCGGTCGCGACGTGGTAGTGAATCGAATCCAGAAAGCGTAAGGCTGATCGTGTTTGCGCGTGCCTTGAGAGGGTTTGCATGCGACTTGCGAAAATAGTCGCATGCAATTGCTCAAAGGGTATTTACAAAGCGTAGATTGGCCTCTAGAATCTCGTTTCTGTTCTGCAAGGGGGTATAGCTCAGCTGGGAGAGCGCTTGCATGGCATGCAAGAGGTCAGCGGTTCGATCCCGCTTACCTCCACCATCAGAGCAGTGTGAAGTTGTTTGAAGTGTAGAAGTTGTAGCAAAAAGGACTTCACAAAGAGTTGTACAGTGGCTAAAATGCTGGTCTTCGCAGTTGACGTGACGAATTAGCTAGCTAGTTAGCGTACGTTAGCTGTGAAATAAAGACAGATCTGAAAAGATTATGTCCCCTTCGTCTAGAGGCCTAGGACATCACCCTTTCACGGTGAGTACAGGGGTTCGAATCCCCTAGGGGACGCCAAACATCAGCGTCACTTTAGTGTGTCGGGTTAGCACCTGATTAGCAGTAAAGAAGCGCAGCTTGCTGAGAAATAACCGACGCTCGCAAGCCAGGTGTAAAGACTGGAGTGGTAGTTCAGTCGGTTAGAATACCGGCCTGTCACGCCGGGGGTCGCGGGTTCGAGTCCCGTCCACTCCGCCAGACAAAGCCCGTTCATCCAAACCTGAACGGGCTTTTTCATTAAAGGTGTAAGCAGTACGTTGTCCCCTTCGTCTAGAGGCCTAGGACATCACCCTTTCACGGTGAGTACAGGGGTTCGAATCCCCTAGGGGACGCCAAAGTATCGGCGTCGTTCGGTTAGAAGTTGAACGGTGCAGTGGCAAGCGGTCATGTGGTGAAGCAGTCAGTTTATGCGCTCATCGGCCACGGTTTAAAAATCTGGAGCGGTAGTTCAGTTGGTTAGAATACCGGCCTGTCACGCCGGGGGTCGCGGGTTCGAGTCCCGTCCGCTCCGCCAGATTTGAAAAAGCCCACTTCGAAAGAAGTGGGCTTTTTTTATTCCTGTGTGGTCCACTTTCGCAGCCGGCCTGGGTATGCTCGGGACAAACAGCCATTGCCAGCGCGCGCAGCCTGTTCTACCGTTGAACCGACTCATCTTCGTCGTGCCGCCATGTTCGATCCAACCGAAGCTCCGTTACCGTTTCATCTGCGTCAAGCCAGCATGGACGATTTCGAGTTCGCCGAGGCGCTGACTCGCAACAATATGGGCGGCTACTACCGTCGACATCATCTCGTGTGGCGCGCCGATCTTTTTCTCGGCAGCTGGCGTGAGTCCGAAAATTTTATTCTTCAACTGGACGACGGCACGCCCATCGGCGTGCTGCGCATCACGCAGGAAGGCGACTCGCTGCACATCCGCGACGTGCAGATCGCCGAAGGGCACCGCCGGCTCGGCGCCGGCACATATATGCTCGACGTGTCACACCAATGGGCGCGCGAACGCGGGTTGCGCGAGTTGCAACTGCGCGTGTTCGTCGACAACCCGGCTGCGCGACTCTACCAGCGCAAAGGCTACAAGCTGGCCGGCCCACGTCTGGCGCAGCTTGGCGCGATACGTCATCTGGCGCGGCGCGTCTGAAGGTAGCGCTCAGTGATCGGATGCCTCGCTGTGCCGGTGCGCTGATTCATCATCGGAAATCTCGATGCTTTCGCGATGGCCGCTTTCCGCGCGATGTTCTGAGCCCCGCTCAATAAACGCCCGAGGGCTCGCACCGAACGCGCGCCGGAACATCGCGGAAAACGCACTCTGACTCTGATAGCCCAACTCCTGTGCGACTTTCGACAGCGGCCGGCCCTGGCTCAACAGCGGAATAGCGCGCGCCAGAATCGCCTGCTGTCGCCACTGTGAGAAACTCACGCCCAACTCCTGACGAAACAGCCGCGCAATGGTCCGCGTACTTGCGCCGACGCTCGACGCCCATTGTTCGAGCGACCCCGCGTGCGTCGGGTCGGCGATCACCGCCTCGCAGAGCGCGCGCAGACGCTTTTCGCTGGGCATCGGCACGGAAAGCGGCAAAGGCTGCGAGCGCGTCAGTTCATCGAGCGCGAGCGCGCCGAGCAAATTTTCGCGCGTCGTCGAAATGCCGGGCGTGTCGAGCGCGGCGATCACTTCGCGCAGCAGATCCGACACTTCCACCACGCGCGGTGTGTCCAGTGCCTCCGGCACCTTGTTTTCGGTGATGTAAAGCGTGCGCAGGAACGCATCCTCGACGGCGAACACTTCATGTGTCACGTGCGGCGGCACCCAGATGGCGCGCGAGGGCGGCACCATCCATGTCGTGCCTGTCGTCGCAACCCGCAGCACGCCGCGCGACGCATAGGCGACCTGTGCCCACGCATGCGTGTGGCGCGCGATACGCCAGCCGGACGGCATCTGCCGCGAGCGCACGCGTATCGGATGCGTGTCGGTCGGCTGGAACTCCAGCGGAATGTCGGCGACATGAACCGAGCCGGACGAATCTGTTTCTACGGACGAACTCATGGCGATGATCGGGTCGGTATGAGAAGTCGCTCGTTACACCGGAGCAGGACGGTATCACAGTCCGCCATCACGGTTCGCACCCGCGCCGTGCGGGATCCGAGCGTTCAACGGGCTTCTCATTGTAGGTGTTGCGCGAATTCCGACGTTGCATAATGCCCAGATCAACGAATTCGACGAGCAGAGCCGCCATGAGTTTTGCCACCGCCGACCTGTGCGACGCACACGAGGACCAACTGGCGCTCGGCACGCTGCGCGTGCTCGAACCGGTGTTTCATCTCTTTAGCCGCAGCGAGTGTTTCAGCGGCGAAGCGGTCACGCTCAAGGTATTCGAAGACAACGCACTCGTGCGCGCCACGCTCGAACAGAACGGCGCGGGCCGCGTGCTCGTGGTGGATGCCGGCGGCAGTCTGCGCTGCGCGCTGGTGGGCGCGAACCTTGCCCAGATCGCGGAGCAGAACGGCTGGGCGGGTATCGTGCTGAACGGCTGTGTGCGCGACACGCTTGAACTCAACGACATGAACGTCGGCATAGCGGCCGTGGCAACCTGTCCGCGCCGCGGCCAGCGGCTCGGTGCGGGCGAGCGTGACGTGCCGGTGCAATTGCCAGGCGCGCTGGTGCGTCCTGGCGAATGGATCTACGCGGACATCGACGGTGTGCTGGTGGCCAGCGCGGCGCTGATCTAGAACATTCACGGTAAGGAGAACACACGACAATGCAGACGGTTTTTGTATACGGCACGCTGCGGGCCGGCGAAGTGAACGACATCAGCGAGGCGGCGGCGCGCAACGATATTGCCGCACCGAATCTGCTCGGCACGGCTACGGTGCGCGGCCACCTGTTCGACTTCGGGTCATATCCCGGTCTCGTGGTCGACGAAGCGGGCGTCGACGTGATCGGCGACGTCTACGAAATAGAGGACGCGCTCGTCGCCGTGCTCGATGAAATCGAAGCGGTCTATCCCGGCGTCGAAGATCTGTTCCTCGCGCGCGAAGTGATGTTGAAGGTGGACGGCAACGTGCTGAACTGCCGCTTTTATCCGATCACGCCGAATGCCGCCAAAGGTCTGCCCGAAATCCGCTGCGGCGACTGGATCGAATACCGCACGTCGCGCTAGTCCCGGGTCACGCACATGCGTGAAAGTGTCCGTATCCACGAGCGCAAAAAAACGGCCCGGCAAGCATCGAGCCTGTCGGGCCGTCCGGTCGGTCAGTCGTGCGACCCGGGCCGCTCCTTCATCGCGTGCGTGTTCAGGCAGGCAGCGCGCACTGCGTGGCGGGTGAGAGCGGACCCGGTACTGCGTCGTAGCTGGCTGATGCAGGCGTGTGAAAACGCGCGTCAGATTTCTTCGTACAGCGGCAGGGTCAGGAAGTCGGTGAAGCGTTCCGAGGTCGACATCTCTTCGAAAATGTGCGCAGCGCGGTCGTATGGCTTCGTATCACCGCCCACGGCCTGCTTCACCTTGTCGAGTTCCAGCGCCGACAGTTCCCGCACCAGTTCAGCCGTGACCTTGCGGCCGTCCTCGAGCTTGCCCTTCGGCGAGCGAATCCACTGCCACACCTGCGAGCGCGAGATCTCCGCCGTGGCCGCGTCTTCCATCAGATTGTGGATCGGCACGCAGCCATTGCCCGCGAGCCACGCGCCGAGGTAATGAATCCCAACGTTGATGTTGTTGCGCAAGCCCGCTTCGGTGATCGGCGTTTCCGGGCGGAAGTCCAGCAGATCGGTGGCGGTCACGAGCACGTCTTCGCGCTGCTTGCCGATCTGGTTCGGCTTGTCGCCGAGCACCTTGACGAACTCTTCCATCGCGATCGGCACGAGGCCCGGGTGCGCGACCCAGCCGCCGTCGTAACCGTCGCCGGCGTCGCGCGCCTTGTCCGAGCGCACGCCGCCCATTGCTTTGTCGTTCGCGGCGGGATCGTTCTTGATCGGGATCAGCGCGCTCATGCCGCCGATCGCGGGCGCATTGCGGCGGTGGCAGGTCTTTAGCAACAGCAGCGCATAAGCGCGCATGAACGGCGACGTCATCGTGATCTGCGAGCGGTCGGCGAGGCAGAAATCGCGGTCTGCCTTGAACTTCTTGATGGCCGAAAAGATGTAGTCCCAGCGGCCTGCATTCAGGCCCGAGCTATGGTCGCGCAACTCGTACAGGATTTCATCCATCTCGAATGCGGCGACGATCGTCTCGATCAGCACCGTTGCGCGAATCGTGCCGCGCGGTACGCCGACCGCTTCCTGCGCGGCGACGAAAATGTCGTTCCACAGGCGCGCTTCCAGATGGCTTTCCATCTTCGGCAGATAGAAATAGGGCGCCGTGCCGCGCGCGACCTGTTCCTTCGCGTTGTGGACCATGAAAAGCGCAAAGTCGAAGATGCCGCCGGACACACGCTTGCCGTCTACGGTCACGTGCTTCTCATCCAGATGCCAGCCGCGCGGACGCACAATCAGCGTCGCGATCTTGTCGTTCAGCTTGTAGGTCTTGCCATTCTGTTCCAGCGAAATCGTGCGGCGCACGGCTTCCTTCAGATTGATATGGCCGGTGATCTGGTTATCCCAGCTCGGCGCGTTCGAATCCTCGAAGTCGGTCATGTACGAATCCGCGCCCGAGTTCAGCGCGTTGATGATCATCTTGCGCTCGACCGGGCCCGTGATTTCGACACGCCGACATTGCAGGTCCTGCGGCAGCGGCGCGATGGTCCAGTCGCCTTCCCGAATGCTTTTCGTTGACGCGAGAAAGTCAGGCCGTTCACCCGCGTCGAGACGCTTCGAGCGCTCCGCGCGCGCCTCCAGCAGTTCCCGCCGACGCGGCTCGAACGTGCGATGCAGTGCCGCGACGAGTTCGAGCGCTTCGCGCGTGAGAACCGCTTCGTAGCCCGGCTTGATGTCGGCCGAGATGTCCATGCCTTGCGGCAACTGCAATGATGCGTGCGATGACTGCGGGTTCGCCATGTTTTCTCCTTGGTCGGTCAGATTGCAAAGATGCGGATAGTGGATTGCGGTGGTGCGTCGCGAGAGTGCGCTGCTGACCGTCATGCGCCAGGGCTGTGGCGCGTGCGGTTGCCAGCGGTTTTGACGCAGGACGCGAGGGTGGTGAGAAAGGCGGGCAGCTCGCTCATGCTTGCGCCCGTCCCATGCGGAACGACGCCCAGTTCTTCGACCGGTGCATTCAGCCGGTTGAGCCAGAAAGTGGTGAAGCCAAACCATGTGGCGCCGGCCACGTCCCAACCGTTCGACGACACGAAGACGATCTCGCGCCGTGGCGCATCGAAGGCTTGTGTGCCGAGCGCGTAGGCGGCGGGCGAGGGCTTGTAGGCGCGCACGGCGTCGACGGACAGCACGTGGTCGAAGAGGCCGGTCATGCCGGCGCTCTTCACTGCGATGTCGAGCATTTGCGGATTGCCGTTGGACAGGATCGCGAGCCCGGGACGCGACTGGTGGGCCTGGTCCGTTGAAGCTAAAGGCGCCGAAGCCGATTCGTGCAATTGACGCAGCACGGTGACGGCATCGGGAAACGCGGACAGGCACGCGTACTCGTCCATCAGCCGTTTTTCTGCCGAGCGGCCCAGTGTGAGATGCAGTTTTTTTGCGGCGAAGCGCAAGGCGTCGAGCGTGATATCCCAGAACGGGCGGTAGTGCGCGCCACCCGTGTCGGCAAGTGTGCGCAACTGCGTGTATTCGATCTGTTTCAGGCGCCACAACTGCGAGAGCGCATCGCCGTGGCCGGGGAACAGCTGCTCTGCGGCAGCGACCACCGAATGCACGTCGAAAAGGGTGCCGTACGCGTCGAAGATGACTGCTTTTGGGGAAGGTGTCGTTATGGCCGACATTGCCGTGCACTCCTGTCAGAGGTCGGAGAGAATTGTATTAGTGATGCTGGACGTTAAAAAAGAGGCTAAAGATCACTTGATCTTTTACTTTCATATACCTAATCTGACGCGCACCGATCACTCTCGCCATCGCGGCTCCAGACCATCTATGGATCGTTTCAAGCAGATCGAAACTTTCGTCACCGTCGCGGCGAAGGGCAGCCTCTCGGCCGCCGCGCTGGCGGAGGGCGTGGCGCCCGCGATCATCGGCCGCCGCATCGACGCGCTCGAAGAGCGTCTCGGCGTCAAACTGCTGGTGCGCACCACACGCAAAATCACGCTGACCTTCGAAGGCTCGGCCTTTCTCGAAGACTGTCAGCGTGTCATTCACGATATGCAGAACGCCGAGGCCAGCGTGTCGGCGGGCGGCGTCAAGGCGAGCGGCCACTTGCGACTGTCGGCGCCGGCGGGCTTCGGGCGGCGCCATGTCGCGCCGCTCGTGCCGGCGTTTACCGTCGCGCATCCGGACGTGTCGATCACGCTCGATCTGTCCGACCGGCTCGTCGATCTGGTCAACGAAGGGTTTGACTGCGCAGTGCGGCTGGGCGAATTGCCGGACTCGTCGCTGGTATCGCTCCGGCTCGGCGAAAACCGCCGGGTATGCGTGGCCTCGCCGGCGTATCTGAGCCGGCGCGGCGCGCCGCATACGCTTGCCGATCTCGCGCATCACAACTGTCTGGCGCTCGGCGCGAGCGCCAACCAGCAGCGCGGCTGGGTTTTCCAGCAGGGCGACAAGGTGGTGTCGATCAAGGTCTCGGGCACGATGGAATGCTCGGACGGCGCGGTATTGCACGAATGGTGTCTGGAAGGCTACGGCCTCGCGTGGCGCTCGTGGTGGGAAGTCGGCACCGACATTGCAGCCGGACGGCTCATCAGTGTGCTCGACGAATTCGCCGCGCCGCCGATCGGCATTCACGCGGTGTTTCCGCAGCGTCGTCACTTGCCCCTGCGCGTTAGACTTTTCCTGGATTTCCTTAAACATACGTACGGCCATCCAAGTTATTGGGCCTGACAGCATGTGCCGTGTAATGAATCCTCGCGCGTACAGCGGGTTTTCGATATGCGCACAGACCCTCGAATTGCCCGCGGCCCGACAAGCACGACCTACAATCTACTGAACGGCCTGCAGGCCGTGCCTCGTTGGACGCTGACGCCGCGCTGCGTGCAGACGGCGACGGAGGGCATCATGTTCAGGCATATCCTGGTTCCGACCGACGGTTCGGATCTGTCGCGCAAGGCTATCGACGGCGCGATCGATCTTGCGCAGGCGGTCGACGCGCGCATTACCGCTTACGCGTGTCTGCCGCAATATCCGTATTCACCGTTTTCCGATGTGGTGATCGAGCCGCCTTCTGAATTCCTGCAACGCAGCGAACGTGAAGCGCGTGCGCATCTGCGGGATGTGGAACTGGCCGCGCACCGTGTCGGCGTGACTGTCGATAGCCGCACGAGTGTGCATCCGGCGCCGTATCTCGGCATCATCGAGGCGGCGGAGCGGGGGGCGTGCGACGTCATCTTCATGGCGTCGCACGGACGGCGCGGGCTGGGCAGTCTGCTCATCGGCAGTGAAACGCAGCGCGTGCTGACGCATACCAAAATTCCGGTAATCGTGTACCGCTGACGGTGCGTGAAGGCGCGTGACAACGGCGGGACGCACGCGAATCCTCCGCGCGACGAAGGCCCGCTAACGGGGCCGCTGGCCGTCTGTTTCCCAACTGTGCCTGCCGCTCTGAATGATGCCCGCAGCCGCAGCTGCGGGCATGACCGTGCAGTCGCGCAGCCAGTCAGGCGACCTTCTTGTCGAAGAACTGTTCGTCTTCCGTCGAACCGTGCAGCGCCGTGGTGGATGCTTCGCGCTCGACCGTTTGCGTGACGGCGTCGAAATAGCCCGTGCCGACTTCGCGCTGATGCTTGACGGCGGTGAAACCCTTTTCGGCCGCTGCAAATTCAGCCTGCTGCATCTCGACGAACGCCGTCATCTGGTTGCGGGCGTAGCCGTGCGCGAGGTTGAACATCGAGTAGTTCAGCGCGTGGAAGCCGGCCAGCGTGATGAACTGGAACTTGTAGCCCATTGCGCCGAGTTCGCGCTGGAACTTGGCGATCGTCGCGTCGTCCAGATTCTTCTTCCAGTTAAACGACGGCGAGCAGTTGTACGACAGCAACTGGTCCGGGTACTCCTTATGGATCGCATCGGCGAATTTCTTCGCGAATTCGAGGTCCGGCTTGCCGGTCTCGCACCAGATCATGTCGGCATACGGCGCGTAGGCGAGGCCGCGCGAAATGGCCTGTTCGAGACCCGGCTTCGTGCGATAGAAGCCTTCCACCGTGCGCTCGCCCGTCAGGAACGGTTTGTCGTTTTCATCGACGTCCGAGGTGATCAGGTCGGCGGCTTCCGCGTCCGTTCTCGCCAGCAGCACGGTCGGAACACCCGAAACGTCGGCGGCAAGACGCGCGGCGGTCAGCTTCGCGACGTTTTCACGCGTCGGCACCAGCACCTTGCCGCCCATGTGACCGCATTTTTTCACCGAAGCGAGCTGGTCTTCGAAGTGAACGCCCGCGGCGCCGGCTTCGATCATCGCTTTCATCAGCTCGAACGCGTTCAGTACGCCGCCAAACCCGGCTTCAGCGTCCGCGACGATCGGTGCGAAGTAGTCGATATAACCCTCATCGCCCGGATTCTTGCCCTCCGACCATTGGATCTGGTCTGCGCGCGTCAGCGTGTTGTTGATGCGCTTCACGACGAGCGGCACCGAGTTCGCCGGATACAGTGACTGGTCCGGATACATTTCGCCGGCGACATTCGCATCGCCCGCGACTTGCCAACCCGACAGATAGATGGCCTTGAGGCCGGCCTTCACTTGCTGCATGGCCTGGTTGCCGGTCAGCGCGCCGAGCGAATTGACGAACGGTTCCGTGTTGACGCTGTGCCACAGCTTCTCCGCGCCGCGTTTGGCGAGCGTGTGCTCGACCTGCACCGAACCGCGCAGACGGATCACGTCTTCCGCCGTATAGCTGCGCTTCACGCCCTTCCAGCGCGGATCGGTTTCCCATTGCTGCTGCAACTGTCTGGCTTGTTCCTGGCGGTTCATGGTGTGCTCCTTGTTTGCCTGTAATGGATGAGTGACTCTGTGTTCGTCGAAGCGTCAGGCCGTCGCATGCTTCGGCTAAGGCCTTTTGTTTCGCGAACTCTTGTATAAGAGTCTAGGCAAACGAGGAGTTAGGTCATAGTCGCCGATGGATGTTTTGTTGATTTTTATTTATTTTTAAAATCAATACCTTGCATGCTCAATTCCGCATTGAGAAACCATTTTTTCCATGTTGCAATGCGGCGACTTGTGCCTTGCAGCACGATTTTTTACTGAGCAAAAAAATTTTCCACATGGTGAAATCATGCGGTCGACGAAATGCGGACGAAAAAAAACCGGCGCATGAGCACCGGCTTTCCTTTTCATCGGACGGTGCGACCCCGTCCGGTTTCATTCAGTGTGACGTCAGCGCAGAATTAGCTGCCGCGACGCGCCGTGCGCGGACCGTCGCTGCGGCGTGCGCCGTAGCCACCGTCGCGCGAGCCGCCGTAGCCCTCACGCGAACCGCCGCCCGCCGACTTGCCGGCCCAGCCGCTGCCATTGCTGCTGCCGCTGCGTGAACCGCCGTTGCCGGCGCCAGCCGGTTTGCCCGCACCGCTACCAAAACGACGGCCGCCGCCGTTGCCACCGCCCGGACGGCCGCGGCCGCCAAAGCCAGGACGGCCGTTACCCGACGGAGCCGACTTGCGCGGCTCGAAACCTTCGACGACATTGACCGGCAGCGGGGTGCGCACGAAACGCTCGATGCGCTTGAGCGCGCCCTGCTCGGCGTGATGCACGAGGCTCACCGCGATACCCGAGCGGCCAGCACGGCCGGTACGGCCGATACGGTGCACGTAGTCTTCCGCGAACTTCGGCAGATCGTAGTTGAACACGTGCGTGATGCCCGGAATGTCGATACCGCGAGCGGCGACGTCCGTTGCGACCAGCACGCGCACGCGGCGCTCGCGCAACGCGCGGATCGTGCGGTTACGCGCGCCCTGCGGCAGATCGCCGTGCAACGCGGCCGATTCGAAGCCGGCGTCGGCCAGACGGCCAGCCAGTTGGTCCGCATCCATCTTGGTGGCGGTGAAAACGATAGCCTGGTCGAGGCCCGAATCACGCAGCAGATGGTCGAGCAGACGATCCTTGTGATCGCGGTCGTCCACGTAATGAACGGTTTGCGCGATGTTCGTGCGCTGCTCCAGACGCTGAACGATCTCGATACGCTCCGGATCTTTCAGCAGACGGCCTGTGAGCGAACCGATCTTGCCGTCGAGCGTAGCCGAAAACAGCATGGTCTGACGCGAAGCCGGGGTAGCGGCAACGATCGTCTCGATGTCTTCGATGAAGCCCATGTCGAGCATGCGGTCGGCTTCGTCGAGCACGAGGATCTGCAGTTGCGACAGATCGATACGGCCGCGTTCCAGGTGGTCGATCAGACGGCCCGGCGTAGCAACCAGAATTTCGGGGTTCTTGGCCAGCAGCATCAACTGTTGACCGTAGGCGACGCCACCCAGAATGCTGACGGTGCGCAGACGCTTGAGGTGCTTGCCGTACGTGGCGGCAGCGGTGGTGACCTGCATGGCGAGCTCGCGGGTCGGCGTCAGTACCAGCATGGTCGGACGGGCGACCGGCTGCGGGCGGCGGCCACGGCCACCGTCGGCCGGACGCGGCTCGCGCGGCTGGCTGGCTTGTGCTTTTTGCAGCTGGGAGAAACGCTCGATGGCGGGCAGCATGAACGCGGCGGTCTTGCCCGAACCGGTCGGGCTCGAGACCAGCAGGTCACGGCCGGCGATGCCAGCCGGAATCGCGCGTTGCTGAACCGGCGTGGGGTTCGAATAGCCGGCGGCGGTCAATGCGGAGACGACGTCCGCGGACAAGCCCAGCGACGCGAACGACGGGCCGGCGGGCGCTGCGGTTTCGGCGGCGGCAGCAGCGGGCGCGGCAGCAACGGCTGCGGCTTGCGCGGGTGCGGTGTCGACGTCTGCGAGACCGAGGGCCTGGTCGGCGATGGCGTTCAGCGGGCTGGTGGTATTGCTCGAAGTCATGAGAATCCTTGGTAAATCCTTGGTACACACGGAATGAAACGTCGGCGCCAATCGGCATACCCAAGTCGTCGGATTCAGCGAGCAAAGAAGCAGCGAGCAAATCGAAAAACGGGGGCAGCTCGCAACAATGAAGGCGAGCTTTTCGTTAGAAGCTGTATCGGATGCGACAAGCCAACACGGCGTGCCGCCAGCCTGGGACATGATCGCCCGTAGGGGGCTAGGCAGGAGGGGACAGTTCTAAACTGGATTGGAGCTAAACGCTACGAGGCGCTGCGCCGCAAAGGCCGCTAGATGAGAGCCGGGCAAAGCAGTGAAGCGCAGGCAGTATTGTATAGAAGTTTGTTGCACTGCGCCACTATTAGGACGTTTCCTGGCACAAAAGTTTGGTCGGTGCAGGGTGACGGCATGGCGGACGACAGAAACAGTCGGCGCCGACCGTCTTCGACGCTTACGCAGCCGCGCCGCTTTTCAGCGACTCGACAAGTTCGACGTACTGCTGTTTCGCCGCATCCTGCGAAGTGCCCTTTAACGCAGCCCACGCGTCGTACTTGTATTTGCCGACGATGTCGGTGAAACCCGGTTTGTCGCCCTGTACATCGCCTTCCGATGCCTGCTTGAAAAGCGCATACAGGCGCAGCATCGTCAGATTGCCTGGACGTTCCGGCAGTTGCTTCACGTCTTCCTGAGCCTGGGTGAACTGAGCGTTGATGTCTGTCATGGTCGTGATGCCTGCGGTTGAGGTTGAGGTTGAGGTCGGGATGGAGATTGAGATCGAAGTCGCGGTCGATCATAACAAGTGCGTGCCGGCCCGGGGCCGAGGGCGCATTCCAGACATCGGCGACAACCGCACCCGATGGCGACCCAAAGTCGCATCCCTGCGCGCGCCGCCGATTACAATACGGTCCATGACTCAAATCGTGCTCCTCGCCCTCGATACCTCGACCGAATACTGCTCGGTAGCGCTGCTGTCCACCGAAGAGAACGTGGCGGCGCAGGCATCCGCGGAACCGCGTGTCTGGCACCGCCACGAGCAGACCGGCGCCGTGTCCAGTACGCGCCTGCTCCCCGCAATCCGCGAACTGTTCCGCGAGGCCGGACTGCAACTGTCAGACTGTGCGGCCATTGCCTTCGGCTCCGGCCCGGGTTCGTTCACGGGTCTGCGCACGGCAACGGGCGTCGCGCAAGGGCTTGCTTTTGGGCTCGATCTGCCTGTCGTGCCGGTGGGTACGCTGCTCGCGTGCGCGGAAAGCGCCCGGCGGCGCGACGCGTCGGCAAGCCGCGTGCTCGCGGCGCTCGACGCCCGCATGGACGAGGTCTACTGGGCCGACTTCAAGTGGGACGATGCGCAGGGCGAATGGCTGACCGTGCAGGCCGCGTCGCTCGACGCACCGGATCGCCTCGTGCTGCCGGATGAGCCCTTCACGCTGGCGGGCAATGCCGCTGCCGCTTTCGGCGCGCGCCTGCGCGCCGTGGCCACCGCGCGCACCGTCGATCACGCGGCGCTGCCGGACGCGGTGCCGCTCGCGCACGCGGCGCTGCGCGCGCTGCGCGCCGGACGCACGGTCCCCGCGGATCAGGCTGCGCCGGAATACGTGCGTGACAAGGTCGCGCAGACCACGGCCGAACGTGTCGCGGACAAGGCGGCCAAGGCGGCGAGTGCTTCTGCCGCGCGCGACGCGCGTCATTCCGCAAGCGACGCTTCCTCAATCGCCGAAGCCGCCGCATCCCATTCGCCGCCCAATCGCGGCTCGCACGGAGCCGTTGGCGCGCTGCCCGATAGCGCGCCGCCCGTTGGCCCGGCATCCGGGCAAGCGGCGGAACACGGCGGTCACGCAGAGTCTGCACATAACACGTCTGACGGCGAGGGCCGGCAATGAGTGGCGTGTTGCTCACGGACCGTTATATGTCGCCGATGACCGAAGGCGATCTGGACGAAGTCGCCGCCATCGAGAAACTCGCCTACGAATTCCCCTGGAGCCGCGGCAATTTTGGCGACTCGCTGCGCAACGGCTACTACGGCGTCTGCCTGCGGCATGTCACTGGAACGCTGATCGGCTATTGCGTGCTGATGCCGGTCGTCGATGAGATGCATCTGCTGAACCTGTGCGTCACGCCGGCCGCGCAAGGCGCCGGCGCCGGTCTTTCGCTGTTGCGCGAAGCCGTGCGCATCACGCGCGCTGAAAAGCTCGAAGGACTGCTGCTCGAAGTGCGGCCGTCGAACCATCGCGCGATCCGGCTGTATGAGCGCTTTGGCTTCATGTCGATCGGACGACGCAAGAACTATTATCCGGCGCGGCATCGCAGCCGGGAGGACGCCATCGTGATGCGTTTCTCATTTGCCACGGAGGGCGCGGATGGCGCTGCATGAATCGGTACTGGAAGAGTTCGGACTCACGCCGCTGTGGGTGCGGCGCGGCACGGCGACGGGGCCGGAGGCGGTGGCCGGGGTGATGGTCGAATCATCTGCTGCTGAGGTCGACGCGGCCGCACGGCTCGGTCAAGCACAGGTGCAAGGCGGCGTGGCGCAAGCGACGCAGGTCACGCAGGCTACGCAAGCCACGCAGGCCACGCAGGCTACGCAAGCCACGCAGGCTACGCAAGCCACGCAAGCCACGCAAGCCACGCAAGCCACGCAAGCGCCGCCAACACCGCAACTTAAGCCGGATCCAGCCGGTTTCGACGAACCACCCGCGACGAAACCGTCGCCACCAACCCGCGCCCCTGCGCCGGCCGTCGCCGATACCCCGCCCGAGGACAGCTTCGCGTGGTTCGACGATCTGCCTGCGCATCCGCCCAGCGAGGCTCCCGGCGATGCAACCGCGCTGCCGCCCATTCACACGCTCGACTGGAACGCGCTGGCGGAGCGCGTCGCCGGCTGTGAGCGTTGCCGCCTGTGCGAAAAGCGCACGAACACGGTATTCGGCGTGGGCGACCGCCACGCGGACTGGATGCTGATCGGCGAAGCACCGGGCGAGAACGAGGACAAGCAGGGCGAACCGTTCGTCGGCCAGGCCGGCAAGCTGCTGGACAACATGCTGCACGCGTTGACGCTCGCCCGCGGGACGAACGTCTACATCGCAAATGTGATCAAGTGCCGGCCGCCCGGCAACCGCAACCCCGAACCGGACGAAGTCGCACGCTGCGAGCCGTACCTGCAGCGTCAGGTGGCGCTCGTCAAGCCGAAGCTGATCGTCGCGCTCGGCCGTTTTGCCGCGCAGAGTCTTTTAAAGACGGAAGCGAGCATTTCGTCGCTGCGTGGCCGTGTGCATGCATACGAAGGCGTGCCGGTCATCGTCACGTATCACCCGGCCTATCTGCTGCGCAGCCTGCCTGACAAGGCGAAGGCGTGGGCCGACCTGTGCCTTGCCCGCGATACGTGGCGCGCGGCCGGCGCGGCGTCGTCGAACGCCACACAGTAATGGCCGCCGACGGGCCGGCGGCGTCCGCCGCAGTCACGTACGGCCCACGCGCGGCCTCGGACACACCACGCGCGGACGGGTTGCTGGACGTACTGTGCGACCCCGCCGTGCGTGATCTGGCGTGGCTGCTCCTGAGCGCCAATCTGTTGCGTCCGCAACCACCGGCCGGCATGCTCGCCGATCCATTCGACAACGCCAGCGACACCGTCGCGACGATCCGATGGTTGCGCGCGCTAGACCTCGCACCGCAGCCGTTGCATCGCGATCTGGCCGACACGCGTATCACGCGTGTCGGGCGCTATGCCGAGCGACTGCTCGGCTGGTTTCTCCAGCATGGTCCGGCCATGCGGCTGATCGCCGCCGGCGTGCAGGTAAGACACGCGGGCGTGACGCTCGGCGAGTGCGACTTTCTGCTCGAAACGCGGCAGGGCGCGCGGCTCCACTGGGAGTTGGCGGTCAAGTGCTATCTGCATGCGGGCGACTCGCGCGGCGCGCTCGCAGACTACGTCGGTCCGAATCTGAAGGACCGTTTAGACCTCAAGCTCTCACACGTACTGGATCATCAGTTGCCGCTGAGTTCACGCGACGAATTCAAGGCAATCGGCTACGAAGGTCCGTGGACGCCGCGCATGCTCATCAAAGGCTGGCTGTTTTACCGGCACGGCGAGACGCCACCGGATGCGCCCGAGCTGGACGCGTCGCATAATCGTGGCTGGTGGGTCACACGCGCGGACTGGGCGGCTTTCGCGGCAGCACACGCAGCGCATTGGCGCAGTTTGCCGCGTCTGGAATGGCTCGCGCCGCGCCGTTACGAAGCGGCTTCAGCGCTCGATGCCAGCGGCGCAGGCAAAGCCGTTGCGCCCGCAACGGTTCCGGCCGCCGCCGCTTTCATTGGCGCGAGCGCGCTCGCCGTGCAATTCGCCGATCATCATGGCCCGTTCATGGTCGCCGCGTTCGCTCAGGACGATGCGGGCAACTGGCTGGAGCGCTCGCGCGGTTTCATCGTGCCGGACGACTGGCCGGAGCAGGCGAGAGCGTACGCGCGACAGTAACCGCGAACGTTACGACGCCGTTCGTGCCGGCGAGCGTCGCTGCACGCACGCCATACGCGCCGGCCCAACACTCACCACCAGCGATAAAAGTGATGCACCGGCCCAACGCCGCTGCCGACGTCCAGCCGGTCACTCGCTTGCAGCGCGCCGGTCAGATAGGTTTTCGCGTCCGCCACCGCGCTCGCCAGATCGCCGCGTAGCGGCACCAACGCCGCGATTGCCGACGACAACGTGCAGCCCGTCCCATGCGTATTCTTCACCGGCACGCGCGGACCACCGAGGCGCAGCGTGCCGCTTGCCTGCACGAGCCAGTCCGGGCTGTCGGTTGCGTTCAGATGGCCGCCTTTCATCAGCACCGCGCGCGCGCCGAGTGCGCGCAGCGCTTCGCCTTGCTCGACCATGCCCGCTTCGTCCGTGACGACCGGTACGCCGAGCAGCGCGGCCGCTTCCGGCAGGTTCGGCGTCAGCAGATCGGCGAGCGGCAGCAGTTCGTCGCGCACCGCGGCGACCGCATCCGGCAGCAAGAGCGCGTGATTGCTTTTTGAGATCATCACCGTGTCGAGCACGATGCATTTCGGCTTGTGACGACGCATTGCCTCGGCGACCGCGCGTGCGATCGGCGCATTGGCAAGCATGCCGATTTTCACGGCGTCGATGCGGATGTCGTCGAACACGGCGTCGAGTTGCGCGGTGACGAAGCCCGGGTCCGGCGCATGGATCGCCGTGACGCCGTGCGTGTTCTGCGCGGTCAGCGCGGTAATGACGCTCGCGCCGTAGGCGCCGAGCGCAGAAAACGCCTTCAGGTCGGCCTGGATTCCGGCGCCGCCGCCGGAATCGGAGCCGGCGATAGTCAGCACATTGGGAATTGGTTGAGTCATGGCAAAACGGGGAAGGTAAAGGCGCGCAGAAAGGCATCCCGCGCAAACGCGCTGCGCCCGACGCGGGTGGGCTCGAGCGTCAGTGCTTGACTTCGCCGATCAGCGCGACGGAATCGAATGCGCGCTGGTTGGCCTGGTGACGGCGCATGACGAGCCACATCATCACGCAGACGAAAGTGCCGAACAGCACGATCACCGCAGCGACCGGCACGTCGAGCCAGACGAGCACGGCGTACAGGCACAGCATCACGAGGACCGAAAGATTCTCGTTGAAGTTCTGCACGGCGATCGAATGCCCCGCCGACAGCAGCACGTGCCCGCGATGCTGCAAAAGCGCATTCATCGGCACGACGAAAAAGCCCGACAGGCCACCCACGATCATCAGGAAAAAGTACGCGACGATCAAATAGCCCGGCACATGCATGCGGCCGAGATGCAGGCCCCAATGGGCCGGGAAAAGGCTACGCGTGTAGAAGGCCATCAGCATCACGGCGATGCCCATCATGATGCCCACTGGCAGCACGGAGAGTGACTTCTTCAACGGCACGCGCGAGGCGGCGAAGATCGCGCCCGCCGCCACGCCGACCGCTACCACCGCCTGAAGAATGGCCGCCTCGGACAGCGACATGTTCAGCGACACTTCCGCCCACTTCAGCACGATGAATTGCAGCGTCGCGCCCGCGCCCCAGAACAGCGTCGTGACGGCGAGCGAAATCTGCCCGAGCTTGTCGCGCCACAGCACGAGGAAACAGTCGGCGAAATCGGTGACGAGCTTGATCGGGCCGCGTTCCTGTTTCGGATAACGCGCGCCGGTGTCGGGAATGCGCAGATTGAACAGTGCGGCGATCACATAGATCGCCATGATTACCAGCATGGCCGCTTCGGCCGGTGTATTGACGGTGGGAATGTGCTGCCGGAGGATCGGCGCTGCGATGTGCGGGCTGATCAACGCGCCGCCGAGTACCGTGCCGAGAATGATCGAGCCGACGGTCGTGCCTTCGATCCAGCCGTTCGCGGCAACGAGCCGGTCAGGCGGGAGCAGCTCGGTCAGAATCCCGTATTTGGCAGGCGAGTAGGCCGCCGCGCCGAAGCCGACGATGCCGTACGCAATGAGCGGATGCGCGCCGACCAGCATCGTGATGCAACCGGCTACCTTGATGGTGTTCGTGACGAACATCACGCGGCCCTTGGGACGCGAATCGGCGAAGGCGCCCACGAAAGCGGCAAGGACGACATACGATAGCACAAAGAACAGCTTGAGCAGCGGCGTCATCCAGTTCGGGGCGTGGAGATCTTTCAGCAGTGCGATAGCAGCGATCAGAAGCGCATTGTCGGCCAGCGACGAAAAAAACTGCGCGGCCATGATGGTGTAAAAACCTTTTTTCATCTGATGCGATGCTGTCCTCGCTGCGGTCTGTCCGTCCCGGCCATGTGCAAAGCGTCCGGGCTTATGCCGTTCGAAATGGGTTGTGCGCACGGCTTTATATCACGAAAATAGCTGGATTCGGACTAGCAGAATCCTTGATCGCACCGCCCAGTGGGCTGCCGAGCGCTGAAATCGCCCTGTAAGCTGCTGATTCGCAAGCGTCTTTACGAAAAACTCCCATGCCGCGCCCCCTTTCCGCCACGATTCACACCTCCGCTCTTGCCAATAACCTTGCTGTCGCCCGGCGCTACGCGCAGAAATCGAAGATCTGGGCCGTCGTCAAGGCGAACGCCTATGGCCACGGGCTCGCGCGCGTGTTCCCCGGCTTGCGTGCGACGGACGGCTTCGGATTGCTGGACCTCGAAGAGGCGGTGAAGTTGCGTGAACTGGGTTGGGCGGGTCCCATTCTTCTGCTCGAAGGCTTCTTTCGTCCGACCGATATCGACGTCATTGACCGCTACAGCCTGACTACCGCGCTGCATTCAGACGAACAGTTGCGCATGCTGGAAATGGCGCGTTTGTCGAAGCCGGTCAACATCCAGTTGAAGATGAACACTGGCATGAACCGGCTCGGCTATACGCCGGAAAAATTCCGCTTTGCATGGGAGCGTGCGCGCGCGTGCCAGGGCGTCGGACAGATCACGCTCATGACGCACTTTTCCGATGCCGACGGCGAGCGCGGCGTCGCGTATCAGATGGAAGCGTTCGAGCGCGGCGCGCAAGGCATTGCCGGCGCGCGCAGTCTGGCCAACTCGGCGGCGACGCTGTGGCATCCGGCTTCGCATTTCGACTGGGTGCGCCCCGGCATCATTCTGTACGGCGCGTCGCCGTCGGGCGTGACCGCTGCGATCGACGGCACGGGTTTGCAGCCGGCC
Organism: Paraburkholderia sp. PREW-6R; assembly: GCF_039621805.1. Taxonomy (NCBI): domain Bacteria; kingdom Pseudomonadati; phylum Pseudomonadota; class Betaproteobacteria; order Burkholderiales; family Burkholderiaceae; genus Paraburkholderia; species Paraburkholderia sp. PREW-6R. Next base: position 1,955,499 of record NZ_CP155073.1, on the reverse strand, counting down.
ATGACGCTCACGTCGGAACTGATCGCGGTGCAAACGCTCTCGGAAGGCAACACGGTCGGCTACGGCTCGGCGTTCAAGGCGCACGGGTCGATGCGCATCGGCGTCGTGGCATGCGGTTATGCGGACGGCTATCCGCGCGTCGCGCCCGAAGGCACGCCAGTGATCGTCGACGGCGTGCGCACGCGGATCGTCGGGCGCGTATCGATGGATATGATCACGGTCGATCTGACGCCAGTGCCCACCGCCAACATCGGCTCGCGCGTCGAACTGTGGGGCGCATCGCTGCCCATCGACGATGTCGCGCACGCGTGCGGCACGATCGGCTACGAGTTGATGTGCGCGGTTGCGCCGCGTGTGCCGATGCGTGCAGAGTAAGCGGCGGTCCGGGCCTTCGGCGGGTTGAATCCCGCACCCGGCAACCCGGCACTATCCCGGGCAATTACCAGGCAACAATCCAGGCAACAACTCAGGCAACGAGCGCGTGGCTAAAACAAAAACGTTATACATCTGCAGTGAATGCGGCGGACAGTCGCCGAAGTGGGCCGGACAGTGCCCGTCATGCCATGCATGGAACACGCTGGTCGAGTCGGTTGCGGAAGCGCCGTCCACCCATCGCTTCCAGTCGCTCGCGAAGAGTGCGCCGGTACGGCGCCTCGCCGATATCGAAGCGTCCGACGTGCCGCGCTTTTCCACCGGTGTCAGCGAGTTCGATCGCGTGCTGGGCGGTGGTCTCGTGCCCGGCGGCGTCGTGTTGATCGGCGGGGATCCGGGCATCGGTAAGTCCACACTGCTGCTGCAATCGCTCGCGGAAATCGCCGCGGACAAACGGGCGCTCTATATCAGCGGCGAAGAGTCGGCCGCGCAGATTGCGCTGCGTGCGCAGCGGCTTTCGTTGCTCGAACCCGGTTCGAAAGCGAGCGAACTGCAACTGCTCGCGGAAATCCAGCTCGAAAAGATTCAGGCAACGATCGCGGATCAGCGCCCCGACGTCGCGGTGATCGACTCCATCCAGACCGTCTATTCGGACGCGCTGACGTCCGCGCCCGGCTCGGTCGCGCAGGTGCGCGAGTGCGCGGCGCAGCTTACGCGCATTGCCAAGCAGTCGGGCACGACCATCATCATGGTCGGCCACGTGACCAAGGAAGGCGCGCTGGCCGGTCCGCGCGTGCTCGAACACATCGTCGACACGGTGCTGTATTTCGAGGGCGACACGCATTCGTCGTATCGCCTCGTGCGCGCGATCAAGAACCGCTTTGGCGCGGTCAATGAGCTCGGTGTGTTTGCAATGACCGAACGCGGTTTGCGTGGCGTCGCCAATCCGTCGGCGCTGTTTCTGTCGCAACACGAGCAGTCGGTGCCGGGTTCGTGCGTGCTGGTGACGCAGGAGGGCACGCGGCCGTTGCTGGTCGAAGTGCAGGCGCTGGTGGACGCGGCCAATGCGCCCAATCCGCGACGCCTCGCAGTGGGCCTCGAACAGAACCGGCTTGCGATGTTGCTGGCCGTGCTGCACCGCCATGCGGGCATTGCGTGCTTCGATCAGGATGTGTTCCTGAATGCGGTGGGCGGCGTGAAGATCACCGAACCCGCCGCCGACCTGGCCGTGCTGCTGGCTATCCATTCGTCGATGCGCAACAAGCCGCTGCCCAAGGGGCTCGTGGTGTTCGGCGAAGTGGGTCTGGCCGGCGAAATTAGACCGTCGCCGCGCGGCCAGGAACGTTTGAAGGAAGCGGCCAAGCTCGGCTTCTCGGTGGCGGTGATCCCGAAGGCCAATGCGCCGAAGCAGCCGATGGAAGGCTTACAGGTCGTTGCGGTGGAGCGGATCGAACAGGCGATCGATCGGGTCCGAACGCTCGAGTAGACGGGGCTCGCGGGCACCCGGCGCGAATCGCCGCCGTAACGTTCGGTAAATATCCCCACAGTGGTTGTAACCTGATGGCGGCTCCTTTTTCCTAAGCTGGAAGGACATTGCATCCCTTCAGACGCCCGAAAAAGGATCGCGCCTTGAAACAGACTTATGATACCGCCGCCGAGCGGCCGATACAGGTGCGCGGGTGCCGCGTCTCCGCGCCGATTCGCCAGCCTTGGGGCGGCGCCTGCCGGATTGTCGAATGGATCGACACGACAGGGCAGATATCGCGGCGCGTCGTTGCCGAAGATGCGACCGCCGCGGACGTGCGCGCCACGATCAACCGTCACGTGGAAGGGCGCAAACACGTGCTGTACGACGACGAAAAAACGCCGCGTCAGACCTTGCCCAGGCAGACGGCGGCGCGGCGGTGAGTGCTGCCGCCGCCTGTTGGGCCGGCTTGCGAACCGGCGGCCTGCGCGGACAAATAAGTTCGCCGCATGATCATTCCGGGTGGCGAGTGCTCCGTGCCGCTTCGGTTTCGTCGATGCCTTCGTCACTGTCCGCCGCACCGGCCGACAGGTTGAACAGCGGGTGCAGTGCCGCTTCAGCCGGCGTCAGCACCGGCGACACGCAGCAATCGAGCGGCTCCAGCAGCAGAACCCACTCTTTCAGCGTGCGCGCGCCAATGATTCCGGCGAGTTCCTGCGTGAGCGCGGCGGCGTCCGGGCCGCCGATTGCCTGACCGAGACTCCAGTGACGCGTCGCCCACTCGGGACGATCGAGCGCCATGCACAGCGTCTCCCAGAACTTCTGTTCGAGTGCGCCGACCGCAAGCCAGCGCTGATCGAGCGTGCGATACAGGTTGTAGCAGGGCACGCCGCCGTTCAACAGCCCTTCACCTGCGGCGGGCGCGGCGCCCTCGTTCGACACTGAAACCTGCGCGACCACGTTGTGCGCGTGCGTGACGTGCGTCATCGACACGTCGACAAAACGGCCTTCGCCGCCGCGCGATACGTGCCACAGCGCGGCCAGAATCTGCGTAACCGCCGCAAGCGCGCCGCCGAGCAGGTCGGCGATCTGGAAGTTGGGCAGGATGGGTGCGCCGTCCCGGCTCGCCAGTTGATCGAGCACGCCCGCATAACCGATGTAGTTCAGATCGTGGCCCGCACGCTCGGCAAACGGCCCGCTCGCGCCATAGCCGCTGATCGCGCAATAGACAAGTCGGGGATTGGCCGCGCGCAGCGTTTCGTAACCAAGACCGAGGCGCTCCATGACGCCGGGCCGGAAGCTCTCGATCAGTACATCTGCCTCGGCCGCAAGCGCGCGCAGCACATTGCGACCCGCATCCGACTTCAGATCGAGTCGCGTTTCGCGCTTGCCGCGGTTCACCAGCCGGTAGAACGCCCCAGGCCGTCCCGCGACGCGGTCGCCCGACGACTGCATCATCGTGCGTGTTGGATCGCCCGCTCCCGGTGCTTCGATTTTCAGCACGTCAGCGCCGAGTTCGGCGAGCCTCAGCGCAGCGACCGGACCCGGCAACAGACGCGTCAGGTCGAGCACGCGCAGGCCCTTCAGCGGCGGCGCGAACGTATCGGACGATGCCGCTGCCTGATGTGTCGCTCGGGCCGTTTGTTCCGCTCGAGTCGCTCGAGCCGCTTGAGCCGTTCGTGTGGCCGATCCCTCGGCGGGTTCGACGGCTGCCTGCTTTGTCGTTCCGGCTGCTGATCCCGCTGCTCCCGCTGGTCCCGCAGATGACGTCCCCATAGACACCGCTACCCCTTTTATCAATGCCGGCGCACGTAAAGCCGTCCGCCGCGCTAGCCGATCTGTTCGAGTTCCTCGTGAATCTCCAGCCATTCGGCTTCGAGCGTTTCAAGGCGCGCATTCACGTCGGCCTGACGGCGAAGCGCTTGGGTCAGTTTCGCTTTCTGCTCGGGCTCGTAACTCGCCGGGTCGACGACGAACGCGTCGAGCGTCGTTTTCTCCGTGTTGAGTGAGTCCATTTCCTTTTCGATCTTCGCAATGCGGCTTTGCAGCGGCTTTTTCAGGTGCGCGAGCTTCTGGCGCGTTTCGGCCTCGAGCCGGCGCTGTTCCTTGCGGTTGACGCCGCTGTCCGCGCTGACGTCCGGGCCGTTCGACCCGCTCGTGCCACTCGTGCCATTGGTTCCCGCAGCCTTCAATGCTGCGCGCTGTTCGGCGGCATGCTGAAGCAGCCAGTCACGATAGTCGTCGAGATCGCCGTCGAATTCCTGCAGACGATGTTTAGCGACCAGCATGAACTGCTCGGTCGTGGCGCGCAGCAGATGCCGGTCGTGCGACACCAGAATCAGCGTGCCTTCGAACTGCGCGAGCGCCATGGTGAGCGCGTGACGGGTTTCGAGGTCCAGGTGATTGGTCGGTTCGTCGAGCAGCAGCAGGTTCGGCTTCTGCCAGATGATCAGCGCGAGCGCAAGACGCGCTTTTTCGCCTCCTGAAAATGGGCCGATTTTCGAGGTCGCCATCTCACCGGAGAAATTGAAGCTGCCGAGAAAGTCGCGCAGTTCCTGTTCGCGCGTGTCCGGTGCGAGACGCGCCAGATGTTGCAGCGGCGTGTCGTCCGCCCGCAAGGTTTCCAGCTGATGCTGCGCGAAGTAGCCGATGCGCAAACCCTTGCCTTCGCGCACGTGGCCGCCGAGCGGCTCCAGCGTGCCGGCGAGCGTCTTGATCAGCGTGGATTTGCCCTGGCCGTTCGCGCCGAGCAGGCCGATGCGCTGGCCGTTCTGGATCGACAGCATTACATGCTCGACGATCGGGATTTCGGCGGCTGAGTCGTCTTCACTGCGATAGCCGCAGCGTACGTTCTCCATCACCATCATCGGATTAGGCGCGGAGTCGGGCGTGCGGAATTCGAACGTAAAAGGCGAGGACGCATGCGCGGGTGCAATCAGTTCCATCTTTTCCAGCGCCTTGACCCGGCTCTGCGCCTGGCGAGCCTTGGTGGCCTGCGCCTTGAAGCGGTTGATGTAGCTCTGCAGATGCTCGACCGTGCGCTGCTGCTTTTCATACGCGCTTTGCTGGAGTGCGATCTGTTGCGCGCGCAGCACTTCGAATTGCGAATAGTTGCCGCCGTACCGCTTGACCTGCTGATTCTCCAGATGCAGCGTGACATTGCAGACGGAGTCGAGAAACTCGCGGTCGTGCGAGATCACGATCAGCGTGCCCGGATAACGGTGCAGCCAGTCTTCGAGCCAGACAATTGCATCGAGGTCCAGGTGGTTGGTGGGTTCGTCGAGCAACAGCAGGTCGGAGCGACACATCAGCGCCTGGGCCAGATTCAGACGCATGCGCCAGCCGCCCGAAAAACTGCTCACGGGCTCGCGCGTCTGTTCGAGCGTGAAGCCAAGGCCGAGCAGTAACGCTTCGGCGCGGGCCGGCGCGGTGTAGCCGTCCGCGTCCGCAAAGGCGGCGTGCGCTTCGCCTTCGGCCGCGCCGTCGTGAGCGGCCGAAGCCGCGGCAATGCGCGCTTCGATCGCGCGCAACGCCGCGTCGCCGTCCAGCGTGTAGGCAAGCGCAGTCTTCTCCGTTGCAGGCGTTTCCTGTGCAACGTGCGCGACTTGCCAGGTAGGCGGCATCGAGAAATCGCCGCCGTCCGCATGGAGTTGACCGAGCAGCACGGCAAAAAGCGTGGACTTGCCTGCGCCGTTCGCGCCCACGAGACCGGCCTTCTCACCCGGATTGAGGGTGAACGTGGTGTTGTCGAAGAGCGGCTTGGTGCCGCGCGCGAGGCTGAACTGGTTAAAGCGGATCACGAAGAGGCCGGCTGAAGAAAAACGCTATTTTAGACCGCCGCACAGCGCATCGGGCGCTCAGCCGGGGTCGGCCATCCGGCCGACTGTACCGGCCAGGCTTTTGGCATAGACTGTCGGCTTTCACGGGGAGAGCAGATGACATCGATCTATTCATTTTCGGCACGTCCACTGGGCAGCAACGAGGAAGTGAGCCTCGGGCGCTACGAGGGTAAGGTCCTGCTGGTCGTGAACACGGCGAGCGAGTGCGGATTCACTCCGCAATATGCGGGTTTGCAGAAACTGTACGACACGTACGCCGCGCGTGGACTCGCGGTGCTCGGGTTTCCGTGCAACCAGTTCGGCAAGCAGGAGCCGGGCGACGCCACGCAGATCGGCAGCTTCTGCGAGAAAAACTACGGCGTGACGTTTCCCATGTTCGACAAGGTGGACGTGAACGGCGCGAACGCGCATCCGCTGTTTCGCTACCTGACGGGCGAAGCGCCGGGACTGCTCGGGCTCGAAGCGATCAAATGGAATTTCACCAAGTTCCTGATTGGCCGCGACGGCAACGTGGTCAAGCGCTATGCGCCGCTCACCAAACCCGAAGCGATTGCCGACGACATCGAGAAGTTGCTGTGATGCAGTGACGGTAAGCGGCGGCGCGGCGGACTACAGCACCGGCGAAAAGAGCCGCGCCACATGCATCAGCACGCGCTTGAACGCGCTTGCGTGACGATATTCGTTGCGATCGATTTCGAGCGACTCGGCGAAGTCCCGGAGCAGCATCGTTTCGACCTCGGTCGCGAAGCCGTGATCGACCGTCAGCACCATGATTTCGAAGTTCAGGCGGAACGAGCGGTTGTCGAGGTTGGCGCTGCCGATCGCCGCGGCCACGCTGTCGATCAGCACCACTTTCTGATGCAGAAAGCCAGGCTGATAGCGGAAGATCCGGATGCCGGCGCGCAGCGAGTCATACGCATAGATTTTCGACGCCGCGAACACCACGCGATGGTCGCGGCGGCAGGGAATCAGAATCCGCACGTCCACGCCGCGCAGCACGGCGAGCCGCAGTGCCGCGAACACCGCTTCGTCGGGTACGAGATAGGGCGTGGTGATCCAGATGCGCTCGCGCGCTGCGTTGATCGCTTCGACGAAGAAAAGCGAACACGTTTCCTGTTTGTCCGCGGGGCCGCTCGGCACCACGAGGCAGTGCATGCCCTGATCCGGCTGACCGGGGCTCGGAGCCAGGCCGGCCGGCATGTCGAATTCGGGCAACTGCTGCGTGGCCCAGTGCCAGTCTTCGGTGAACACGAACTGGATGCTCGCCACTGCCGGGCCGCGCACCTCGATGTGCGTGTCGCGCCACGGCGAAAGCGGCGGCTTGCCGCCAAGATATTCGACGCCGACATTGTGTCCGCCGACGAACGCGCGCTCGCCGTCCACCGACACGATCTTGCGGTGGTTGCGGAAGTTCAGTTGCAGCCGGTTGACGAAGCGTCGATGGGTGGCGAACGGGTGGGTCTCCACACCGCCCGCGCGCAACGCCGCCACGTAGCGGTGCGGCAGATCGAAGCTGCCGATGCTGTCGTACAGGAAGTAGACACGCACGCCCTGTCTGGCCTTGGCGATCAGCGCGTCTTTCAGCATTTCGCCGAGCGCGTCGTCGCGCACGATGAAGAACTGCACGATCACGTAACGGCGCGCGCCTTCGATCGCTTCGAAAATCGCCTCGAACGTGGCCGCCCCGTTCACCAGCGTGCGCACGCAATTGCCGGGCAGGAACGGCATGCCGCCCAGTCGCGTGAGCGAATGCACGAGCCGCACGCCGAGTTGCTGGGTCGGCAGACCCGCGGAAGAAGCGTGCGCGTCCCACTCGGGCGGATGCGCGCGCGTGCGCAGCAACTCATTCTCGACGCGGCGCGCGTCCGCATAGCCGGCGAACTTGCTGCGCCCGAGGAAGAGGTACGGCACGAGCGTGAGGTAGGGCATCGCGACCAGGGACACGGCCCATGCAATCGCGCCTTGCGAAGTGCGGGTGTTCAGAATCGCGTGGCACGCCGCGACCACGCCGAGAATATGGGCGAGGGCGACCAGCGGGCCGATGTGCAGCAGGTCGATGGGCATAGGCGGAAGATGGTTTGGCGAAGTGCGGCGGCCAGATCACCACCTCTGGCCAGCATCCCGCACACAGTTCCGGCTGGCAACGCTCAGCTTGTCGCAGGCAAATCCGTGGCCTGGATCAGAAAGACGTTGTCGTCGCCGGCGCTGGTCGTGAGCCACACCAGGTCGAGGCCGCCAAACGCCGCTTCGACGTGCTCACGCTCGTTGCCGATCTCCACCACCAGCACGCCTTCGTCGGTGAGCCAGTTACGCGCCTGCGCCATGATCCGGCGCACGATGTCCATGCCGTCCGCGCCGCCCGCGAGCGCCATGTCCGGCTCGTGCCTGTACTCGGCCGGCAGTGCCTGCATCGCCGCCGCATTGACATATGGCGGATTGCTGATGATCACGTCATAGCGGCGTTGCGCGAGCGGCGCGTACAGATCGCCCTCGAACAACGCGACGCGGTCGTCGAGCTTGTAGTCGGCAACGTTGCGCGCGGCCACTTCGAGCGCGGGTGCGGAAAGATCCACCGCGTCGATATCCGCGTTCGGAAACGCGTGCGCCGCGAGAATCGCGAGGCAACCCGAACCCGTGCACAGTTCGAGCACCGCGCTCACCTGCTCGGGATCTTCCACATACGGCTGCAGGCCGTCCGCGAGCAGTTCGCCGATGAACGAACGCGGCACGATCACGCGCTCGTCCACATGGAAGCGAAAGCCGTGCATCCACGCTTCCTGGGTGATGTAGGCGGCTGGCACGCGCTCGGTTGCGCGCCGTTCGATCACGTTCAGCACGGCGTCGATCTCGCCCGACGTCAGTTTGGCGTCGAGAAACGGGTCGAGCAGATCGAGCGGCAGGTGCAGCGTGTGCAGCACCAGATAGACGGCCTCGTCATATGCATTGGCCGAGCCGTGGCCGAACGACAGTTCGGCCTGGTTAAAGCGCGACACTGCAAAACGCAGCACGTCGCGAACGGTGGAAAACGGGAGCGTCATCGCGGTCTTTCCTTGGTCAGGCGATCAGTTGTTCGAGCACACGGCGGTACACGTTCTTGAGTGGCTCGATGTGTGCGACTTCGATATGTTCGTCGATCTTGTGGATGCTCGCATTCAGCGGACCGAATTCGATCACCTGCTCGCAGATGCGCGCGATGAAGCGGCCGTCCGACGTGCCGCCCGTGGTGGACAGCTCGGGGGTCACGCCGGTCTCGTCCCGGATGGCGCGGGTCAACGCGTTCGACAGATCGCCGCGCGGCGTGAGAAACGGCAGCCCGCTCACGTTCCATTGCAGGTCGTAGTCGAGCCCGTGTCGGTCGAGGATCGCATGAACGCGCGCCTGCAAGCCTTCCACCGTGCTCGCGGTCGAAAAGCGGAAGTTGAACATCACGTCGGCATGGCCTGGAATCACGTTCGTCGCGCCGGTGCCGCTGTGGATGTTCGACACCTGCCATGTGGTGGGCGGGAAATATTCGTTGCCGTCGTCCCAGCGCTCGGCGACCAGTTCGGCAAGCGCGGGTGCCAGCAGGTGCACCGGGTTTTTCGCCAGATGCGGGTAAGCGATGTGCCCCTGCACGCCCTTGACGACCAGCTTGCCCGACATCGAACCGCGCCGGCCATTCTTCACCATGTCGCCGAAGTGCTGGCTCGAAGTCGGCTCGCCGACGACGCAGTAGTCCATGCGTTCGCCGCGCGCCTGCAATGCGTCGACGACCTTGACGGTGCCGTCCGTGGCGGGGCCTTCTTCGTCGCTCGTGATGAGGAACGCGATCGAGCCGCGATGCGCGGGATGCGCCGCGACGAACTCCTCGCTCGCGACCACGAAGCCGGCAATCGACGCTTTCATGTCCGCCGCGCCGCGGCCGTACAGCTTGCCGTCACGTTGTGTCGGCTCAAACGGCGCCGAATGCCACTGGTCGAGCGGACCGGTCGGCACCACGTCGGTATGGCCGGCGAAAGCGAGCAGCTTGCCGTTCGTTCCGTCGACGCCGCGTTTCACGGCCCACAGATTGGTGACGCCGTTCGATTCGATCGTCTCGTGCTCGAAACCGATCGCGGCGAGGCGTTCGATCAGGAGGCGCTGGCAATGCTGGTCGTCGGGCGTCACGGACGCGCGCGCGATCAGTTGTTCGGTAAGGGCGAGGGTGCCGGACATGGATTCGATACGAGCCACTTTAAAATGAAAAAATGCCGGCTGGCGGTGCGGCACCGCAGCCGGCAACGGCTTGTCAGGCCACGCGGCCTGGGCCGCGCGTCACTTCATATTGCGCCGGGTGGCGCGATGCTCCTCGCGCGCAGGTTCACGCGAACAGCGCTGCGTAGTCTTCAGCCGAAAAACCCAGCGACTTCACGCGCCCGTTGACCACCAGCACCGGCCGCTTGATCACGGACGGCTTGTGGATCATCAGCGCGATCGCGCCGGACTGCGTATCCGCAGCCGCTTTCATGTCGTCCGACAACGCGCGCCACGTGGTGCCGCGACGGTTCAGCAGTGCGTCCAGCTTCACGTCCTTCAGCCAGTCCTGCACGAGCGGTTCGGTCACGCCGTGCTTCTTGAAGTCGTGAAACTCGAACTCCACGCCGTGCTCTTCCAGCCACACGCGGGCTTTCTTCACGGTGTCGCAGTTCGGAATGCCGTACACCACGGTTTTCGTGCCGCGCGCCATCAGTCGCCTCGCAGCAGCTCGTTCAGACCGACCTTCGCGCGCGTTTTCGCGTCCACCTTCTTGACGATCACCGCGCAGTACAGGCTGTGCGTGCCGTCTTTCGAAGGCAGATTGCCCGCCACCACCACCGAGCCCGCCGGAATGCGGCCGTACGTCACTTCACCGGTTTCGCGGTCGTAAATTTTCGTGCTCTGGCCAAGGTACACGCCCATGGAAATCACCGAGTTTTCTTCGACGATCACGCCTTCCACCACCTCCGAGCGCGCGCCGATGAAGCAGTTGTCTTCGATGATGACCGGGTTCGCCTGCAGCGGCTCCAAGACGCCGCCGATGCCCACGCCGCCCGACAGGTGAACGTTCTTGCCGATCTGCGCGCATGAACCGACAGTGGCCCACGTATCGACCATCGTGCCTTCGTCCACATACGCGCCGATGTTGGTGTACGACGGCATCAGCACGACGTTCTTCGCGATGAACGAGCCGCGTCGCGCAATGGCGGGCGGCACCACGCGAAAGCCACCGGCCGCGAAGTCTTCAGCGCTGTAGTTCGCGAATTTGGACGGCACCTTGTCGTAGAACTGCGAGTAGCCGCCGGCGGGCATGGGCGCGTTGTCTTCCAGACGGAACGACAGCAGCACCGCTTTCTTCAGCCACTGATTGACGACCCAGTCCCCGTCTTTCTTCTCGGCCACGCGCAGCGCGCCCTTGTCCAGTTGCTCGATGGCGTGAGTCACGGCTTCACGCACGTCGGCCGGCGCGGCTTTCGGCGACAGCTCGGCGCGGTTTTCCCAGGCGGTGTCAATGATCTGCTGAAGTTGTTGCGACATATGCGTGCTTTTCTGAAGAGTTGAAGTCTGAAGAGGGAATGCAGTGCGTGAGCGCGATGAACCCGTAAGTTCAGCCCGCGAGCGCGCGGCAAAAATCGACGATGCGCTGCGCGCCCTCGGTGCATTCGTCGACGTCGGCAACGAGCGCGAGGCGCACGAAATTGCGGCCGGGGTTCACACCGTGCGCAGTGCGCGCGAGAAACGAGCCCGGCAGAACCGTCACATTATAGTCGGCGTGCAGGCGCTGGGCGAACTCGGTGTCCGACAGACCCGTGCGCGACACGTCGGCCCACAGGTAGAACGCGGCGTCGGGCAGGCGCACGTCGAGCACCTGCGCGAGCATGGGCGTGACGGTGGAAAACTTCTGCACGTACTTCGCGCGGTTTTCGCGCACGTGCTGCTCGTCGTTCCAGGCTGCGATGCTGGCATTCTGGAACACGGTCGACAAGGCGGCGCCGTGGTATGTCCGGTATAGCAGGAAGTCTTTCAGGATCGCGGCGTCGCCGGCGACGAAGCCCGAGCGCATGCCCGGTACGTTCGAACGCTTGGACAGGCTCGACAGCATCACGAGCCGTTCGAAGCCGCGGCCGAGCCGGTGCGCGGCTTGCAGACCGCCGAGCGGCGGGCTTGCTTCGTCGAAATAGATCTCGGAATAGCATTCGTCCGATGCGATCACGAAGCCGTGACGGTCGGACAGCGCAAACAGTTCGCGCCAGTCGTCGAGCGTGAGCACTGCGCCGGTGGGATTGCCCGGCGAGCACACGTACAGCAGTTGCGTGCGCGCCCAGACGTCGTCCGGCACCGCCGAATAGTCGCAGGCGAAGTTGCGCGCCGGGTCGCTGTTCACGAAGTACGGTTGCGCACCGGCGAGAATGGCCGCGCCTTCATAGATTTGGTAGAAAGGGTTCGGACAGAGTACGATCGCAGGCTCGCCGCCGGCATTCCTTTTCGGGTCGATCACCGTCTGGGCGAGCGCGAACAGCGCCTCGCGCGAACCCGACACCGGCAGCACCTGGGTCGCGGGATCGACCGGCGGCAGGCCGTAGCGCTGCGTCACCCATTTCGCAATCGACTCACGCAACGCGGGCGTGCCGATCGTCGCCGGATAGGCCGCGAGACCGCCGAGCGAGGCGATCACGGCGTCGCGGATCAGCGCGGGCGTGGGATGCTTCGGTTCGCCAATGCCGAAGCTGATGGGCGAGAGGCCGGCTGGCGGCGTGACGTTCTTGAAAAGGACGCGCAGCTTGTCGAACGGATAGGACTGAAGGGAGTCGAGTAGCGGGTTCACGGGTGGATCGGGCCTGATCGAAGAGAAAACGCAGAGAGGTGCTGAAGCTCGTGCTGCGTGGCGTTGCCTGAAGCGCCTGACCGTTGCTGCCAACAGTTGCCGCTGACGGTTGCGACCGACAGATGCCACCGACAGTCGCCGCTTGTAGTGGCCACGGACAGTTGCCACGGACGCGGCTGCCGGTACAACCTGCCGCACGCAAGCTTGCCACGTGCAAAGCCGCTCGGCAGCAATAGCGCCGGCCGATGCCGACCACCTGCGTCAGCGGCGAATGGCAGCAGCGTCGAGCGAATGATTATAACGTGGCGCGCGGCCGGTCGCGGCCGAAGCAGCGCCGCGGCACCGGCGGTGGTACAGCCGGCGCGACCCGCCAGGCCGCACATTGAATGTGCGGCAGCGGGAACGACGCGAACCGCCGACGGTTCGCGTAAAAAAGCAGGAGCAGCAATGTATCTCGCAGCAACGGAGACATCGGCACACCACGCGCGCCACGACGCGCCATTTTCTGGCGACAGCCCGCAGGCCCAGCGTCCGCACGGCCGCGCCAACTCCGATCCGGTTCGATGCTTCGGCATGACCGGATCTCGCCGGAAGAGGTCGCGTGCGGTCTCGCATGTGACCCGCCATCGTGCCGCGCGGGGCTTTCTCATTCGCGCCGCGCGCTTCCCGTTCAGCCGGAGGCGCGCATCATGACGAACTGGCTGCGCACTGGCTGGCCGACGCTCGCAATCATGCTGGGTGCGTCGGTGTGGGGAATGATCTGGTATCCGCTGCGCATGCTGGCCGCGCTTGGCGTAACCGGCACGGCCGCGAGCGCGCTAACGAGCGCCGCAGGGTGTCTGTTCGTGCTGCTGGTGCGTTATCGCGCCCTCAGGACCGTGAGGTGGCACGGGCTGTTGCCGGCGCTCGCGCTCGCGGCCGGCATCACCAATCTGGGCTTCGTGTGGGGATCGATTCATGGGCAGGTGATGCGCGTGCTGCTGCTGTTCTATCTCACCCCGGCATGGACCGCGCTGTTCGCGCATTTCATCCTGCACGAGCGCCTGACGTGGTCGGGCGCAATGCTTGCCGCGCTGTCGCTCGCGGGTGCGATGACGATGCTGTGGTCGCCCCAGCTCGGCATTCCGGTACCCGGCAATCTCGCCGAGTGGGCGGGGCTCATGGGCGGCATGGGCTTCGCGATGAGCAACGTGCTGATTCTCAAGACAAGCCGCGTGCTGCCCGACATGAAGCCGGAAATGCGTACCGCGACCATCTTCGGCGGCGCGGCGATCTTCAGCGCGTGCGCGTCGCTGTTCGAGGCGATGCCCGCGCCGCCCACCGGCGCACATCTGGGCACGGCGGCGCTGCTGGTGCTCGGGCTGGGTTTCCTGCTGGCGTCGAACAATATGCTGGTGCAGTACGGGCTTTCGCGCGTACCGGCCAACCGGGCGTCGATCATCATGCTGTTCGAGATCGTGGTCACCGCGCTGTCCGCGTGGCTTTTCGCCGGCGAGACACCCGGTCCGCGCGAATGGGCGGGCGGTGCGTGCATCGTGTTGGCCTCGGCTTTGTCCAGCTGGGTGCACCGGACGAAGCCCGAGCCGTTCAATCGCGCCGCGAGCGACGGCCAGCCCGACGCGCTCAACGACTCGCACCCTGACTCGCCGCATGGCCCGCACCACGACACCACGGGCAATCCCGGGCAAAAGGACGGCAAGAACCGTCCACGTGCGATGGTATGATTGCCCCTCATTAGCCAGACGCGCGCCTCACCGCGCGCAGTCGGCGCCCCGTCGTGGGGAATCTGAGGGGATTCGCGGGCCGATTGATTGCATGTGCATGCAGCCTTGGCGAGCGGTTCACGCAGCCTCCACGAGCCACCTGTTAATTTCCCTTTTCCAACAGCGAAATCGCCGTGCGTCTGACCTCGATCAAACTCGCTGGCTTCAAGTCATTCGTCGATCCCACGCATTTTCAGGTTCCGGGCCAGCTAGTCGGCGTGGTCGGGCCGAACGGGTGCGGCAAGTCCAACATTATTGACGCCGTGCGCTGGGTGCTCGGCGAATCGCGCGCCTCCGAGCTGCGTGGCGAGTCGATGCAGGACGTGATCTTCAATGGCTCGACCGCGCGCAAGCCGGGTAGCCGCGCCAGCGTCGAACTCGTGTTCGACAACGCCGACGGCCGCGCCGCCGGCCAGTGGGGCCAGTATGCCGAAATCGCCGTCAAGCGCGTGCTCACGCGCGACGGCACGTCGAGCTACTACATCAACAATCTGCCGGCGCGCCGCCGCGACATTCAGGACATCTTTCTCGGTACGGGCCTCGGGCCGCGCGCGTACGCCATCATCGGGCAGGGCATGATCGCGCGCCTGATCGAGGCGAAGCCGGAAGAACTGCGTGTGTTCCTCGAAGAAGCCGCGGGCGTGTCGAAGTACAAGGAACGCCGCCGCGAAACGGAGAATCGTCTGCATGACACGCGGGAGAATCTGACGCGCGTCGAAGATATCGTCCGCGAACTCAGTACGAATCTCGAGAAGCTGGAAGCGCAGGCCGTGGTCGCCACGCGCTACCGCGAATTGCAGACGGACGGCGAGGAGAAGCAGCGCCTGTTGTGGCTGCTGCGCAAGAACGAAGCGGGCAGCGAGCAGGAACGTCAGAAGCGCGCAATCGAACAGGCGCAGATCGACCTCGAAGCGCATACCGCGAAGCTGCGTGAAGTCGAGGCGCAACTCGAAACGCTGCGTGTCGCGCATTATTCCGCGAGCGACGCAATGCAAGGCGCGCAGGGCGCGCTGTACGAGGCGAATTCGGAAGTGAGCCGGCTCGAAGCGGAGATCAGGTTCATCGTCGAATCGCGCAACCGCGTGCAGGCGCAGATCGCCGCGCTCACCGCGCAACGCGAACAGTGGCTCGCCCAGTCGCAAAAGGCGCAGGACGATCTCGAAGACGCCGGAGAGCAACTGGCCGTCGCCGAAGAAAAAGCCGCGCTCGCCGAAGACGAAGCCGCCGCGAAGCACGACGCCATGCCCGCGCTCGAAGCGCGCTGGCGCGACGCGCAAACCGACCTGAACGCCGAGCGCGGCGCAATTGCGCAAACGGAACAGGCGCTCAAGCTCGAAGCCGCGCATCAACGGAACGCCGACCAGCAATTGCAGCAGTTGCAGCAGCGCCATGAGCGTCTGAAGTCGGAAGCGGGCGGTCTCGACGCCCCCGACGAAGCGCAGCTCGAAGAGTTGCGCATGCAACTGGCCGAGCACGAGGAAATTCTCGCCGACGCCCAGGCGCGGCTCGCCGACGCACATGAAACGCTGCCGCGTCTGGACGGCGAACGCCGTGCCGCGCAGGAGCGCGTGCAGGCGGAGAGTGCGCAGATCCATCAGCTCGACGCGCGGCTTGCGGCGCTCAGGCAGTTGCAGGAAAACGTCCAGACCGAAGGCAAGATCCAGCCGTGGCTCGAGAAGCACGAACTGGGCGGCCTGCCGCGTCTGTGGAAGAAGCTGCATGTCGAAGCCGGCTGGGAAAGCGCGCTCGAAGCGGTCCTGCGCGAGCGGCTCGCGGCGCTCGAAGTGTCGAATCTCGATTGGGTGAAGGCCTTCGCCACCGACGCGCCGCCCGCCAAGCTCGCGTTCTACGCGCCGCCCGCCGCCGGCCAGCCGGTCGCCGCGCCGCCTTCGTTGCGTCCGCTGCTGTCGCTCGTGCGCATTGACGACGCGGGCATCCGCGCGGTGCTGAACGACTGGCTCGGCCTGTCGTTCGTCGCCGACGATCTGCAGCAGGCGCTCGCCATGCGCGCGCAGTTGCCCGAAGGCGGCGTGTTCGTCGTCAAGGCGGGTCACATGGTGACGCGCGTCGGTGTGCAACTGTATGCGGCTGACTCCGAGCAGGCCGGCATGCTCGCGCGCCAGCAGGAAATCGAAAATCTCGCTCGTCAGGTGCGCGCGCAGGCGTTGCTCGCCGACGAGGCAAAGGCCGCGGCGATTCGCGCCGAAGCCGCCCACACGCAAGCCGCTCAGGCGTTGACGGAGGTGCGCCAGCAGGCCGAACGCGCGACGCAGCGCGTTCATGCACTGCAACTCGACGTACTCAAGCTCACGCAGGCGCACGAGCGTTACACGCAGCGCAGCACGCAGATTCGCGAAGAGCTCGAGGAGATCAATGCGCAGATCGAAGAGCAGCGCGCGATGCGGGCCGAGTCCGAGGCCAATTTCGAGCGTCACGATGGGGAACTCGCTGAGTTGCAGGCGCGTTTCGAAGACCATCAACTGGCCTTCGAAGCACTCGACGAAACCCTCACCGCTGCACGCGGCGAGGCGCGTGAGCTCGATCGCGCCGCGACCGACGCGCGCTTCGCGGCGCGTAACATGGCGAACCGCATCGACGAGTTAAAGCGCAGCATCCAGATCGCACAGGAGCAGAGCGAGCGAGTCGAAGCGTCGCTCGAAGATGCCCGCGCCGAACTTGAGACGATCAACGAGCAAACCGCGCACACCGGCTTGCAGGACGCGCTGGACATCCGTTCCGTGAAGGAAGAGGCGCTGCATGCCGCGCGCCTCGAACTGGATGACCTGACCGCCAAACTGCGCGCCGCCGATGAAACCCGTCTGACGGCCGAACGCGCGCTGCAACCGCTGCGCGACCGTATCAACGAATTGCAGTTAAAGGAACAGGCGGCGCGTTTGAACGGAGAACAGTTCGTCGAACAGCTCGCGGCCGCCGGCGTCGACGAGGCCGAGCTGCAGGCCAAGCTCACGCCGGACATGAAGCCGTCATATCTGCAAGGCGAGGTCACGCGCATCAATAACGCCATCACGGCGCTTGGGCCGGTCAACATGGCCGCGCTCGATGAACTGAAGGCGGCGACCGAGCGCAAGTCGTTCCTCGATTCGCAGTCCACCGACCTGAACAGCGCAATCGAAACGCTCGAAGACGCGATCCGCAAGATCGACGCCGAAACGCGAACGCTGCTGCAAGGCACGTTCGATCAGGTGAACCTGCATTTCGGCGAACTGTTCCCGCGTCTGTTTGGCGGCGGCCAGGCCCGGCTCATCATGACCGGCGACGAAATTCTCGATGCCGGCGTGCAGGTCATGGCGCAGCCGCCTGGCAAGAAGAATTCGACGATTCACCTGCTGTCGGGCGGCGAAAAAGCGCTGACCGCGACCGCACTGGTGTTCGCGATGTTCCAGCTGAATCCCGCGCCGTTCTGTCTGCTCGACGAAGTGGACGCGCCGCTCGACGACGCGAACACGGAACGTTTCGCGAACCTCGTGCGGGCGATGTCGGACAAAACGCAGTTCCTGTTCATCTCGCACAACAAGATCGCCATGGAAATGGCGCAGCAATTGATCGGTGTGACGATGCAGGAGCAGGGCGTATCGCGGATCGTGGCCGTCGACATGGAAACGGCTGCGGGTTTCGCCCAGAATATCGTTTGATTTCAGGTTGAAGAAGATCGCGGGCGTCCGCGTTCAGCGCAGCGGCTCTGGGCCGCGCGAACGTGGAGCGGGCGCAAAGCCGCGCAGATAAGAGAATTGCTGACGGAGCATGCATGGACGAGTTGACACTCGGTTTGATCGGCGCGGGTGCCGTGGTGGTCGGTGGCGTGGTGGTGTACAACGCGTGGCAGGGCGCGAAGGTGCGTCGCAAGATGCCTCGGCCCATGCCGGCCGAAACCGCCGAGAGTTTTGCGCAGGACGACCAGCAGGACCACAGTCCGTTCATTGAACCGGCCCGGCCCACGACGCGTCGCGAACCCGTGGTGGGCACGGAACCGCTCGGCGATCCTTCGTCCGCGCGTGTCGAGCCGACCTTTGGCGCGGCGACCGGCGCCGCGCCGCTCGACACGCCCGCTGACATTCAGGCCGAGACGACCACACCGAACGGCTACCCGGAAGCCGAAGGCGTAGCCGAGGCGGAAGGTGCCGAAGCGGCAGCGAATGAGGCGAGGGCGGCGAGCGCTGCCAGAGCCGCGAGGTCCGCGGCCGACGAGCCCATCGAGCCGATCCTGCCCGCCGCCACGACCATCTCGTCGGCGCCGCCGGCCATCGTCGATCGTCGCATCGACTGTATCGTGCCGATCCGCCTGAATGGGCCGGTGGCAGGCGACAAGGTCATTCCGCTTGCGCAGCGTCTGCGCCGGGCGGGCAGCAAGCCGGTGCATATCGAGGGCAAGCTCGAAGGTGGCGCATGGGAGTTGCTGCAAAACGGCGCGCGTTATGAAGAACTGCGCGCGGCCGCGCAACTGGCCAATCGTAGCGGCGCGCTCAATGAACTGGAGTTTTCCGAGTTCGTCACGGGTGTGCAGCAGTTCGCCGACGCGCTGGACGCATCGCCGGAATTTCCCGACATGCTCGAAACGGTGGCAATGGCGCGCGAACTCGACGCTTTTGCCGCGCAGTGCGACGCGCAACTGTCGATCAACGTGCTGTCCGATGGCGCGCCCTGGTCAGCGAACTATGTGCAGGCAGTGGCGTCGCAGGACGGCCTGCTGCTTTCGCGCGACGGCACCCGCTTCGTCAAGCTCGATGCAAAGCAGAGCCCGGTGTTCATGCTGCAGTTCGGGGACACCAATTTTCTGCGCGACGACCTCACGTACAAGGGCGGCCAGATGATTACGCTGGTGCTCGACGTGCCGGTCGCGGACGAAGACATCCTGCCGTTCCGTTTGATGTGCGACTACGCGAAATCGTTGGCCGAGCGCATTGGTGGACGAGTGGTGGACGACGGCCGCCGGCCTTTGCCGGAAAGCGCGCTGCTTGCGATCGAAAAGCAGTTGATGACCCTTTACGCGAAGCTTGAACAGGCGGGCATTCCGGCGGGCTCGCCGGCTACGCGGCGATTGTTCAGCCAGTAAGCGGCGGCTTGACCGTTTTTGCTGCTGGTGTTTTTTTGTTGATTGCCACCGTAGTCCCGCGGTGAATCCTCATTTTTTGCCGTTCAACGGCCGCACGACTGTGCGGCCGTTTTCATTTGTTCGCGCGCCTGCTCATTTCACTTGTACGCTCAGATCCGCACACGCGAAGCGCGTCGACCCGGCTATTCGGCCGATGTAAAGGGGCACGCTTCCTGCGATAATCCCATGTCCGTATTACAACGAAGAACCCTCTGACAGCATGGCCCGAAATCCCGCCTCCAGAAAAGCAACCAGCGCCCCGGCCGAGCGTGCCGCGTGGCTGCGCGCGGAACTAGAACGCGCCAACTACGCCTACTACGTGCTCGACCAGCCGGATTTGCCGGACGCGGAATACGACAAGCTCTTCAAGGAACTGGAGCATATCGAATCGGAGCACCCTGACCTGATCGTGCCGGACTCGCCCACGCAGCGTGTCGGTGGCGAGGCGGCGAGCGGTTTCGAGCCGGTCGTGCATGATCAGCCCATGCTGTCGCTGAACAACGGTTTTGCCGACGAAGACATTCTCGCGTTCGACAAGCGGGTTGGCGACGCGCTCGGCAAGAACGCGAGCGAGCCGCCCGTGCCGGTCGAATACGCCGCTGAACTAAAGTTCGACGGGCTGGCCATCTCGCTGCGCTACGTCGACGGCGTGTTCGTGCAGGCGTCCACTCGCGGCGACGGCACCACGGGCGAGAACGTCACGGAAAACGTCCGCACCATCCGCTCGATTCCGCTCAAGCTCAAGGGCAAACGCGTGCCGCACGTGCTCGACGTGCGCGGCGAAGCGCTGATGTTCAAGCGCGATTTCGAGCGCCTGAACGAACGGCAGCGGGCCGCGGAACACAGGGAGTTCGCCAATCCGCGTAACGCCGCCGCCGGCAGTCTGAGGCAACTCGATCCGAAGATCACCGCGCAGCGCCCGCTGTCGTTTTTTGCGTACGGGATCGGCGTGCTCGAAGGCGTCGAGATGCCCGCTACACACAGCGAACTGCTCGACTGGTACAAGGAACTCGGCTTGCCGGTGAACGGCGAGCGCGCGGTGGTGAAAGGCGCGGACGGTCTGCTTGGCTTCTTCCACAAGATCGGCGAGAAGCGCGACAAGCTGCCTTATGACATCGACGGCGTGGTCTACAAGGTGAACCGCCGCGATGAACAGGACGCGCTCGGTTTCGTGTCGCGTGCGCCGCGTTTTGCGCTCGCGCACAAGTTCCCGGCACAGGAGGCGCTGACCCGGCTCGTCGCGATCGACGTGCAAGTGGGGCGCACCGGCGCGATCACGCCCGTGGCGCGGCTGGAGCCGGTGTTCGTCGGCGGCGCGACGGTCACGAACGCGACGCTGCACAATGAAGACGAAGTGCGCCGCAAGGACATTCGCATCGGCGACACGGTGATCGTGCGGCGTGCCGGCGACGTGATCCCCGAAGTAGTGAGCGCGCTGCTGGATCGTCGTCCGGACGATGCGCGCGAGTTCGTCATGCCCACGCATTGCCCGGTGTGCGGATCGAGTATCGAGCGGCTGCCGGACGAGGCGATTGCGCGTTGTACCGGCGGCCTGTTTTGCCCGGCGCAGCGCAAGCAGGCGTTATGGCACTTTGCGCAACGGCGCGCGCTGGACATCGACGGGCTCGGCGAAAAGATCATCGATCAACTGGTCGAACAGAACCTGGTGCGTACGCCGGCCGATCTGTTTAATCTTGGCTTTGCAACGCTCGCGCAACTGGACCGCTTCGCCGACAAGTCCGCGCAGAACCTGCTCGATTCACTGGAAAAGGCCAAGCACACCACGCTCGCGCGCTTCATCTATGCGCTCGGTATCCGGCACGTCGGCGAATCGACGGCCAAAGACCTCGCCAAACATTTTGGCTCGCTCGATCCGATCATGGACGCGTCGGTGGAGGCGCTTCTGGAAGTCAACGACGTCGGGCCGGTGGTCGCCGAGGCGATTCACCAGTTTTTTGCGGAAGAGCACAACCGCACGGTGATCGAGCAGTTGCGCGCGCCGGGCAAGGTCACGTGGCCGGAAGGGCCGCCTGCGCCGAAGGCGCCGCAAGGCGTACTGGCCGGCAAGACCGTTGTGCTGACGGGCACGTTGCCGTCGCTTGCCCGCGAGGAAGCGAAAGAAATGCTCGAAGCGGCCGGCGCGAAAGTGGCGGGGTCGGTGTCGAAGAAAACCGACTATGTGGTGGCGGGCGCGGACGCGGGCAGCAAGCTGGCGAAGGCCGAGGAACTCGGCGTTCCCGTACTCGACGAAGATGGTATGCGTAAGCTCCTGGAGGGCCAGTTATGATCCGCGACATTCTCAAGATGGGCGATCCGCGTTTGCTGCGCATTGCCGATCCGGTCGATCACTTCGACACGCCCGAGTTGCATGAACTCATCAAAGATATGTTCGAGACCATGCACGACGCCAATGGCGCGGGTCTCGCCGCGCCGCAGATTGGCGTCAACCTGCAGGTCGTGATCTTTGGTTTCGGCAGCAATCAGCGCTATCCGGACGCGCCGCCGGTGCCCGAAACGGTGCTGATCAATCCGACCATCACGCCGGTTTCGCAGGATATGGAAGAAGGCTGGGAAGGTTGCCTGTCGGTGCCGGGCCTGCGCGGCGCGGTGAACCGTTTCTCAATGATCAGGTACCACGGCTTCGACCAGTACGGCAATGCGATCGACCGTGTCGCCGAAGGTTTTCACGCGCGCGTAGTGCAACATGAGTGCGATCATCTGATCGGTAAGCTCTATCCCATGCGGATCACGGATTTCGCGAAGTTTGGCTTTACCGAGGTGCTGTTTCCCGACATGGACCCGAATAGCGACGATTGATCGCGCGATCTGCCGCCCACACGGCGGCCATGAAAAAACCCACGCGTGGCGTGGGTTTTTCTTTTGCAGCGGCGGAGCACGCGGCCAGAGACGAGCAGCCTGCACGCAGCGCGCGTTGTCAGAAAGTCTCGTCCGGTGAAAGATAGCGCCACTGTCCCGGCGGCAACGCGCCGAGCATCACCCGGCCCATGCGCACGCGCTTGAGGCCGATCACTTCGAGCCCGACCAGTTCGCACATGCGACGGATCTGCCGTTTCTTGCCTTCGCGCAAGACGAAGCGCAGTTGCTCGCCGTTTTGCCAGCTTACCTGCGCGGGCTTGAGCGGCACATCGTCGAGCGACAGGCCGTGGCGCAGCAGCGCGAGGCTTTCCGGCGGGAAATGGTGTTCGACGTCGACGGTGTGTTCGCCGTAGGCGACGCGCACCAGATATTCCTTGTCGATCTCCGAATGACCGCCGATCAGCTGCTTGGCGATACGGCCGTCCTGCGTCAGCACGAGCAGACCCGTCGAATCGATATCAAGACGGCCGGCCGGCGCCAATTGGCGCAAATGCGCGACGGAGAAGCGGATCTCCGAGCGATCGCCTTCCCAGCGATTTTCGGGCGTGACGAGCGTGATCGCCGGCTGATAGCCGTCTTCCGCCTGACCCGACACGAAGCCCACCGTCTTGTGAACCAGCACGGTCACCTGACTCGCCTGCGCGGCTTCGGCGGCGGGGTCGATCTCGATGCGCTGATCCGGACGGACCTTCGTGCCGAGCGTGTCGATGCGTTCGCCGTCCACCAGCACCCAGCCTTTTTCGATCCATTCGTCGGCTTCGCGGCGCGAGCACATGCCGAGTTCCGACATCAGCTTGGACAGACGCAGCGTGCCGGGCGCATCTTCGTAGTCGCGGCGCGGCGTGCGTGGGATGTCGTCCGATTCCGCGTCACGGCGCGCGTGGGCTGCGGCTGATGCGCCGCGCGGCTTGTCGCCGCGTGTCGCGCTGCGATCGTCGCCGAAGCGGCGGCCTGCGGACGGGGTTGATCTGTCGAACGGGCGTGCCGGGCGCTCACCCGTACGGTCACCCCGTTCGCCGGCGTGTGCCGGGCGGTCTGCGGATCCACGTCTGGCGGGGGCGCGTTCGCTGCGATCGTCGCGCGGGGCGCGTGCCGGGCGGTCTGAACGTTCGCCGTAGCTGCCGCTGCGGACCGGCTTTGCAAAGCTACGCTCGCCACGCTCCGAGGGGCCGCGCTCGTTGTCGAAACGGCGCGGCGCGCCTTCGCGGGGTGCGCGTTCGGTGCGCTCACCGCGGTTGCCCCGATCGCCGCGCTCGGCGCGATCGCTGCCGAAGCGCGGCCGGTCTGTGCCGCTGCCGCTGCCGGCACTGCGCGCGGGACGTTCGCCGCGGGCGCCGCCCTCTGCCGGTCGGCCTGCGCCATGCCGTGCGCCGGCAAGCGGACGACGCTCGCCGTCGTCGCGACGCGGCGTACGTTGGCCATCGACTGGACGAGGACCGCGGTTGCTGCTGCCCTCGAATTTTCGCGGCGCGCGTTCGCTGCGATCGGCGGTGCCTTCGAAGCGGCGCGGGGCGCGTTCGCTACGATCGGCTGCGCCTTCGAAGCGGCGAGGCGCACGTTCGCTACGATCGGCTGTGCCTTCGAAGCGGCGCGGCGCGCGGTCGCTACGGCCACCTGCGCCTTCAAACTTGCGCGGCGCGCGTTCACTGCGATCAGGCGCGCCTTCAAACCTTCGCGGCGCACGTTCGCCGCGTTCACCTGCACCTTCAAACCTGCGAGGCGCGCGCTCGCTGCGATCGGCTGCGCCCTCGAAGCGGCGAGACGCACGTTCGCCACGATCGGCTGTGCCCTCGAACCTGCGCGGCGCGCGCTCGGTGCGATCTCCAGCGCCCTCGAAGCGACGCGCCGCGCCGCCCGCGCCTTCGCGTCGCGGTGGACGCTCCGAAGTCTCACGACGTCCGGCTCCGGCGACTGCGCCAGCGCCAGCGCCGCGTTCGCGGGAAAACGATCCCTCTGCGCGCGGCGCACGCGCTCCGGCGCCGGCCGGTTTGCCGCCCGTCGCCCGTTTGCCGCCGGCGCCGCCAAGACCACCTGACGATGCCGTGCCGGCGCGCCCGCGTTCTCCGCGCTCAGCACCCGAACCCGCCGCCGACGTTGACGACTTCGGCCCCGCCGGGCGCGTCGGCTTACGCGCCGACGGACTTCCGGTACGGACAGGGGCGCGTTCGGACGAAGCCGGCCGCGGGTGCTTGGCTGTTAATTTGACTCGCATGAAATCTCACACTGCGATTGCGCGCAGCAGTTCGGTCTCGACCTGAATTTGCAGGCGGCTGTCAGACAGGCCGCGTCCATCAAGCAGGAACACGTCTTCGACGCGTTCGCCGAGCGTATTGATCCGCGCCGAAGCGACGCCGACCCGATGCTCGGCCAGCACGCGCGCAATCGAATAAAGAAGGCCTGGCCGGTCGTTCGCCGACACGGACAGGATGTAGTATTGGCCGCGCTCGTCGGCCCGAAGATCGACGCGCGGCGTGACAGGGAAGGTCCGCGACAGCCGCGACAACCGGCCTTTCGACGGCCCGGGGAGCAGGGTGCCGTCACCGGTCAGGCGGGCGGTCAGTTCCTGTTCGACCAGATTGGCGATATCGCGATAATGCACGTCTTCTTCGGTATGCGCGACGAGGAAATTATCGAGCGCATAGCCGTGACGGGTCGTGCTCACTCGCGCATCCAGCACCGAGAGCCCGTTGCGGTCGAAATAGGCGCAGATGCCGGCGAACAGATCGGGCTCGTCCTTCACGTACACGAGCACCTGCAGCGCTTCGCCGATCGGCGACGGACGCGCGCGCACAATGGGCGTTGGCGTCTCGACATGGCGATACAGCACGCGGGTCTGCCACGCAATGTCCGCGGCGTCGTGACGCAGAAAATAGCCGATGTCGAGCTTGTCCCACAGCGCCCGTTGCGCGCCTTCCGGTACGGTTTCGAGGCGCAGCAGCGCGAGCGCTTCTTCCTGGCGCGACTTGAGCTCCGAGTGCGCGTCAGGCCGCGCGCCGCCGAGCACCGCCAGCGTCGCACGGTACAGGTCTTCGAGCAGCTTGCCCTTCCAGGTATTCCAGACTTTCGGGCTGGTGCCGCGAATGTCGGCGACGGTCAGCAGATAGAGCGCGGTGAGCCGGCGCTCCGTGCCAACCAGCTCGGCAAAACGTTTGATGACTTCCGGGTCGCTCGTGTCCTGCTTCTGCGCGACCTGACTCATGGTCAGATGCTGTTGAACCAGCCAGACGACGAGTTCGGTGTCCTCGGCGTCGATGCCGTGCGCGCGGCAGAAACGCCGCGCGTCAGCCATGCCCAGCGTGGAATGGTCGCCGCCGCGCCCTTTCGCGATATCGTGAAAGAGGGCAGCCACGTACAGCAACCATGGACGGTCGAAGTTCGCAATCAGCTGGCTGCAAAACGGATACTCGTGCGCGTGCTCGGCCACCGCGAAACGGCGCAGATTGCGCAGGACCATCAGAATGTGCTGATCGACCGTGTACACGTGATACAGATCGTGCTGCATCTGGCCGACGATCCGGCGGAAGTTCAGCAGATAGCGACCGAGCACGCTGGTCTGGTTCATCAGACGCAGCGCATGCGTGATGCCGGCTGGCTGCTTCAGAATCTCCATGAAGAGGTGCCGGTTCTCGGGATCGCGCCGCCAGTGCTGGTCCATCAGGTCGCGCGCATTGTAGATGGCGCGCAGCGTGCGCGCCGATAGCCCCTTCACGCCAGGCGTCTGCTCGTACAGCAGGAACGCTTCCAGGATCGCGTTCGGCTCGCGCTCGAACACGTCGTCATGCGCAATTTCCAGCATGCCCTGTTTTTCGACGAACCGGTCCGACAGCACGCGCGTGATGCCGCTCGTACTAGGAAAAAGTTGCGCTTCGATATTCTGGATCAGGATCGTGGCCAACTGGGTGACGGCCTTCGCCGACCAGTAGTAGCGGCGCATCAGCTGTTCGCTCGCGCGCTTGGTGGCGGTGGGCTTGTACCCGAAACTCTCCGCGACCGCGGTCTGCAGATCGAAAACCAGGATGTCCTGCCGACGCCCCGCGACCACGTGCAGCCGCGCGCGCAGCGCCTTCAGAAAACTTTCGTTGCGGCGCAGTTCGCGCGCTTCGCGTCCGGTAATCAGGCCGCGCGCTTCGAGTTCGCGCCAGCTGCTGCCGAAACCCGCCGCCTGCGTGATCCACAGGATCAGTTGCAGATCGCGCAGGCCGCCCGGACTTTCCTTGACATTCGGTTCGAGCGCATAGGGCGTGTCCTGGAACTTCGCGTGACGTTGACGCATTTCCAGCACCTTGGCCTGGAAAAACGCCTTCGGGTCGAGCGCTTCACGGTAGCGCCTCGAAAAGTCGTCGAACAGTTCAGCGCTGCCTGTAATCCGGCGGGCCTCCAGCAGCGAGGTTTGCACGGTCACGTCGTTGGCGGCTTCCTCCAGACATTGCGACACGCTGCGCACGCTGCTGCCGAGTTCCAGCCCGAGATCCCACGCAAGGCTGATGAATCGCTCGACGCGCGCTTCGAGATGTTCGACCGGCGTGTCGGGCAGCAGCACCAGAATGTCGATATCCGAGTGCGGCGCGAGTTCGCCGCGCCCGTAGCCGCCGACCGCCAGCAGCGCAAGTTCGGACGGCAGTTCGCAAGTGTTCCAGGCGGCGCGCAGGGAGTCGTCCGTGGCGCGCGCCAGAGACGCCATCAACGCGTCGACGTTGGTGGCGGTCCTGAAGCGTTCCAGCAAGCGGGCTTTGGCCACTTTGTAGTCCGCCTTGAGCGACGTGGCGTGGGAAGGGGCGACGACTGGAACACTACTCATTGGCAGGCGGGCGGTGGGTTCGGAGGTCGCGGGCGGCTCAGGCCGTGGTGGCCGCGACGATCGGCGGACGCGCCGGCGTGCCGGCGGAAATGGTCAACACGTCGTAGCCGGTTTCGGTGACGAGCACGGTATGTTCCCACTGCGCCGACAGGCTGCGGTCTTTGGTCTTGACGGTCCACTGGTCCGGCATGGTGCGAATGTCGCGACGGCCGGCGTTGATCATCGGCTCGACGGTGAAAATCATGCCGGCCTGCAGCTCGAGCCCTGTACCGGGACGGCCGTAGTGCAGGATCTGCGGATCTTCGTGAAATACCGTGCCGATGCCATGGCCGCAGTACTCGCGCACGACGCTGTAGCCTTGCGCTTCCGCATGCTTCTGGATCGCGTGCCCGATATCCCCGAGATGCGCGCCCGGCCGAACCTGGTCGATGCCGAGCCACATGCATTCGAAGGTGGTCTGCACCAGCCGTTTGGCCATGATCGAGCCTTCGCCGACAATGAACATCCGGCTCGTGTCGCCGAAATAGCCTTCCTTGATAACCGTGACGTCGATATTCAGCGCGTCGCCGTTTTTCAGTGCCTTTTCGCCGGGGATGCCGTGGCAGATCACGTCGTTCACGGAAATGCAGGTCGCTTTCGGGTAGGGCGGGTAGCCGGGGGGCTGATAATTCAGCGGCGCCGGAACCGTGCCCTGTTCCTTCAGCATATATTCATGACAGAGGCGGTCGAGTTCGCCCGTTGTGACGCCGGCCGTGATGAACGGCGTGATGTAGTCGAGCACTTCGCTTGCCAGCTTGCAGGCGACGCGCATTTGCGCGATATCGTGTTCGTTTTTGAGAGTAATAGCCATGAGTCGGGCCTGAAATGCGATTTATTGCATGATTATCGCACCATATTCCGGCTGCCGCAGCGTTTTGCAACGGCTTGCGCAGGTATCGGTTGCGACTTCGGCCGCGCTTCTGTCACGTTTTTGACGCGACTCTGACGCGGTCTTGACGCGCTTAGGTCGGGTGGGAGGCACAGTCGCGCTTCGCCCGCTCGCTGACCGGCACGGCTTGGGCGGGCGGTCCGGTCGGTTGAGTCGGGCGGTAGTCGCGTGCTATACTCTTTGGCTAAGTCGGTCCACGTCTTGTTTTTTAGCTGTGTGAGTCTTGAATCAGCTATCAAGGTCGGCGGGGCGGCTTTTCGTGGCGTTAGTTGCCTGCGTCATGAGAGCAGATAAAGCAGTAAAAAAGGCAACAAACTCGCAAGCCGGTGCACCCAGGGTGTCCGTCGCGTGCCAGCCGGAGAGAACGGCGGGCGCGGCCGATACGGCAGCCGGCTTAAGACCCAACCCTCGCGGAGATTTTCATGGCAGTTACCATGCGTCAAATGCTGGAAGCCGGTGTCCACTTCGGTCACCAAACGCGCTTCTGGAACCCCAAGATGGCCCCCTTCATTTTCGGTCATCGCAACAAGATTCACATCATCAACCTCGAAAAGACGCTGCCGATGTACAACGACGCGCTGAAGTACGCGCGTCAACTGGCAGCGAATCGCGGCACGATCCTGTTCGTCGGCACGAAGCGTCAATCGCGCGACACGATCGCCGAAGAGGCGCAGCGCGCGGGCATGCCTTTCGTCAACGCCCGCTGGCTCGGCGGCATGCTGACCAACTTCAAGACGCTGAAGGTGTCGATCAAGCGTCTGAAAGACATGGAAGCAGCGCTGGAAGCCGGTGAAACCGAGCGCATGAGCAAGAAAGAAGCGCTGCTGTTCGAGCGCGAAATGGCCAAGCTGCAAAAGTCGATTGGCGGCGTGAAGGACATGGGCGGCGTTCCGGACGCGATCTTCGTGGTCGACGTCGGTTATCACAAGATTGCCGTGACCGAAGCCAACAAGCTGGGCATTCCGGTAATCGCCGTGGTCGACACGAACCACTCGCCGGAAGGCATCGACTACGTGATCCCGGGTAACGACGACGCGTCGAAGGCTGTTGCTCTGTACGCGGCTGGCGTGGCTGACGCTATCGTCGAAGGCCGTGCGAATGCGGTCAACGAAGTGGTGCAGGCTGCACGTGGCGGTGACGGCGACGAGTTCGTCGAGGTCAACGCGGAAGCGTAAAGCTGCCCCGTGTCCGGCAAAAAAGGGGGCTGACTACAGGCCCCCTTTTTTTAAGCCGCGACGCCTTTGGCGGGGCTGCGGAAGCAGCGCTCCGTACGGTGCCCAACATGTAGTCCGTAAAAAATACGCATTACGCTGAAACGAATTCTTGCCGCCGGTATCGAAGTCCGGGCGGCGTGTGACAGATAGAACTCAAGGAGCAAATGATGGCGGCAATTACCGCAAGCATGGTTGCAGAACTGCGCGCGAAGACCGACGCGCCGATGATGGAATGCAAGAAAGCGCTCACGGAAGCCGACGGCGACATGGCGCGCGCTGAAGAGCTGCTGCGCGTCAAGCTGGGCAACAAGGCGAGCAAGGCAGCGTCGCGCGTGACGGCGGAAGGCGTGGTCGCATCGTTCATCGGCGGCAACGCAGGTTCGCTGGTCGAGCTGAACTGCGAAACCGACTTCGTTTCGAAGAACGACGACTTCCTCGCGTTCTCGAAGAAGATCGCCGAACTGGTCGCGACGCAAAATCCGGCTGACGTCGCTGCGCTGTCGGCCCTGCCGCTCGACGGCTCGACGGTCGACGCAGTGCGTCTCGCGCTCGTCGGCAAGATCGGTGAAAACCTGTCGATCCGCCGTTTCGTGCGCTTCGAAACGTCGAACAAGCTGGCAGCTTACCTGCACGGCACGCGTATCGGCGTGCTGGTCGAGTACACCGGCGGCGACGAGCAGGTCGGCAAGGACGTGGCCATGCACATCGCTGCAATGAAGCCGGTCTCGCTGTCGTCGGACGACGTGCCGGCGGATCTGATCGCCAAGGAGCGCAGCATCGCTGAGCAGAAGGCTGCCGAATCGGGCAAGCCGGCTGAAATCGTCGCGAAGATGGTCGACGGCAGCGTGCAAAAGTATCTGAAGGAAGTGTCGCTGCTGAACCAGACGTTCGTGAAGAACGACAAGCAGACGATCGAACAGATGCTGAAGGCCGGCAACTCGAGCGTTCAGAAGTTCGCACTGTTCGTGGTGGGCGAAGGCATCGAGAAGAAGCAGGACGACTTCGCAGCAGAAGTGGCCGCCCAAGTCGCTGCTGCAAAGCAACAATAAGGTTCGCCTAAGCATTGCTGTTGTATCGTTGGACCCGCGGCAGGGCAAGACCCTGCCGCGGTCGGCGGCGCCGCAAGGCCGCGCGCGGGTTGACCCTCGCCGCGCGAGCCGCCTCTGGTGGGCTTCACGGCCCGGCAAATTTGGCGGCGCTTGCCCGAATCAGCATTTCACCCCTACATTAGTCCCTTGTTGTTGCCCTGTTCTGCGCGATCTGGATACCCCTATGCCCACAGCCTACAAACGCGTCCTGCTCAAACTCTCCGGTGAAGCTCTGATGGGCGACGATGCCTTCGGCATCAATCGCGCGACCATCGAACGAATGGTGGCGGACGTGGCCGAAGTGGTCCGTCTCGGAACACAGCTGGCCGTGGTGATCGGCGGCGGCAACATTTTCCGCGGCGTCGCGGGTGGCGCGGCGGGTATGGACCGCGCCACGGCCGACTACATGGGTATGCTGGCCACCATGATGAACGCGCTCGCGCTGCAGGACGCCATGCGTCACGCCGGCATCGAAGCGCGCGTGCAATCCGCGCTGCGCATGGATCAGGTAGTCGAGCCGTACATTCGGCCCCGTGCGATCCGCCAGCTCGAAGAAGGCAAAGTTGTGATTTTTGCCGCGGGCACGGGCAATCCGTTCTTCACTACGGATACCGCCGCCGCGCTGCGCGGCTCGGAAATCGGTGCGGAGGTCGTGCTGAAGGCAACCAAGGTGGACGGCGTCTATTCCGCCGATCCGAAAAAAGACCCGAGCGCGACGCGCTACACCACGATCAGCTTCGACGAGGCAATCGGCCGCAATCTGCAGGTGATGGACGCCACCGCCTTCGCGCTGTGTCGCGACCAGAAGCTGCCGATCCGTGTGTTTTCGATCGTCAAGCCGGGCGCGCTCAAGCGCATCGTACTAGGCGAGGACGAGGGCACCCTCGTCCACGTGTAAACTCTCGTTCACATAACGTGGGCTTTTGCGCGAGCCCGGGCCGCCGCATCGCGCGTGCTGGCCGGCTCGCACCGTTCTGAAGGTTCGGAGGTTTAAAAATGTCTGTGGCTGATATCAGGAAGGGCGCTGAGCAGAAGATGCAGCGCTCCATCGACGCGTTCAAGAACGACCTGTCGAAAATCCGCACGGGCCGTGCGCATACCGGCCTGCTCGATCACATCCAGTGCGATTACTACGGCTCGCCGGTGCCCATCTCGCAGGTCGCGAACCTCACGCTGATCGACGCACGTACTATCGGCGTGCAGCCGTGGGAAAAGAAGATGGTCCAGGTCGTCGAAAAGGCGATCCGTGAGTCGGACCTCGGTCTGAACCCTGCCACGCAAGGCGACGTGATCCGCGTGCCGATGCCCGCGCTGACCGAAGAGCGCCGCCGCGAACTGACCAAAGTGGTCAAGAGCGAAGCGGAAACGGCCAAGGTGGCCGTGCGCAATCTGCGCCGTGACGCGAACGAGCAACTGAAAAAGCTCGTGAAAGACAAGGAAATTTCGGAAGACGACGAGCGTCGCGCGAGCGACGACGTGCAGAAGCTGACGGACCGTTTCGTTGCCGAGATCGACAAGCTCGTCGTGACGAAGGAAGCCGAGATCATGACGGTCTGAGGCCGGTTGGGGCGCCTTGGCACTACGCCGGGCGCGCCCAGGGCGTCCGCCCCTCGGGGAACCTGGCGTGAAGCGCCACGTTTGGGGCACCCAGTCAGTTTCAGGGTTTCCACTTCTAATTTTGCAGTCACTGTCCCAACGGCCATGACCTATACCAGCTCAACCGTGCGCGTGCCTGATGTCGCCGCGGTGCCGCGACATATCGCGATTATCATGGACGGCAATGGCCGTTGGGCCACGAAACGGCGCCTGCCGCGTGTGGCTGGCCATACACGCGGCGTCGACGCAGTGCGTGCGGCTGTCGAGGCGTGCGCCCGCCAGGGCGTCGAGTATCTGACGCTGTTCGCCTTCAGTTCCGAAAACTGGCGTCGTCCGAACGACGAAGTGTCGTTCCTGATGCGCCTGTTCGTCAGCGCCCTCGAACGCGAGATCGGCAGGCTGCACGCCAACGGCATCCGTCTGCGCGTAGTCGGTGATCTCGATAAGTTCGACACGCGCATTCGCGACCTGATCCGGCGCGCGGAAACCAAAACCGCGCGCAATACCCGTCTTACGCTGACCATCGCCGCCAATTACGGCGGCCGCTGGGACATCATGCAGGCCACCCGCAAGCTCGCCGAGCAATCGGCGCTGGCAGGCAAGGCGGTCGAGGTGAACGAGGATTCGTTTGCGGAGCATCTGTCCATGGCTTATGCGCCGGAGCCGGATCTCTTCATCCGCACCGGCGGCGAGCGTCGTGTCAGCAATTTCCTGCTGTGGCAGCTTGCGTACACCGAGTTTTACTTCACCGACACCTTCTGGCCGGACTTCGACGCCGACGCGCTCAACCATGCGATCGCTTCGTATGCGGAGCGTGAACGCCGTTTCGGCCGCACCAGCGCTCAACTCGAGCGGCAATCGCAGAACGTCGATTCGCTTCCATGCTAAGAACCCGTGTTATCACGGCGATCATCCTGCTGGCGGTGTTCCTGCCGGTTACGCTGTTCGCGCCGGTGGGCGCGTTCGGCGCGCTGATCGCTTTCGTGGTCGTTTTCGCGGCGTGGGAGTGGGCGCGGCTTCTGAAGCTGGGCGGCGCCGGTCCGGTCATCTACGCGCTGGTGGCCGCGGCCGCGCTCGTCGCGAGTACGCGGCTGGGTACGGGCGTCGTGGAGCCGCGGCCGTTGTTCAAGGCGGCTGCCATCTTCTGGGTCATTGCGGGCCCGTTCGTGCTGCTGCGCAAGCCGACGCTGGCGCAACGCGCATGGCGCCCCTTTCTGCTGGTTGCCGGCATTGTGGTGTTCGCCGCGTGCTGGCATGCTCTCGTCGCCGCGCGCATGCAGGGCGTGCCGTTCGTGCTGTCCTTGCTGCTTCTGGTATGGCTGGCCGATATCGGTGCATACTTCTCCGGCAAAGCTTTTGGAAAGCACAAGCTGGCGCCTGCCATCAGTCCGGGTAAAACCTGGGAGGGCGCAATAGGCGGCTGGCTGGTGGTCATGATCGTCGCGGGCGCGGCGATCTTTTTGCATGCGTTCGAGCCGACCCTGTATTCTGCGCTGCTGGTGCACTGGGGCGCCATTCGCGCGCTGCTCGCGCTGACCTTGCTGGTCGCGTTCAGCGTGGTGGGCGATCTGTTCGAATCGATGATGAAACGCCAGGCCGGGGTGAAGGATTCAAGCGGCCTGTTGCCGGGGCACGGTGGCGTGCTCGACCGCATCGACGCATTATTGCCGGTGCTGCCGCTTGCCATGCTGCTGCTCGGCTAGAGAAAGAGATATGCAAAAACGTCTGACATTGCTCGGTTCCACGGGCTCGATTGGAGACAGCACGCTCGACGTCGTCGCGCGTCATCCAGAGCGTTTCTCGGTTTATGCGCTGACCGCGCATCGCAACGGCGACAAGCTCGTCGAGCAATGTCTGCGCTTCAAGCCCGAAGTCGCTGTGGTCGGCGACGCCAGTACGGCCGCGCGCGTCGCGGCAAAGCTGCGCGAAGCGGGTTGCAAGACCGAGGTCACGTATGGGCCGCAAGCGCTCGTCGACGTGTCGAAGAGCGAAAGCTGCGATACGGTCGTCGCGGCGATCGTCGGCGCGGCAGGCCTTGCGCCGAGTCTCGCGGCCGCACAGTCCGGCAAGCGCATTCTGCTTGCCAACAAGGAAGCGCTCGTCATGTCCGGCGCGATTTTCATGGACGCGGTGCGCGACAATGGCGCCGTGCTGCTGCCGGTCGACAGCGAACACAACGCAATCTTCCAATGCCTGCCACGTGAAGCCGCGCTGCATGGCGGCGTCTCCAAGATCATTCTGACCGCGTCGGGCGGCCCGTTTCGCACACGCGAACCGTCCACGCTCGCCGAAGTCACGCCGGACGAAGCCTGCAAGCACCCGAACTGGGTCATGGGCCGCAAGATTTCCGTCGACTCCGCCACCATGATGAACAAGGGCCTCGAAGTGATCGAGGCGCATTGGCTGTTCAACCTGCCGGGCGACCGTATCGACGTGCTGATCCATCCGCAAAGCGTGATTCATTCTATGGTCTCGTATGCGGACGGCTCGGTGCTCGCCCAACTCGGCAATCCCGACATGCGCACGCCGATTGCGCACGCGCTCGCGTTCCCGGATCGCGTCGAGTCGGGCGTCGCGCCGCTCGACCTGCTGCAAGTCGCATCGCTGTCTTTCGAAAAGCCGGATTACGCGCGCTTTCCATGTCTCGCGCTCGCCATGAAGGCGCTCGCCGAAGGCGGCATTGCAAGCGCCGCGCTGAATGCCGCGAATGAAATCGCCGTGGACGCTTTCCTGTCTCGCCAGATCGGCTTCATGGCGATTGCGCAGGTGGTCGATTCGGTGCTCAACTCATTGTCCAACCGCAGCGCGCACGCGCTCGAAGACGTGATAGAAGCGGATGCCGCCGCACGTCGCGCCGCTGCCGAATTCATCGCGCGTCTGCCCGACGTCGCCCGTCGCACGGAACGCGCCGTCCAGTGAGGCGCTTATGAACCTGCTGATCGAACTGCTCGCTTTCGCGGTCGCGATTGGCGTGCTGGTGGTCGTCCACGAGTACGGGCATTACAGCGTGGCGCGCCTGTGCGGCGTCAAGGTGCTGCGCTTTTCGATAGGATTCGGCAAGCCGCTTTTCCAGCGGGTGAGCCCGAAGACAGGCACCGAATGGACGATCGCCGCATTGCCGCTCGGCGGCTACGTGAAGATGCTCGACGAGCGTGAAACCGGCGGGGCGCCGATTCCCGCGGAACTGCTGGACCAGGCGTTTAATCGCAAGTCCGTGTGGCGCCGTTTTGCGATCGTTGCAGCGGGCCCGGTCGCCAACTTCCTGCTTGCCATCGTGCTCTTCGCGCTCGTATTCGCAACGGGCGTCACGGAACCGGCGGCGGTAATCGCCACGCCCGCGCCGAACACGCCGGCTGCGGTCGCGGGGCTCGAAGGCGGCGAAACCATCGTGGCCGCCCGTACAGGTGACGCGAGCGAGTCCGAACCGGTTCGCTCATGGTCGGACCTGCGCTGGAAACTGCTGGGCGCGGCATTCGATCACAAGCGCGTGACGTTGAGTGCGAAAGATGCGCATGGCACCTCCGACTTCCAGCTCGATCTGCATGGCGTCACGGAGAAAGACGTCGACGACGACTTCATGTCGCATCTCGGCTTCGAGCCGGGTGGCGGCAAGCTGACGGTCGCAGGCGTTCAGCCAGGCAGCGCCGCGCAGCAGGCGGGTCTCGCAGCGGGCGACCGTTTGCGCGCGGTGGATGGCATTCCTACGGATAACGCCACGACCTTCATCGGGTATGTAAAATCGCACGCCGGCCGGCCGCTCACGCTGCAGGTGGAGCGCCCAGTGCGCGGCGGCCAGAGTCAGGGGCAGGGACAGCTCGACAATATCCGCATCGTCCCGCAGTCGCAACGGGATGAAACAACCGGGCAGCCAATCGGAAGGATCGGCGCGGAACTGGCTACCCAGGTGCCTTCCATCGACGTACATTACGGTCCGATCGAGAGCTTGCAACTCGGTGCCCGGCGCACGTGGGACCTCGCGGTGTATTCCGTGCGCATGTTCGGCCGAATGATCGTGGGCGAAGCGTCGCTGAAAAATCTTTCGGGTCCGGTGACGATCGCCGACTACGCAGGAAAGAGCGCACGTCTGGGTCCTTCCGCATTTTTGTCGTTCCTGGCCCTTGTCAGTATTAGCCTCGGCGTACTGAACCTGCTACCAATTCCGGTATTGGACGGGGGTCATCTGTTATATTATTTGGTTGAAGCCGTGACCGGCAAAGTTGTTTCCGATCGCTGGCAACTCGTTTTTCAGAGGGCGGGTCTCGCCTGCATCGTCGCATTGTCGGCGATCGCGCTGTTCAACGATCTGGCTCGTTTAATCCATTTTTAAAGTGTCCGGCGGCGTTCACGATGGCGACCGTCTGACCTGATGCAGCTATACACACTGGGGAAGCACGTTGTTTAAACCTCATCGCTTTGTTCCAAAGACGGTTATAGCCGCGGCATTCGCCGCGCATGGGCTGGTTGCTCACGCAACGACGCCCTTCGTGGTGCAAGACATCCGCATTGAGGGATTGCAACGCGTCGAACCCGGCACCGTGTTCGCGTACCTGCCCATCAAGCAAGGCGACACGTTCTCCGACGACAAGGCGTCCGAAGCGATTCGCGCGCTGTACGCCACGGGCTTTTTCAACGACGTCAAGATCGCGACCGAGGGCAACGTCGTCATCGTGCAAGTGCTCGAACGTCCCGCCATCGGCACGATCGATTTCGCAGGCATTCATGAGTTCGACAAGGACAATCTGACCAAGGCGCTGCGCGCCGTCGGGTTGTCGCAAGGGCGTTACTACGACAAGGCGCTCGTCGACAAGGCGGAACAGGAACTGAAGCGCCAGTACCTCACGCGCGGTTATTACGCGGCCGAGGTCACCACCACGATCACGCCGATCGACCGCAACCGCGTGGCGGTGCTGTTCTCGGTGGCCGAAGGGCCGAGCGCGAAAATCCGCCAGATCAACTTTATCGGCAACAAGGCGTTCAGCACCGGCACGCTGCGCGATGAAATGCAGTTGTCCACGCCGAACTGGTTCTCGTGGTACACGAAGAACGATCTGTACGCGAAAGACAAGCTCACCGGCGACCTCGAAAACATCCGCTCGTATTACCTGAATCGCGGCTATCTCGAGTTCAATATCGAGTCGACCCAGGTGTCGATCACGCCGGACAAGAAAGACATGTATCTCACGGTTACGCTGCATGAAGGCGAACCGTATTCGATCAACAGCATCAAGCTCGCCGGCAATCTGCTCGATCGCGAGCCCGAGCTGACCAAGCTCATCAAGATCAAACCGGGCGATCGCTTCTCGGCTGAAAAGCTGCAAGCCACCACGAAGGCAATTGTCGACAAGCTCGGCGAATACGGCTACGCGTTCGCCACCGTCAACGCGCAGCCGCAGATCGATCAGGAACACCACAAGGTCGACCTCACGCTGCAGGTGGACCCGAGCCGCCGTGTCTATGTGCGCCGCATCAACGTGGTCGGCAACACGCGTACACGCGATGAAGTGGTGCGCCGCGAAATGCGCCAGCTCGAAAGCTCGTGGTTCGATTCGAACCGTCTTGCGCTATCGAAAGACCGGATCAACCGCCTCGGCTACTTCACGGACGTCGACGTGACCACGGTGCCGGTGGAAGGCACGCCGGACCAGGTGGACGTGGACGTGAAGGTGGCCGAGAAGCCGACCGGCGCGATCACGCTGGGCGCCGGCTTCTCGTCGACCGACAAGGTGGTGCTGTCGGCAGGCGTCTCGCAGGACAACGTGTTCGGTTCGGGCACGAGCCTTTCGGTGAACGTGAATACCGCGAAGACGTACCGCACGCTGACGGTCACGCAGGTCGACCCGTACTTCACAGTGGACGGCATCAAGCGGATTACCGACGTCTACTACCGCACGTATCAGCCGCTGTACTACTCGACGGACTCGAGCTTCAAGATCGTGACTATCGGTGGCGACCTGAAGTTCGGTATTCCGTTCTCCGAAGTGGATACGGTGTACTTCGGCGCGGGTCTCGAGCAGAACCAGCTGGACATCGACGCGAATACGCCGCAAAGCTATATAGACTACGTGAACGAGTTCGGTCGTGTATCGAACAACGTGCCGATCACGGTGGGTTGGTCACGCGACGCGCGAGATAGCGCACTGGTGCCGAGCCGCGGTTACTTCACGCAGGCGAACGCTGAATACGGTACGCCGATCGGCGGCACCCAGTATTACAAGGCCGACATCAACGCGCAGTACTATTACTCGTTCGCGCGTGGCTTCGTGCTGGGCTTCAACTTCCAGGGCGGTTACGGTAACGGCCTCTCCGGTAAGCCTTATCCGATTTTCAAGAACTACTATGCGGGCGGTATCGGTTCGGTGCGAGGCTACGAGCCAAGTTCTCTGGGTCCGCGTGACGCAAAGACGAATGACCCGATCGGCGGCTCGAAGCTGCTGGTGGGTAACATCGAGTTGACGTTCCCGTTGCCGGGTACGGGCTATGACCGCACGTTGCGTGTTTTCACCTTCCTCGACGCCGGTAACGTCTGGGGTACGGAAGGCAACAGCGTTGGTGCAAACGGTTTGCGTTACGGCTACGGTGTGGGTCTCGCGTGGATTTCGCCGATTGGTCCGCTCAAGCTCAGCCTCGGTTTCCCGCTTGTGAAGCACACGGGCGACCAGTATCAGAAATTCCAGTTCCAGATCGGGACGGCATTCTGATCGCCCGGCGATCCGGCGCCCGGCGATCCGGCGCCCGGCGGTCGGCGCTCAGCAAGGGCCGCCGGCCAAACAACAGTATCGAGAGGACGACTTTGCTAACTGGTATGTTTTCGAAACGTGTGGCGTGCGCGCTGGCGCTGGCAATGACGCTCGGCGTCGGGGTTGCGCACGGTCAGGAAGCCAGGATCGCCGCGGTCAATTCGGACCGTATCCTGCGGGAATCCGCAGCGGCGAAGGCTGCGCAGGTCAAGCTCGAAGCCGAGTTCGCCAAGCGTGACAAGGATCTCGCGGACATGGCCCAGAAGCTGAAGTCGATGTCCGACTCGCTCGACAAGAATGGCGCGTCCATGTCGCCGGCGGACCGCGCGCAGAAGCAGCGCGACCTGTCGCAAATGGACACGGACTTCCAGCGCAAGCAACGTGAGTTTCGCGAAGATCTGAACCAGCGCCGCAACGAAGAACTCGCGGCCGTGCTCGATCGCGCGAACAAGGTCATCAAGCAGATCGCCGAGCAGCAGCATTACGACCTGATCGTGCAGGAAGCGGTGTACGTGAGCCCGCGTATCGACATTACCGATCAGGTGCTCAAGGCTCTCGCGGCGTCGGGCAACTGACACGCGACCTGACACGCTGGCTGACACCGTCGTACAGCGCCGGCGGCAAACCGGCGCGCTGCACCTGGCACGGAATTGAAACACAGCACCGAAGCACAGCACCGAAGCACAGAATCGACAAGTTGGACTGAATTGCAGGAGACAGCACAGGCATGGTATTTACGCTCGAGGACATCGTCCAACGATTCGGCGGTCACGTAGTCGGCAATGGTTCGCAGCGCGTCGGCGGCCTCGCGCCGCTCGATCAGGCGGGCCCTGAGCAACTGGCCTTCCTCGCCAACCCGAAATACCTGTCGCAGGTCGAAACGACCCGCGCGGGAGCCGTGCTGATCAACGCCGACGACCTCGCCAGGCTGGCCTCGCGCGAGAATCGTAACTTCATCGTCACGCCGAATCCCTACGCTTATTTCGCGCGCGTCGCGCAAACGTTCATCGACATGGCCGCGCCGAAGGCGGTGCCCGGCGTCCATCCGAGCGCGACGATCGACCCATCCGCGCAGATCGCCGCGAGCGCGGTGATCGGTCCGCGCGTCATGGTGGAAGCCGGCGCGGTAGTCGGCGAAAACGTGCGGCTCGACGCCAATGTGTTCATTGGGCGCGGTACGCGTATCGGCGAGGGCACGCATCTGTACCCGAATGTCACCGTCTATCACGGCTGCACGCTCGGCGAGCGCGTGATCGTGCAGGCGGGCGCGGTCATCGGTTCCGACGGATTCGGCTTTGCGCCGGATTTCGTCGGCGAAGGCGACGCACGTACGGGTAGCTGGGTCAAGATTCCGCAGGTGGGCGGCGTGTCGATTGCGGCCGATGTCGAAATCGGCGCCAACACCACGATCGACCGCGGTGCGATGGCCGACACGATCATCGAAGCGTGCGTGAAGATCGACAATCTCGTGCAGATCGGCCACAACTGCAAGATCGGCGCATACACGGTGATTGCCGGCTGCGCGGGCATCGCGGGCAGCACGACAATCGGTCGTCATTGCATGATCGGCGGTGCCGTGGGCATTGCAGGACACGTCACGCTGGCCGATTTCGTGATCGTCACGGCGAAATCGGGCGTGTCGAAGTCGCTGCTCAAACCCGGCATGTACACGAGCGCATTCCCGGCCGTGAACCATGCGGACTGGAACAGAAG
Source organism: Paraburkholderia sp. PREW-6R (assembly GCF_039621805.1). Classification (NCBI taxonomy): domain Bacteria; kingdom Pseudomonadati; phylum Pseudomonadota; class Betaproteobacteria; order Burkholderiales; family Burkholderiaceae; genus Paraburkholderia; species Paraburkholderia sp. PREW-6R. The sequence continues at coordinate 1,915,179 of NZ_CP155073.1, read as the reverse complement.
TGCCGCACTGCTACGCAATATCGACAAACTCCGCGACCGCATCAAGGCACTGGAAAACGCCGCTGAGGAGAAGTCTGGTAAGACGCCGCCGAACGCCGGTAATCATGCCGCGGGCGAGAATGCCTGAGGCAGCGAAACAGATCGCACCGCCGTTTGCCGGGCGCTTTACTGCGTCATTCGACAAGCAAAACGCAGGGTAACCTGTCGGCACCGCGTAAAATAGCGGCCGGGCATCAAGGAAGCACAGCCGGTTGCCGTGACCGGGTGGCACGGCCGCCGGATCGCGGCGCGCGCCGGCGGCATGCGTCAACAACCTACCTGCAGCAGTATCCGCAGTCATCATCGCGCACTCGAAGCGTGAGCAGAAACACCATGAGCACCGAAAAAATCAATCTCGACATTCATAAGATTCTCACGCTGCTGCCGCATCGTTACCCGATCCTGCTGGTGGACCGGGTGCTCGAACTCGAACCGCACAAGAGCATCAAAGCGTTGAAGAACGTGTCGATCAACGAACCGTATTTTCAGGGTCATTTTCCGACCCGTCCGGTGATGCCTGGCGTGCTGATTCTCGAAGCGCTCGCGCAAACGGCCGCGCTGCTGACGTTTTCGGAGGAGCCGAGCGATCCGTCGAGCACGTTGTATCTGTTTGTCGGCATCGACAATGCACGCTTTAAACGCGTGGTGGAACCGGGCGATCAGTTGATCCTGAACTGCACGTTCGAACGCCATATGCGCGGCATCTGGAAGTTCAAGGCGCGTGCCGAAGTGGATGGCGTCGTGGCGGCGGAGGCCGACCTGATGTGCGCCGTGCGGCACACGGACAAAGAAGCGTAAGTCTTTCACCGTCAGCCGCGCGCTAACCGCGCCCATCCAGACAACGCAACAGAATCAGAAGCGAGGACGCATGAGCAGGATTCATCCCACTGCGATCATCGAACCGGGCGCACAGCTCGACGAATCCGTCGAGGTCGGTCCCTACGCCGTGATCGGCGCACACGTGACGATCGGCGCTCGAACCACGATCGGTTCGCATAGCGTGATCGAAGGCCACACCACGCTCGGCGAAGAGAACCGGATCGGCCACTTCGCGTCCGTCGGCGGCCGGCCGCAGGACATGAAGTACAAGGACGAGCCGACGCGCCTCGTGATCGGCAACCGCAACACGATCCGCGAATTCACGACGATCCACACGGGCACGACGCAGGACGCGGGCGTGACCACAGTCGGCGACGACAACTGGATCATGGCGTACGTGCATATCGGGCACGACTGCCATGTCGGCAATAACGTGATCCTGTCGAGCAACGCGCAGATGGCCGGGCACGTGACGATCGGCGACTACGCGATCGTCGGCGGGATGTCGGGCGTGCACCAGTACGTGCGTATTGGCGCGCATTCGATGCTGGGCGGCGCGTCGGCCCTCGTTCAGGACATTCCGCCGTTCGTGATCGCGGCGGGCAACAAGGCAGAGCCGCACGGTATTAACGTCGAAGGTTTGCGCCGCCGCGGTTTCTCGCCGGATGCGATTTCGGCGCTGCGCTCAGCGTACCGCGTGTTGTACAAGAACGGCCTCTCGCTTGAAGACGCGAAGGTGCAGCTACGCGAACTGGCCACCGCGGGTGGCGACGGCGACGCACCGGTGCAAACGCTGCTCGCGTTTGTCGAGACGTCGCAACGCGGCATCATTCGCTAACCGATGGTCCTGCAACCCAGTCCGCTGCGCGTCGCAATGGTCGCTGGCGAACCGTCCGGCGACCTGCTGGCGGCGTCGCTGCTCGACGGACTCGCGAGCCGTCTGCCCGCCGGCACCCAATACTACGGAATTGGCGGCCCGCGCATGATCGCCACCGGTTTCGACGCCCACTTTCCAATGGAAAAGCTCTCGGTGCGCGGCTATGTCGAAGCGCTGAAGCACATTCCAGGCATTCTCGCCGTCCGCAATGAACTGAAACGTCAGCTGCTCGCCGAGCCGCCCGCGGTGTTCGTGGGCGTCGATGCGCCGGACTTCAACTTTGGCCTTGAGCACCCACTGCGTGACGCCGGCATTCCGACAGTGCACTTCGTGTGTCCGTCGATCTGGGCCTGGCGCGGCGGGCGCATCAAGAAGATCGCGAAAGCGGTGGATCACATGCTGTGCGTGTTTCCGTTCGAAACGGCGTTGCTGGAGAAGGCGGGCGTGGCGGCTTCGTATGTCGGCCATCCGCTCGCCGACGACATTCCGCTCGTGCCGGACACGCTTGGCGCACGCCGCGCGCTCGGCCTGGCCGAAGACGGTCCGATCATCGCCGTGCTGCCAGGCAGCCGTCGCTCGGAAATCGACCTGATCGGCCCGACGTTCTTCGCCGCGATGGAGATGATGCAGCATCAGGAGCCGGGTTTGCGCTTCGTGATGCCGGCGGCCACCCCTGCGCTGCGCGATATGCTGCAACCGCTCGTGGACTCACACCCGGGTCTTTCGCTGACTATCACCGACGGCGACGCGCAACGGGCGATGACCGCGTCGGACGCGATTCTCGTCAAAAGCGGTACGGTCACGCTCGAAGCCGCGCTGCTGAAAAAGCCGATGGTGATCTCGTACAAGGTGCCCTGGCTGACCGGACAGATCATGCGGCGCCAGGGCTACTTGCCCTACGTCGGATTGCCGAACATTCTGGCGGGACGCTTCGTCGTGCCGGAAATCCTGCAGCACTTCGCCACGCCGCAGGCGCTGGCGGAGGCCACGCTGAAACAGTTGCGCGATGAAGCGAACCGGCGCACGCTGACGGAAATCTTCACGGAGATGCATCACGTGCTGAAGCAGAATACCGCGCAGCGTGCGGCGGAAGTCGTGGCGAGCGTCATCGAAAAACGCAAGGGGCGGGCGTGACCGGCGCGCGCGTCACGCGCCGCAAAGGCGCGACCGTGGCAGGCGCCGCGGCGCAACAGGTCGGCCTGAACTTCGACACGCCGGACGACATTATTTGCGGCGTGGACGAAGCCGGGCGCGGCCCGCTGGCGGGCCCGGTCGTCGCGGCGGCGGTGATCCTCGATCCCGCAAAGCCGATGATTCGCGGCCTCGACGACTCCAAGGCGCTCAGCGCCAAAAAGCGCGATGAGCTGTACGAGAAGATTGTCGACCGCGCGCTCGCGTACTGCATCGCGTCGGCGACGGTTGAAGAAATCGACACGCTGAACATCCTGCACGCCACCATGCTGGCCATGAAGCGCGCGGTGGAAGGGCTGTCCGTCACGCCCACGCTCGTGAAAATCGACGGCAATCGCTGCCCTACGCTAAGCGTTCGTAGTGAAGCGGTGATAGGCGGCGATGCGCTCGTCAAGAGCATTTCGGCCGCCTCGATCCTCGCCAAGGTCACGCGTGACCGGATGCTGCTCGAACTGCATCAGGTCCATCCGGTCTACGGGTTCAATGCGCATGCCGGTTACGGCACGCCGCAGCATCTCGCGGCGCTGCGCGAGCATGGGCCATGCGAGCATCACCGGCGCTCGTTCGCGCCGGTGCGCGACGCGCATCTTCGCTTCGGCACGGGTGTTCCGCTGCCGGCGGCGGACCTGATGATCGTGCCCGGCGCGCTCGCCGACAGCATGCTCGACGACGACGCGTTCGGCGAGCGGGCCAGCGCTTAAGCCTCCACGTGTTGCGTCTTTTGCGACGGGCGCGTCTGACGGGTCAAGCGCCGAGACGCGACGCATCGCGGTCCATCTTCCATTCTCACTGTCTTCGCTGCCTGTGAAAGCCATCACCTCGCGGGACAATCCGCTCTATAAACGCCTGAAAGCGCTGGCCGGTTCGACGCACCAGCAGCGTCGCAGCGGTCATGCGCTGCTCGAAGGCTTTCATCTCGCAAGCGCGTATCTCGACGTCGCCGGGCAGCCGGAAATGTGCATCGTCACCGACGGCGCGCTGCGTCACGACGAAGCCCAGGCGATCGTGTCGCGTATCGACGAACATCGCGTCGTCACGCTGCCGGACGCGTTGTTCGGGCAACTGTCGAACGTCGTGCACGGCGTCGGGATTCTGTTGCTGGTCGACAAACCGGATGCGCCGGTGCCGGATAAAGTCGCGCAGACCTGCGTCGTGCTCGACGGCGTGCAGGACGCCGGCAATGTCGGCTCGATACTGCGCAGCGCGGCGGCCGCCGGCATCCAGCAGGTGTTCTGCGCGCCCGGCACCGCTTACGCGTGGTCGTCGAAAGTGCTGCGCTCGGCGATGGGCGCCCATTTTCTGTTGCAGATCCACGAGGACGTGGAAGCGCACACGTTAATCGGCCGCCTCGACGCGCCGATCGTGATCACGGACTCGCATGGCGCGCAAGCCCTCTACGATTGCGACCTGAGCGGCCCGCTTGCATGGGTGTTCGGCAACGAAGGTGCGGGCGTTTCGCAGGCATGGCGCGACGCTGTTTCGCTGCGAGTCACGATTCCGCAGCCAGGCGGCATGGAGTCGCTGAACGTGGCGGCTGCGGCGGCAGTCTGCTTGTTCGAGCAGTGCCGCCAGCAGCGCGGTGTGGGTGGGAAATAGGGCGGCGGCGCGACAGTTCGGGCGCGCCTGGCACCTTCAATAAGACGGCCGGTCCGGCTTGATTTCCTGCAGGATCGTGGTCGCGATCTCTTCAATCGACTTGTGCGTGGACGAAAGCCATTTGATCCCTTCACGGCGCATCATCGTCTCGGCTTCGTTGATCTCATAGCGGCAGTTTTCCGGGGCGGCATATTTGCTGCCGGGCCGGCGCTCATTGCGAATCTCCGAAAGCCGCTGCGGATCGATCGACAGTCCAAACATTTTCTGCCGATGCGCGAGTAATGGCGTAGGCAGCTTGCCGCGTTCGAAGTCTTCCGGAATCAGCGGATAGTTCGCCGCCTTCACGCCGTATTGCATGGCCAGATAGAGGCTGGTCGGCGTCTTGCCGCTGCGCGATACGCCGACCAGAATCACGTCGGCGTCGGCGAGATTGCGGTTCGACTGACCGTCGTCATGGGCGAGCGAAAAATTGATCGCCTCGATCCGGTTCTTGTACTCCTCCGTATCTGCATTCTGGTGACCACGGCCCATGGCGTGGCTCGACTTCAGTTCCAGTTCCTGTTCGAGTGGTTCGACGAACGTCTGGAACATGTCCAGCACGAGCGCGTTCGAGCCTTTCACGATCTGGTTCGACGCGCTGTCTACCAGCGTCGTAAAGACGATCGGACGGCGGCCGTCCTGTTTGACGGCTTCGTTGATTTTTTCGAGGGTGGCGTACGCTTTTTCCGTCGAGTCGACGAAAGGCACGCGAACCAGGCGGAATTTCTGGTCGAACTGGGAGAGGATCGAATGCGCGAAAGTTTCGGCAGTGATCCCGGTACCGTCGGAGACGATGAATACGGTGGGCGGCATCAGTGGGGCTGGGGAACGTGAGCGCGACATTGCACTCGAATGGAACATCGCTGCGCTGACGCCGCTGCCCGGTGGCTAACCGGATGACGCAGCGGCGCCGCACAGCGCGCCGTGGGCACCGCAATCGCGCCCGACCGGCGGCGGGCTTTACAAGCCCGTGTGCGGTCCGGAGCACGATTCGACGCGCAATTCTCGTCCAACTACCACATTTCGGAAGTCGGCACGGTAGAATAGCGGCAACCTGTTGGATAAGCAATTGCAGGCGAATGGCGTCTAACTACCCGCGAACGGTTGGTCAACGCCTCGCTTTTTTGTCGGTACTTGAGTTGAATGGGCGGGATTGGCCGGTAAAATCGTCCAACCGCTTTCTTCACGTGTTGCCCTTTTCCCTTGCATGTATGCCGGGCGCGCGAGGGCGGCACACAGGTCTCGCGATTGTTTCTCCAACAGGTTGTGCAAGACGCGAGGTCACGCTTCCAATGGGCGTCTCGCGTCCAAGCCCACTTGCACAGCCGTGAATTTCTTTCACACTTAGGGGCTTGTATGACTAACGCAGTTACCGTCGCAAAGGACAAGGCGTATGTAGTTCCGTTCGAGCAGTTGCGGATGACCGACGTGGATATCGTCGGTGGCAAGAACGCGTCGCTAGGGGAGATGATCAGTCAGCTCGCCGAAGCCGGCGTGCGCGTGCCTACTGGTTTTGCCACTACGGCACTGGCTTTCCGCGACTTCCTCCATCACAACAATCTGACTGAACGCATCGCCGCACGTCTCGAAACGCTGGACGTCGACGACGTGAAGGCGCTTGCCGAAGCAGGCAAGGAAATCCGTCAATGGATCGTCAACGCGCCGCTCCAGCCGCAGCTTGAAGCCGATATTCGTGCCGGTTTCGACACGCTGCAAAACAGCTCGCCCGAAGAGCTGTCGTTTGCCGTGCGTTCTTCGGCCACGGCTGAAGACTTGCCGGACGCGTCGTTTGCCGGTCAGCAGGAAAGCTATCTCAACGTGGTCGGCATCGAGGACGTACTCGATCGCATGAAGCACGTGTTCGCGTCGCTCTACAACGACCGCGCTATTTCCTATCGTGTCCACAAGGGTTTCACGCATGCTGAAGTGGCCTTGTCCGCGGGTGTGCAACGCATGGTGCGCTCGGACGTCGGCGCAGCGGGCGTGATGTTTACGCTGGACACGGAGTCGGGTTTCAAGGACGCGGTGTTCATCACGTCGAGCTACGGCCTGGGCGAAACGGTCGTGCAGGGCGCGGTGAATCCGGACGAGTTCTACGTCTTCAAAACCACGCTCGAACAGGGCAAATACCCGATCATCCGCCGCTCGATCGGTTCGAAGCTCATCAAGATGGAGTTCACGAAGGCCGGCGAAGAAGGTCGCGTGAAGACTGTCGACGTGCCGCACGAGCAGCGCAACCGTTTTTCGATCACGGACGAAGACGTGATCGAACTCGCGAAATACGCTGTCATCATCGAAAAGCACTACGAGCGTCCGATGGACATCGAGTGGGGCAAAGACGGCCGCGACGGCAAGATCTTCATTCTGCAGGCGCGTCCCGAAACCGTGAAGAGCCAGGCGGCCGGCAAGGCGGAACAGCGCTTCAAGCTGAAGGGCCAGTCGAACGTGCTCGCCACGGGCCGCGCGATCGGCCAGAAAATCGGCGCGGGTCCTGTGCGCGTCATTCACGATCCGTCGGAAATGGACCGTGTGCAGCCGGGCGACGTGCTGGTGGCCGACATGACGGACCCGAACTGGGAGCCGGTCATGAAGCGCGCGTCCGCAATCGTCACGAATCGTGGCGGCCGCACCTGCCACGCGGCGATCATCGCGCGTGAGCTGGGCGTGCCGGCCGTGGTGGGTTGCGGCGATGCGACCGACGTGCTGAAAGAAGGCTCGCTCGTCACCGTGTCGTGCGCGGAGGGCGACGAGGGCCGGATTTACGACGGCCTGCTCGAAACCGAAGTCACCGAAGTGCAGCGCGGCGAACTGCCGCCCATTCCGGTGAAGATCATGATGAACGTGGGCAACCCGCAACTGGCATTCGATTTTTCGCAGTTGCCGAACGCAGGGGTGGGTCTGGCGCGGCTCGAGTTCATCATTAACAACAATATCGGCGTGCATCCGAAGGCGATCCTCGAGTACCCGAACGTCGATCAGGACTTGAAGAAAGCGGTGGAAAGCGTTGCGCGCGGCCACGCGTCGCCGCGTGCTTTCTACGTCGACAAGCTGACGGAAGGCATTGCCACGATCGCGGCGGCGTTCTATCCGAAGCCCGTGATCGTGCGTCTGTCGGACTTCAAGTCGAACGAGTACAAGAAGCTGATCGGCGGTTCGCGCTACGAGCCGGATGAGGAGAACCCGATGCTGGGTTTCCGCGGCGCGTCGCGCTATATCGCGGACGACTTCGCCGAAGCGTTCCAGATGGAGTGCATTGCGCTGAAGAAAGTGCGCGAAGAAATGGGCCTCGACAATGTCGAGATCATGGTGCCGTTCGTGCGTACGCTGAAGCAGGCGGAACGCGTGGTCGGGCTGCTCGCGAAGTACGGCCTGAAGCGTGGCGAAAACGGCCTGCGCCTCGTGATGATGTGCGAAGTGCCGTCGAACGCGATTCTTGCCGAAGAATTCCTGCAATTCTTCGACGGCTTCTCGATCGGTTCGAACGACCTGACGCAACTCACGCTCGGCCTCGACCGCGACTCCGGCATGGAACTGCTGGCGGTCGACTTCGACGAACGCGACCCGGCGGTCAAGTTCATGCTCAAGCGCGCGATTGAAACCTGCCTGCGCCTCGACAAGTATGTCGGTATCTGCGGTCAGGGCCCGTCGGATCATCCGGACTTTGCGCAGTGGCTGACCGACGAAGGCATCAAGTCGATTTCGCTGAACCCTGACACGATCATCGAAACGTGGCAGCAACTGGCGAAGTCGGCGGCTAAGTAAGCGGAGTGCGTCAAGGGCGGTGCGCCGGTTCGAAGGCGTACTGCACACGCGGTGAAACGTGTTGCGCTGTCCGTTGAAACGCACCTGCTTCGTGCTATAAACACCCCGGTAGATCCGGGGTGTTTTGCTTTGTGGAGGTCGACGTGGCGCCAGGTGGATTGTTCTGGTGGATCGGGGCGGGCGTGCTGGTCGTGCTGGAATTGATCAGCGGCACTTTCTATCTGTTGATGATCGCGTTGGGTTTTGCCGCGGCGGCCATTGCGCATATCGCGGGCGCGGCTTCCTATCTTCAATTCGTGGTGGCCGCGGTGGTCGCGTCCGTCGCGGTGCTGGCGCTGCGGCGCTCGCGCTTCGGGCGCCGCGTGCGCAAGGACGCGGCCCACAATCCGGATGTCAATCTCGACATCGGCCAGACCTTGACCGTCGACGCGTGGCAGGCGCGCCGGGCCCGCGCCAGTTATCGCGGCGCCGCGTGGGACATCGAACTCGCGCCCGGCGAGCCGGAAGACGCCCATCTCTATGAAATCACCGCGCTCAAGGGCAGTTGCCTCGTCGTGGTAGCGAGCAGGCGGCCTGTGCGCGCCTGATCGCGCCTGTTGCGCCGCTTGTTCCGCCAGCTTTCCGTAACGTATCGAGTAGACCGGAGAATAACAATGGATGTATCGACCATCGTTGGGGTTGTGGTACTGGTGATCGTAATCGTGACTGCCGCGCAGACGCTCAAGATCGTCCCGCAGCAGCACGCGTGGGTGCTGGAGCGCCTCGGCCGCTATCACCGCACGCTCACGCCCGGGCTGAGCTTCGCGTTTCCTTTCGTCGACCGGATCGCGTACAAGCATGTGCTGAAGGAAATTCCGCTCGAAGTGCCGAGTCAGGTTTGCATCACGCGTGACAACACGCAGTTGCAGGTGGACGGTGTACTCTATTTTCAGGTCACCGATCCGATGAAGGCGTCCTATGGATCAAGCAATTTCGTATTCGCGATCACGCAGCTGTCGCAAACCACGCTGCGCTCGGTGATCGGCAAGCTGGAACTGGACAAAACGTTCGAGGAACGCGACTTCATCAACCACAGCATCGTGTCGTCGCTCGATGAAGCAGCAGCCAACTGGGGCGTGAAGGTGTTGCGCTATGAGATCAAGGACCTCACGCCGCCAAAAGAAATTCTCCACGCAATGCAGGCGCAGATTACCGCCGAACGTGAGAAGCGCGCGTTGATCGCGGCGTCCGAAGGGCGCAAGCAGGAGCAGATCAACATCGCATCCGGTGGACGCGAAGCGGCGATCCAGAAATCCGAAGGCGAGCGGCAGGCGGCGATCAATCAGGCGCAAGGGCAGGCGGCGGCGATTCTCGCCGTGGCCGAGGCGAACTCGCAGGCGATTCAGAAAATCGCGGCCGCGATTCAGTCGACAGGTGGAATGGAGGCGGTGAACCTGAAAGTGGCTGAACAGTACGTGAATGCGTTCGCCAATCTCGCGAAGCAGGGCACCACGCTGATCGTGCCGGGCAATCTGTCGGACATGAGTTCGATGATCGCGTCGGCGCTGACGATCGTGAACAAAGGAAAAGGTACGACCGAACTGCGCTGACCGGCCGCGCGCGGCGGTTCACACCGCCGGCGGTCGCGCGAACCGATCGTACTATGAATTCGCTCGGGTTCCGCTGGCGTGCCGGCCGAGCTTTCCGCCGACGTTTCCGCCGACTTATCCGTAAGCCTGCATCAACTGGGCGAGCGCATCAGGCGCGCCTTTTCGCGTTCCCAGTCGCGTTTCTTTTCGGTCTCGCGCTTGTCGTGCTGCTTCTTGCCTTTCGCAAGACCGATTTCGCATTTGACGCGACCGCCCTTGTAATGGAAATTCAGCGGCACGAGCGTGTAACCGCGCTGCTCGACCTTGCCGATCAGTTTGCTGATCTCTTCGCTGTGCAAAAGCAGCTTGCGCGTGCGCACCGGGTCGGGATTGATGTGGGTCGAGGCTTCGGGCAACGGGCTGATGTGCGTGCCGATCAGGAACAGTTCGTTGTTACGGATCACCACGTAACCTTCCTTGATCTGGCCGCGCCCGGCGCGCAGCGCCTTGACCTCCCATCCTTCGAGCACGAGCCCCGCTTCGTAGCGCTCTTCGACCGAGTAGTCGTAAAAGGCTTTTCTGTTGTCGATGATGCTCATGAATGGAAAGTGCCCAACTCGTTTAAAATCACGATTTTAGCAAAGCGGGGCAAGGAAAGCCCGCAGCGCCCGTCCACCCTTGCCACGCGCTGTTCAATCTATGGCAGATGTCCAGAAAACCGTGTTGATCCGCCATTCGGCGGAACAGATGTTCGACCTTGTCACCGACGTCGACGATTACCCCAACTTCCTGCCCTGGTGCGGCGGTGTTGAAGTTCGCCGCCGTGACGAAACCGGCATGGAGGCGAAGATCGATATCAACTTCAAGGGCATCAGGCAGCATTTCGCGACCCGTAACAGCATGGAGCGTCCCACGCGGATCGACATGGAGTTCGCCGACGGCCCGTTTCGCAAGTTCACAGGCTTCTGGCGCTTCACGCCGCTGCGCGCGGACGCCTGCAAGATCGAATTCGCGCTGCACTACGAGTTCACCAACATCATCCTCGAGAAGATCATTGGGCCGGTGTTCAATCACATCGCCAACACCTTTGTCGAATCGTTCGTGAAGCGCGCCGATCAGCGTTACGGTAAGGCATGAGCGCGCAACTGTCGATCGAAGTCGGCTATGCGCTCGCCACTGAGCAGACGCTGATTGCGCTCGAACTGCCGCAAGGCGCGACCGTGCGGGACGCTTTGCACGTAAGCGGGATCCTGCAGCGCTTTCCACAGATTGATCTCGCTACGCAGAAAGTCGGCATTTTCGGCAAGGTCAAGCCGCTCGACGCGGTGCTGGCCGACCATGACCGCGTGGAAATTTACCGGCCGCTGCTGGTCGACCCGAAAGTGTCGCGCCAAAGGCGCGTCGAGAAAACGCGCAAGGCGGGCTCGATCGAAGGGCGGCGCTGGCTGAACAAGGACTCGCGATAGCGCGGTGTCATCGCGCGGGCCGCATTTCGTTGCGGCCTTTGCTGCCGCATCACCCGGCGGCCGTATGAGCCTTGGGCGATTCGTTCGGTTCGCGCGCTCTACGCACCTCATGCACCTCATGCACCTCATGCACCTCATGCACCTCATGCACCTCATGCACCTCATGCACCTCATGCGCCTCATGCGCGTTGTCCGCCTCTTCTCTTTGCTTCTCCCCCTTGGTGCCTGTGTCCGCGGACGAATCGCCGTCCGCGTGTTGACGAACTGACCAGCACACGCCCGCTACCAGCAGCAGGATCGCCGCCGTCTCCAGCGCACGCGGCAGGCGCTGGTCATAAATGAACGCGTAAAGCAGCGCGAACAGCGTCTCGAAAACGATCATCTGGCCCGACAGCGTCAGCGGCAGCCGTTTTGACGCCGCGTTCCATAGTCCATTGCCAAGCCACGAGGCGCCCACCGCGAGACCCAGATTCAGAAGCCAGAAAGTCTGCCAGCGGCCATGGGCGAGTTCGCCTGCAGGCGCGCCCGACGGCAGCACGGCGATCACGAGCCAAAGCGCCGCGCCGAGCGCACCTGTCACCACGCCCCACAGCACCGACCACTCGTTGCCGCTGAAATGATCCTGACGCCGCAGGTAACGTGCGTTTTCGACTGCGAACCAGGTCCAGCAAGCCAGCGCGCCAACGGCGCACGCCAGACCGAGCAGTCGGGTGGCAATGTGCGCACGCGTGCCGTCCGCGACCGTGAATACGTCGACGTTGATGCAGATGATGCCTGCCATCACCATCGCGAGCGGCCATGCGAGGCGGGCGAGCGGCACCGCGCCGTGATCGCGGCGGCCGAGCAGTGTCACCGTGACCGGCAAGACGCCGACGATCAGCGACGCTGGCGCAATTCCAATCAGATGAACGGCTGCCGTGAGCAGCAGGTAGTAAAGCAGATTACCCGCGAGCGCCAGCTTGACGAGCGCGCCCAGATCTTCGCGCGTGAGACGCCTGACGAGCGAGCGCGCCTTCGGCAGCGCGGCGGCGAGCGACACGATGCCATACATCGAGTAGCGGCCCGCGCTTAGCAGCAGCGGCGAAAAGTCCGGCAGCACGCGCGGCACCAGAAAAACCATTCCCCATAGCGCTCCGGCCATGATTCCGTATGCCACTGCGCGCTGCATCGACTGTCCCTGCAAGAAAAATGGAAAGGTTCGCAGGATAGCGGGTGCCCGCTCGCGCGTCTTGTTCGATCCTGCATTCCGATAATCACGAGCGAGCAAGAACACGCGCACGATCCCGAACGCGCAAACGAAACTCGATCGAACCCGAGGCGAACAGCCAGGCGAAATCACGCGGCCTGAAGTGACAGGAAAAATTGCCCGAAATTCGCTAAGCTGCTGTTCGTGCAGTGAAAACCGGGGAGGTATCGCGTATAATTCGCTTTTGCGCCTATAGGATTTGCCATGCGTCTGATCCAAACAGCACTCACGTTCGATGACGTGCTCCTCGTCCCGGCTTTTTCCGATGTCCTGCCGCGCGACACCAGCCTCAAGACCCGGCTGACCCGCAACATTTCCCTCAATATGCCGCTCGTGTCCGCCGCCATGGACACGGTCACCGAAGCACGTCTCGCTATCGCGATGGCGCAAATGGGTGGCGTCGGCATCATCCACAAGAACCTCACGCCGGCCGAACAGGCGCGTGAAGTCGCCAAGGTCAAGCGTTTCGAATCCGGTGTCGTGCGTGATCCGATCACCATTCCGCCGCAAATGAAAGTGCGCGACGTGATCGCCCTGTCGCGCCAGCATGGCATTTCGGGCTTCCCGGTCGTCGAAGGCGCGCAGCTGGTCGGCATCGTCACGAACCGCGACCTGCGCTTCGAAGAGCGTCTGGACGAGCCGGTGCGCAACATCATGACGCCGCGCGAGCGCCTCGTCACCGTGAAGGAAGGCACGCCGCTCGCCGAAGCCAAGGCGCTGATGCACAGCCACCGCCTCGAGCGCGTGCTGGTGATCAACGATTCATTCGAACTGCGCGGCCTGATGACGGTGAAAGACATCACCAAGCAGACCGAGCACCCGGACGCCTGTAAAGACGAACACGGCAAGCTGCGCGCGGGCGCAGCGGTCGGCGTGGGCGAAGACAACGAAGAGCGTGTCGAGCTGCTCGTGCAGGCGGGCGTGGACGTGATCGTCGTCGACACCGCGCATGGCCATAGCAAGGGCGTGCTCGAGCGCGTCAAGTGGGTCAAGCAGACCTTCCCGCACGTCGAAGTGATCGGCGGCAACATCGCCACCGCGGCGGCGGCCAAGGCGCTCGTCGAATACGGCGCAGACGGCGTGAAGGTCGGTATCGGCCCGGGGTCGATCTGCACCACGCGGATCGTCGCCGGCGTGGGCGTGCCGCAGGTCACTGCGATCGCCAATGTGTCGGAAGCGCTGAAGGGCACGGGCGTGCCGGTCATCGCAGACGGCGGCGTGCGTTTTTCGGGCGATGTCAGCAAGGCGCTGGCCGCCGGCGCGAACGCCGTGATGATGGGCAGCATGTTCGCCGGCACGGAAGAAGCGCCGGGCGACGTGTTCCTGTATCAGGGCCGTCAGTACAAGTCTTACCGTGGCATGGGTTCGGTTGGCGCGATGAAAGATGGCGCGGCGGACCGCTACTTCCAGGACAACTCAGCCAATATCGACAAACTGGTGCCGGAAGGTATCGAAGGCCGTGTCGCCTACAAGGGCTCGGTCAACGCGATCCTGTTCCAGCTGATCGGCGGCGTGCGCGCCAGCATGGGTTACTGCGGCTGCCGCACCATCGCCGAGATGAACGACAAGGCCGAGTTCGTGCAGATCACCGGTGCGGGCTTGCGCGAGTCGCACGTGCACGACGTGCAGATCACGAAGGAAGCGCCCAACTACCACGTGGACTAACCGCCATGAAGCCATTGCTGCGCGCTGTACTCATTCTCGACGCACTGCTGTTGCTCGGCTTTGGCCTGTTGTTTCTGCTGACGCCGTGGACTTCGCTGTACAACGCGCTGCAACTGGTGCAAACGCAACCCACTCTGGTGGGCCAGGGGTTCGGCGTGGCGCTGATCGGGCTGGCGTGGCTTTCATTGCATGCGTCGATCGACGGTGCGCTGACGTCGACGGTCTCCAAGGTAGTCGGTCACGTGAACTGGTTGACCGGCGTGTTGATGCTGGTCTGGCTGCTCGGTTTGCATACGCCCGCGTTGACCGGCTTCGGGCAGATCATCGCGGTGCTGGCCGGTGTCGTGTTGCTGGTGGTCGGTCTCGGCGGCGTGCGTTTGTCGGGCGCGGTGCGCCGGCGTGACAGGCAGCGGCTGGCTGACGCCGCCGCGGTCGAACGCGCGGAGCGACAGGCGGCGAAAGACGCCGCCAAAAACGCCGCGAACCGGCGCGAGCCGGGTCATGTCACCGCAGGTTTTCCGGTCTATCAGGCAGAGCCGGTCATCGAGCCTGTCGTGCCCGTCGTGCCTCTCACGCCTGCTGCGGACCCGGCGGCTTCTGTCGCGTCGGTGCGGGTCGACACATCCGTTGATGAAGCTGGCCTGACCGCCGCCGAGCGTGCAGAGCGCGCCGAATTGGCGGCGCGTTCCGCCAGCGCCGATGCCGCAGCCGCCCGCGCCGAAGCGCGCAACGCCGCCGCCGATGCAGCCGGTGCGCCCCGGCCGCCGTTTCATGGCTGATGCGCTGGAACGCACAACGGCTGCCATCGCTGCTGGATTCCGTTCACTCGTGTTGCCGGCTAACGCCCAGCGTGAACGGGTTCGGCTTTCTGCAAGACCAGCGTCGGCTGCGTCAGCGCATCACGCACGATCGTCCCCTGTGGACTGTTTTGAATTCAACGCCGCGCTTCGTGCGCGGCATTCCGTATCGCTCACTTTTGACTCCGTCCGCTGCCATGCATGACAAGATCCTGATTCTCGACTTCGGTTCGCAAGTCACCCAACTGATTGCACGTCGCGTTCGCGAAGCTAACGTGTATTCGGAAATTCATCCGTACGACGTCGACGCGTCGTTCATCCGCGACTTCGCGCCCAAGGGCGTGATCCTGTCCGGCGGCCCGAGCTCGGTCACCGAGACCGATACGCCGCGCGTACCGCAGGCGGTATTCGAACTCGGGGTGCCCGTGCTCGGCATCTGCTACGGCATGCAGGCCATGGCGCAGCAACTCGGCGGCAAGGTGGACGTCGGTCATCTGCGCGAGTTTGGCTATGCCGAAGTGCGCGCGCGCAATCACACGAGCCTGCTGGAAGGCATCAGCGACTTCACCACGCCGGAAGGTCACGGCATGTTGAAGGTGTGGATGAGCCACGGCGACAAGGTGCTGGAAATGCCGGCCGGTTTCGAGCTGATGGCGTCGACGGAATCGTGCCCGATCGCGGCCATGGCCGATGAAAAGCGTCACTTCTATGGGCTGCAATGGCACCCGGAAGTCACGCATACCGTGCAAGGCCGCGCAATGCTCGAACGCTTCGTGTTGCAGATCTGCGCGGCGAAGCCTGACTGGGAAATGGGTCACTATATCGACGAAGCCGTCGCGAAGATCCGCGAGCAGGTTGGCAACGAGCATGTGATCCTGGGCCTGTCGGGCGGCGTGGATTCGTCGGTGGCCGCTGCGCTGCTGCATCGCGCGATCGGCGATCAACTGACCTGCGTGTTCGTCGATCACGGTCTGCTGCGTCTGAACGAGGCCGAGCAGGTGATGGCCACTTTCGCGGACCATCTGGGCGTGAAGGTGATACACGTCGACGCAAGCGATGTGTTCCTGCGCAAGCTCACCGGCGTGACCGACCCGGAAGCGAAGCGCAAGATCATCGGCGCGGAGTTCGTGGAAGTGTTCCAGACTGAAGCTGGCAAGCTGACCGACGCGAAATGGCTCGCGCAGGGCACGATCTACCCGGACGTGATCGAATCGGCGGGCAAGGGCAAGAAGGCCGCGCAGACCATCAAGAGCCACCATAACGTCGGCGGCTTGCCGGAGACGCTGAACCTGAAACTGCTCGAACCGTTGCGCGAACTGTTCAAGGACGAAGTGCGCGAACTCGGCGTGAAGCTTGGTTTGCCGCCGGCCATGGTGTATCGCCATCCGTTCCCGGGTCCGGGTCTCGGTGTGCGGATTCTCGGCGAGGTAAAGCGCGAATTCGCCGACCTGCTGCGCCGCGCGGACGCGATTTTCATCGAGACGCTTCGCACGTTTATCGACAAGGAAACGGGCAAGTCATGGTACGACCTGACGAGCCAGGCCTTCGCGGTGTTCCTGCCGGTGAAAAGCGTCGGCGTGATGGGCGACGGGCGGACCTATGAGTATGTCGTCGCGCTGCGCGCCGTGCAGACGCTCGACTTCATGACCGCGCATTGGGCGCATCTGCCGCATGAATTGCTTGGGCATGTGTCGAACCGCATCATCAATGAGGTGCGGGGGATTAACCGGGTCGTGTATGACATTTCGGGGAAGCCGCCGGCGACTATTGAGTGGGAATGATCCTCACCTCGCCCACGTAGTTCTCGTACAGCATCCTGTGTTATGAAAATGTCGGTACCGGCCACGTACCGACATTTTTCGACGCACGCCCCCAACACTCCACAACCCCCGCATTCACCCCACACCCGTCAACCGATAGGTCTCCCGGCTCGCTGCACGCAGCGCGTCGATCATCAGGCTAGCGGCGGGAGACAGCAGCTTTTCTGCCGGAGTGATCAGGCCGAAGTCGTCCATCGTGCATTCCATGGCCAGTGGCAAAATCTCCACCATCCCGTGCGCCGCGTAGTAGCGCGCCACATCTTCCGCAAGCACGGCGATCATCTCGCTTTTTTCAACGGCTTGCGTAAGGAAGAGCAGTGCCGCCGTCTCGACGACGTTCGATGGCGGAGCGAGGCTCGCGCGCTGGAACATCAGATCGAAACGGTGCCGCAACACGGTGCCCGCCGGCGGGACGATCCACGGGCTGCGCTGAACGTCGGAGAGCGAAACCGGCGAACCCAGCAGGAGCGGATGACCGGGCCGCACCACGGCGCAGACTGGTTCGCCAGCGAGCGACTCATAGCGCAGTTGCCGTTTGTCATGCTCCGGCGACAGGCGACCTATCACGACGTCGAGCTTGTCTTGCGCGAGCCGGTCGAGCAGCACGTTGCTCGTGTCGATTTCAACCGAGATACGGATCGTGGCATGCCTGCGTTTGACCGCCGCCACCGCCGCTGGCAGCACCCGCACGCCGGGCGACGTGATCGCGCCGACTGCGACGTGCCCAAGTCGTCCGGCGCTTAACGCGGCGAGTTCCTCCTGCGCCTGCTCGAGGCTGCCGAGCACGATGCGCGCATGGCGAATCAACGCATCGCCATAAAGGGTTGGCCGCACGCCGCGCGGCAAGCGCTCGAAAAGGAGCGCGCCCACCATGTCTTCCAGTTCACGCAATAGCTTTGAAGCCGCAGGCTGCGTCATGTTCAGCGCGGCCGCCGCGCGGTGTATGTTGCCTTCCTCTGCCAGTGCAACCACCAGCAGCAATTGCCGCGTCTTGAGCCGCGTGCGGACATACCAAGGGTTTCTATCGAGCATCACTCAGCGTTTATACCAATGTCGAAACAGGTATGGGAGGCATCCAATTATTCATTGGTAGGTTATCAGTTTTGTTTTTAGACTGCATGCACTCCAGCCCCGCCAGGACCACGGACAATGCCTGCTACGAAACCCAGATTACGATCACAACAATGGTTCGGCACCACGGACAAAAACGGCTTCATGTATCGAAGCTGGATGAAAAACCAGGGTATTCCAGACCACGAATTCGACGGCCGGCCCATCATCGGCATCTGTAATACGTGGTCCGAACTGACGCCGTGCAATGCGCACTTCCGCAAGCTCGCCGAACACGTCAAGCGCGGTATCTACGAAGCGGGAGGTTTCCCGGTCGAGTTCCCGGTGTTTTCGAACGGCGAATCGAACCTGCGGCCCTCGGCGATGCTCACGCGCAACCTGGCGTCCATGGACGTCGAGGAAGCGATCCGCGGCAATCCGATCGACGCTGTCGTGCTGCTGTGCGGCTGTGACAAGACCACGCCGGCATTGCTGATGGGCGCCGCGAGCGTGGACGTGCCGGCAATCGTCGTGACCGGTGGGCCGATGCTCAACGGCAAACTGGAAGGGCGCGACATCGGGTCGGGCACCGCCGTCTGGAAGCTGCACGAATCGCTGAAAGCAGGCGAGATCGATCTCCATCACTTTCTTTCCGCCGAAGCCGGCATGTCGCGCTCGGCGGGCACGTGCAACACAATGGGCACGGCCTCGACCATGGCGTGCATGGCCGAATCGCTAGGTGTCTCGCTGCCGCATAACGCCGCCATTCCAGCAGTCGATTCGCGCCGTTACGTGCTCGCGCACATGTCGGGCATCCGCATCGTGCAGATGGCGCTCGAAGACCTGACGCTCTCGAAGATTCTCACGCGCGAAGCGTTCGAGAATGCGATCCGTACCAATGCTGCGATCGGCGGCTCGACCAATGCGGTGATTCATTTGAAGGCAATTG
This sequence comes from Paraburkholderia sp. PREW-6R, assembly GCF_039621805.1. Classification (NCBI taxonomy): domain Bacteria; kingdom Pseudomonadati; phylum Pseudomonadota; class Betaproteobacteria; order Burkholderiales; family Burkholderiaceae; genus Paraburkholderia; species Paraburkholderia sp. PREW-6R. Next base: position 1,896,295 of record NZ_CP155073.1, on the reverse strand, counting down.
CGGGGCGCGTCGGCGTGCCGCTCGAACTCGAAGACTGGATGCGCATTGGCCGCAATACGCCGACCATCGTCGATCTGCAGCCGTCGGGCCGTTTCCTGATGGAGGAGTTCTATTACGCAGGCGGCTTGCCGGCCGTGTTGCGCCGGCTCGGCGAGGCCAATCTGCTGCCGCATCCGGACGCGCTCACGGTCAACGGCAAGTCGATCTGGGAGAACGTGCGCGAGGCGCCGAACTATAACGACGAGGTGATCCGCCGGCTGGATCAGCCGCTGATCGATGATGGCGGCATCCGCATCCTGCGCGGCAATCTCGCGCCGCGAGGCGCCGTGCTCAAGCCTTCGGCGGCCACGCCGGAACTGCTTACCCATCGCGGCCGCGCGGTAGTGTTCGAAAACTTCGACCACTACAAGGCGACGATCGGCGACGAATCGCTCGACGTCGACAAAGACTCGATTCTGGTGATGAAGAACTGCGGCCCGCGCGGCTATCCCGGCATGGCCGAGGTCGGCAACATGGGCCTGCCGCCCAAGCTGCTGCGGCAGGGGGTAAAGGACATGGTGCGTATCTCGGACGCCCGCATGAGCGGCACGGCCTACGGCACGGTCGTGCTGCACGTGGCGCCCGAGGCGGCGGCCGGCGGTCCGCTCGCCGCTGTGCGCAACGGCGACTGGATCGAACTGGATTGCGAGTCCGGCCGCCTGCATCTGGACATCAGCGACGAGGAGTTGCAGCGCCGCCTGTCCGACGTCGATCCGGCGGCGGCGCCCGGCGTCGCCGAGCAAGTGGACAAGGGGGGCTACGCGCGTCTTTATGTCGACCACGTGCTGCAGGCCGATGAAGGCTGTGATCTCGACTTCCTCGTGGGCAGTCGCGGCGCCGCGGTGCCGCGCCATTCTCACTGACTCACTGACTCACTGACGCGCAGGCGCGAACGACATGCGATTCACAGGCGAACGTCCGGCCGCAAGCCTCACGCCATCCCTGATACAGAACTGAGACCATGCACACCTACCGTACGCCCCGATTCCGAGGCATTTTTCCTGTGGTGCCGACCACCTTCACCGAGACAGGCGAGCTGGACCTGGCAAGCCAGAAACGCGCCGTCGACTTCATGATCGACGCCGGTTCGGATGGTCTGTGCATCCTTGCGAACTTCTCTGAACAGTTCTCGCTCGCCGATGACGAGCGGGAGCGCATTACGCGTACCGTGCTCGAACACGTTGCAGGCCGCGTGCCCGTGATCGTGACCACGACGCATTACGGCACCCATGTTTGCGCGGCGCGCAGCCGGCGCGCTCAGGAGCAGGGTGCGGCGATGGTCATGCTGATGCCGCCGTATCACGGCGCGACTTTCCGCGTGCCTGAAGCGCAGATCCACGACTTCTATCAGCGCGTGTCGGACGCGATCGACATTCCGATCATGATTCAGGATGCGCCCGCGAGCGGCACGGTGCTCTCCGCCGCCTTTCTCGCCCGCATGGCTCGCGAGATCGAGCAGGTTTCCTACTTCAAGATCGAAACGCCGGGCGCCGCGAACAAGCTGCGCGAACTGATCCGGCTCGCGGGCGACGCCGCCGAAGGACCGTGGGATGGCGAGGAAGGGATTACGCTGCTGGCGGACCTCAACGCGGGCGCGACCGGCTCGATGACGGGCGGCGGCTTTCCCGACGGCATTCGGCCGATCATCGAAGCCCATCGCGAAGGGCGTCTCGACGACGCGTTCTCGCTGTATCAGAAGTGGTTGCCGCTCATCAATCACGAGAATCGTCAGGCCGGCCTGCTTGCCTGCAAGGCGCTGATGAAAGAGGGCGGCGTGATCGCCTGCGAACTGCCGCGCCATCCATTGCCGGCGATGCACCCCGAGACGCGGGCCGAACTGATCGACGTCGCGCGCCGGCTCGATCCGCTCGTGCTGCGTTGGGGCAGGTAATCATGGGCGCGGAGAGCGACATGCAAGGGTCATTTACATTGGGCATCGTCGGCGTGGGCAAGATCGCGCGCGACCAGCATCTGCCGGCGATTGCAGCGAACCCGGGTTTCCAGCTCGTGGCAAGTGCGAGCCGCAATGCGCAGGTGGACAACGTGCGCAACTATCACGATATCGATGCGCTGCTCGCCGGCGAACCCGAGCTCGACGCAGTGTCACTGTGCGCGCCACCTCAGGTGCGCTATGCACAGGCGCGCGCGGCGCTCATGGCGGGCAAGCATGTGATGCTGGAAAAGCCGCCCGGCGCGAGCGTGAGCGAAGTGGAAGCATTGCGCGATCTCGCGCGCGAACACAAACGCACGCTTTTCGCGACATGGCATTCGCGCTGCGCAAGCGCGGTGGAACCCGCGCGCGCGTGGCTCGCCGGACGCACGGTCCGCGCAGTGCACGTGCGCTGGAAAGAAGATGTCCGCCGCTGGCATCCGGGCCAGCAATGGATCTGGGAACCGGGCGGCCTCGGCGTGTTCGATCCGGGCATCAACGCACTTTCCATTGTCACGCGCATCCTGCCGCGCGAAGTGCTGCTGCGTGGCGCGACACTGCATGTGCCGTCCGATTGCGCGACGCCTATCGCAGCGGAGCTCGACTGCATCGACACGGGCGGCGCGCCCGTGCGCGCGGAGTTCGACTGGCGCCACGGTCCGGTCGAGCAATGGGAGATCGACGTGGAGACCGCGGATGGCCTGCTCTCGATCAGCGAAGGCGGCAAGCGCCTCGCAATCGACGGCAAGCCTGTGGCGCTCGAAGGCGAGCGTGAATATGCGGCGCTCTACGAGCGTTTCCACTGGCTGATCGCGCACGAAACAGACGATGTCGACGTGCGTCCGCTGCGTCTTGTCGCCGACGCGTTCCTGGTCGGCAAGCACGTTCAGGTCGAGCCGTTCGGGCAGTGAGGATTTATCTGGAAGTCCATTTGACACACAGGCATCAGCCAATCTGAGGAGACAAAAAATGAATACCACCGTTCGCCGCTTTACGCTTCGTGCCCTGCTGGCTGCGATGTGCATTGCCCCGCTGGGCATGCATGGCGCGGTCCGCGCCGATGGGCAGACCAAGATCGGCTTTCTCGTGAAAATGCCGGAGCAGGCCTGGTTCATCAACGAACAGAAAGCGGCCACCGCGCTCGGCCAGAAAGAGCATTTCTCCGTCGTGAATATCGGTACGCCCGACGGCGAGAAAGTGCTCGCCGCGGTCGACAACCTCGGCGCGCAGGGCGCGCAAGGCTTCGTCATCTGCGCGCCGGACGTGCGGCTCGGACCGGCGATCGAGGCCCGCGCGAAACGCTACAACATGAAGTTCGTCACGGTGGACGATCAGCTCGTCGATTCGTCGGGCAAGCCGCTGCCGAATGTGCCGCATCTCGGCATGTCCGCGCTGAAGATCGGCAATCAGGTCGGTCAGGCCATTTCCGACGAGATGAAAAAGCGCGGCTGGAATCCGGACGAAGTCGGCGCGCTGCGCATCACGGACTACGAACTGCCCACCGCGAAGCTGCGCACGGATGGCGCAACGCAATCGCTGCTGGCTAACGGTTTCAAAAAGGCGAACATCTTCGACGCGCCGCAGAAGACCACCGACGACGAAGGCGGCTTCAATGCCGCATCGCCCGTGCTCGCGCAACACCCGAACATCAAGAAGTGGGTGATCTTCGCGCTTAACGAGGAATCGGTGCTGGGCGCGGTGCGTGCGACCGAGCAGTTGCATCTGCCGGCGGCCGACGTGATCGGCGTGGGTATCAACGGTGCCGGCGAAGCCTTTGCCGAGTTCCAGAAAAAGGCGCCCACCGGCTTTTACGGCACGATCGCGGTCAGCTCGACGAACCACGGCAAGGAAAGCGCGCAGAATCTCGTCGACTGGATTCGCAACGGCAAGCAGCCGCCAGCCGATACGCAGACGACCGGCAAGCTGATGACACGCGAAAACTGGACGTCGGTGCGCAGCGAACTCGGTATTTAACGGCTGTACACGCATCGATCGACCGAGGGCGACCACGAAATGACCGAAACCGACGCATATGAGCGCGCGGAAAACACTGCGCCGTCACAGGCGCAGCCAACCTGTCTGGAACTCGACGGCATCACGGTGAGTTTCCCGGGCGTGCGGGCGCTCGATCGCGTGTCGCTCGACGTGCGCGCAGGCGAAGTGCATGGGCTGATGGGTGAGAATGGCGCGGGCAAATCCACGTTGCTCAAGGTGCTCTCGGGCGTGAATCAGCCGCAGGAAGGCACGCTGCGCCTTAACGGCGTCGAGCAGCGCTTTACGACCACGCGCGCCGCGCTCGACGCGGGCATCGCGATCATCTATCAGGAACTGCATCTCGTGCCCGAGCTGACGGTGGCGGAAAACCTGATGCTCGGCCAGTTGCCCAATCGCTTTGGCGTGCTCGACGAGCGCGGCATCGTGCAGCGTGCAATAGACGAACTCAAGCGTCTCGGCGAGCGCATCGATCCGCGCACGCCGGTCAAGAACCTCTCCATCGGCCAGCGCCAGATGATCGAGATCGGCAAGGCGCTGATGCGCAACGCGCGCGTGATCGCGTTCGACGAGCCCACCAGCTCGCTGTCGGCGCGCGAGACCGAAAACCTCTTTCGCATCATCGACGCGCTTCGCGCCGACGGGCGCGCGATCATCTACGTGACGCATCGCATGGATGAAGTGGACGAGTTATGCGACCGCGTCACGGTGTTTCGCGACGGCAAGCATATCGAAACGTTCGAATCGGTGGCCGAGCTCGATCGCAACCGGCTCATTTCCGCGATGGTGGGTCGCTCGATCTCGGACGTCTATGGTTATCGCTCGCGCGAGCCGGGTGAGGTGCTGCTCGAAGTGAAGGAACTGATGGGGCCGGGACTCGCGGAGCCGATGTCGTTTTCGGCGCGTCGCGGCGAGATCATCGGCTTTTTCGGGCTCGTCGGAGCGGGACGTTCCGAGCTGATGAAGCTGATTTGCGGCGCTACGCGCGCGAGCGCGGGCCACGTCGAACTGAACGGCAAACGCGTGAATTTCGCGACCCCGCGCGACGCCGTGCGCGCCGGCGTCGCGCTCTGTCCGGAAGACCGCAAGCAGGAAGGCATCGTGGCGATCGCGTCCGTCTCAGACAATCTGAATATCAGCGCGCGGCGCCACTTCAGCCCGGGGCGTTTTCTGCTCGCGCCGAAACGGGAGCGCGAACTGGCGCAGGACTATATCCGCAAGCTCGGGATCAAAACGCGCAGCGGCGATACCGCCATCGGCACGCTGTCGGGCGGCAACCAGCAGAAGGTGATTCTGTCGCGCTGGCTGGCCGAGCGCATCGACGTGTTTCTGATGGACGAACCGACACGCGGCATCGACGTAGGCGCGCGCGCCGAAATCTACAACCTGCTGTACGAACTGGCCGAGGCCGGGCGGACGGTGATCATGGTGTCGAGCGATCTGGCGGAGGTGATCGGCGTGGCGGACCGCATCATCGTGATGCGGGAAGGGCGCGTGGCCGGCCGCGTGCCGAAAGCCGAAGCGTCGCCCGACGAACTGATCAGAATGGCGCTGCCGCGCTGAACACCCACCTGGCGTGGGCGCCGGCAAGACCGCCGGCGCGCGTGCCCGAACTGATGAACGAGACATGAGACAAGCCATGCAACCACAAGGCAGACCCACCGCAAACGAAGCGGCTGCGCCGATCACGCCGTCGCGCGCCCGCGCGTGGGAGATGATCAACAAGTCCGGAATCGTCGTGGTCTTCGTCGTGCTGTTCGCGACGCTTTCCGCGACGGTGCCCGACTTCCTCACATCCCGCAATATCCAGGGTCTTCTGCTGTCCGTCACGTTGATCGGCTCGATCGCCGTGACGATGATGTTCGTCCTCGCGCTTGGCGAGGTGGACCTTTCCGTGGCGTCGATCGTCGCCTTTTCGGGCGTCGTCGCGTCCACTGTGATCACGCAGTCGCATAGCGTGGCATTGGGCATTGCGGCGGGCGTGCTGGCGGGCGGCGCGGTTGGCCTCGTGAATGGCGTGCTGGTCGCGCGATTCAAGGTCAACTCGCTGATCGCCACGCTGGCGATGATGGAAGCGGTGCGCGGTCTCGCGTTCCTGACTTCGAACGGCGATGCGGTGATGATCTCGGAGGAGCGCTTCTTCGATCTGGGCGGCGGCTCGTTTCTTGGCATCTCGTTTCCGATCTGGAGCAACATCATCGGCTTCGTGGTGTTTGGTTTTCTGCTGCGCAAAACGGTGTTCGGCAAGAATGTGCTTGCGGTGGGCGGCAATAGCGAGGCCGCGTTGCTGGCCGGGCTTCCGGTCACCCGGATCAAGATCACCGTCTTCGTCCTGCAAGGACTGGTGACGGGCTTTGCGGGTGTGATGCTGGCCTCGCGTATGAGCCTCGGCGATCCGAAGACGTCGGTGGGACTGGAGCTTGGCGTGATTTCCGCGTGCGTGCTGGGCGGTGTATCGCTGACAGGCGGCGTCGCAACGATCTCGGGCGTGCTGGTGGGCGTGCTGATCATGGGCGCCGTGCAGGACGCGATGAGTCTCATGAACGTGCCGACGTTCTATCAATACCTGATTCGCGGCGGTATTCTGCTGCTCGCGGTGCTGTTCGACCAGTTCCGACGCAGCAGGCGGGCGGTGTGAGCTTGAGGTGAGCACCGTGCAAGTGGTGTATGTTTGCATCACCGCATCGATTGGCGAGGGCAAACAGGATGGAGCGTTCCAGCTATGCACGGGAAGACATCGGCAATCTCGTATTGCTCGAGCACGTCAATCTTAAGATTCCGGACCAGCGTCTTGCCACCGCGTTCTATGTCAGCGCCCTCGGTCTGACGCGCGATCCGTTTCTCATGACCGGCGTGAACAATATGTGGATCAACGTCGATCGTTCGCAGATTCACCTGCCGCACGGCGACGCCCAGCTGCTCCGCGGTCACGTTGGGCTGATCGTGGGCCCGCGCGCGTCGCTGCTCGAGCGCTTGCGGGCGGCCAGGCCCGTGCTGGGACAGACCCGCTTCACATGGGCCGAGCGGGACGACCGTGTCGAAGTGACTTGCCCGTGGGGCAATCGATACGACTGTCTCGACCCCGACGCGTGCGCCGCGAGCGACCCGTGGGCGGGCATTGATCTCGGCATGGCCTACGTACATTTCGATGTGCCGCTCGGTTGCGCGGCGTCGATCGCCGCGTTCTACCGCGAGATCTTTGACGCGTTCGCCGAGGTGCGCGAGCGCGGCGGTTCACTGCAAGCGGTGGTCGCGGTCGGCAGGCATCAACAGCTCGTATTTGCCGAATCGCCGTCGGCGGGCAACGACTACGATGGGCATCACATCCAGCTGTATGTGGCCGATTTTTCCGGACCCTATGAACGCCTCGCCCGGCGCAGGCTGAATTACGACGAGGAAGCTCATCAGTATCGTTTCGCCGAACTCGTCGATCCCGAAACCGGAGCGTGTTGCTTCACGCTCGAACATGAAGTGCGCAGCTTGCGTCATCCGCTTTACGCGAGGCCGCTGGTGAACCGTAATCCGGATATGACCAACCGCAATTTCAGAATCGGCGGCGAGCGCGCCAATGGGGTGTTTTGACGGGTAGGCGCGTCGTGCTGCGAGGCGTCAACGTCGCCGCTTATCTGCTCATACCGATTCGCGCCGGTGTCACCGTCATGCTCAGCTTTTTCCCGACGGTTTTAAGGCGGCGTTGGTGTCCGGCGTGCATCCGACCTTCGCCGAGCTATTCCCGACCCGCATACCGGCGAGCGGTCAGCGCGGAGTCCATGCGATGGGTTAAATGCGTCTTCCCTGCGGTACATTGGACGCCTCGCGCGTATCGTTTGCCAAACGGGGAGAAGCCGGCATGCGCTATTTGGGTTGGCAGATCTCCGGCGGCTATTTCCACGACAAAGCCGATTTCGCGCTCAATGAGCCGAACGGGCCAGGCAGCCTGGCCAGGAGATGGTCGGCGTTTAGCGCGACGGGCGGCTTGGTCCTGAAGAGCAGGCTGGGGTTTGGGTTCACGTTCGAGCCGGGGGTCGACCTCAGATGCGGGCGGTGGACCCGGCGCGGGTAGGCAAACTGGATGGAGGAGTTCGACGTGGCGTGAGGCGGCTGCGAAACGGCGGCTGGCCAATCCGTATGCGAGGCGCGCACCGGCGCTGGAATGTCGATTGCTTCGCAGCACCTTGCCAGCTATTTGCCCGAGAAAGATGCTCAAACAGCGACTCGACCTTCAAGGCAGCCCCGCCTCCCACGGCGAAGCGGGCAGCGGCGCGCTCGTACTCGGCGCGCTCGGTATCGTGTTTGGCGACATCGGCACGAGTCCGATTTACGCGTTGCGCCAGTCGGTTGTCGATGCAGGCTCCGCGAATACGCAAATCGTAATGGGCGTGCTGTCGATGATCGTGTGGGCGGTCGTGATCGTCGTCATGTTGAAATATGCGTGCTACGTGATGCGCGCGGACAATGAAGGCGAGGGCGGCATCATCGCGCTGACCGCGCTGGTGCGCTCGGGCTACAGAGAGGCGGGCCGCCATGCGCCGCGCGTGTTGCTGCTGGCCGGGCTGTTTGGCGCGGCCATGTTCTACGGCGATTCGATGATTACGCCGGCCGTGTCGGTGTTGTCCGCGGTGGAGGGACTGGGCGAAATCAGCCCTGCGTTCAATCCGTGGATCGTGCCGATTGCGGCGGCTATCCTGATTGCGCTCTTTGCCTTTCAACGACGCGGCAGCGCAGTAGTCGGGCGTGCGTTCGGCCCCGTCATGGCGATCTGGTTCGTCTACCTTGCCGCAGTGGGCCTTTACCGGATCGTGCAGCATCCCGAGGTGTTGCGCGCACTGTCGCCGCAATGGGCCTGGTCGCTTACGATTGACCGTCCCCAGTTGACCTTTGTGATTCTCGGCGCGGTTATTCTCGCGTTGACCGGAGCCGAAGCCTTGTACGCCGACATCGGCCACTTCGGGCGCAAGCCGATCCGTGTGGGTCTGATTGCGGTCGTGTTTCCTTCGATCATCATCGGCTATTTCGGGCAGGCGGCGACATTGCTGTTCGAGCCCGGTTCTTCCAGTCAGCCGTTCTTTCACGCCGCGCCTTCGTGGGCGTTGATTCCAAGCGTCATTATCGCAATGCTCGCGACGATCATCGCTTCGCAGGCGGTCATTTCCGGCGCGTTTTCGATGACGAGTCAGGCGATCGAACTGGGTTTCATGCCGCGTGTGAGGATCATTGAAACGTCGAAGCAACAGCGCGGTCAGGTTTATGTGCCGGCCGTCAATGCGATTCTGTTTATCGCCGTGATGTTTCTCGTGCTCGTATTCCGAAGCTCGGAGCGCCTGACCTCGGCGTACGGCATCGCGGTTGGACTGACGATGCTGATCACCACGGTTCTGATGGTCAGCGTATCGCGCAACGTCTGGCGCTGGCCGGTGTGGCGCGTGATACTCGTGAGCGCGCCCCTGCTTGCCGTGGACCTGACGCTGGTGGCGGCGAACATTCCGAAAATTCCGTCCGGCGGCTGGTTTCCCGTCACCGTTGGACTGGTGCTCTTCGTGCTGATGTCCACGTGGCGGCGCGGACGCGAACTCGCCGCGATTCACGCCAGCCGTGCCGAGCCGCTTGAAGACTTTCTACGCGAGACATTCAACGGTGATCTGAAGCCAACCCGCGTGCCGGGCACCGCAGTCTATCCGGGCAACATTCGCGGGATGACGCCGGCAGCGCTCAAAAGCAACCTTCGTCACAACCGGGTCTTGCATGAGACCGCGATTTTCTTCGCGAACATTTCCGAGTCGGCGCCGCGCATCGACGAAAAAACGCGTATCGAAATACGCGATCTTGGCAACGGATGCTATGAAATCATTGCGCGCCACGGCTTCGTGGAGCGGCCCGACTTGCGACGCGTGCTCGAGTCGATGAACGGCCGCCTCGGTGAATGGACCTACGACCCGGCGCGCACGACCTTTTTCCTTCCACGCGATGAAGTTCTCAAAGGATGCTCTCACGGCGCGATGATGCAATGGCGCGAAGCGCTGTTCGGCCAGATGTCGTTTCATTCGGCGTCGAGCGCGGAATACTACGGCCTTCGACCGGAAGACGTGGTGGAACTGGGAGTGCAGGTCGCGCTTTGATTCAGATGCCTGGTCACAGCGCGATGCCACGCGCATGGCGGCAGGGCGTTCTCGTGCGCATGCCGGCAGGCTACCTTTTGCGCCGTGCCCACGGCGGCAGGCGTCCGGCATCATAGGCCGGACGCTTTCATGAGGCTCGACTGCTCGCATGATAGTCGAAGTGGAGAAGCATGGCGTTTTCCTGATTGCTCGCGCTCATTGCCCGCTTCCTTTCGTTCCGGACGGTGCTTCCTTGTCGGCCAGTTCGCGCGCTTGGGCAAGCGCGTCGGCGATCTCATCTGCGATCCTGTCACGCGACGCCAGGTCCTGCTGCCGCAGTGCGAACGATGGATGGTACGTTGCAATGGCCCACCCGCCTTCGACTTCGAACGGAGCCCCTGCATAGTCCCGCAGGCTGACTTTTTTATGCAGCAACGCAGTGAGCGCGGTTGCGCCAAGCGCGACGATCACCGCAGGGCGCACCGTTTGCAGCTCGCGCTCGAGCCAGTAGGAGCACGCTTCGATCTCACGCTGTCCCGCCGTCTTGTGCAGGCGGCGCTTGCCTCGCGGCTCCCATTTGAAGTGCTTGACCGCGTTCGTCATATAGACCTGCTCGCGAGACAGACCGGCGCGCTCGATTGCCGTATTGAGCAACTGCCCGGCGGGCCCGACAAACGGTTGTCCGCTCAGATCTTCCTGATCGCCGGGCTGTTCGCCAATCAGCATGATCCGCGCGGTGTTCGGCCCCGAACTGCCGACTGCCTGCGTCGCGTTGCGCCACAGGTCGCAACGCCGGCAGGCGTCGAGCGAAGAGGGTTCGTCACGCATTGGTTGCGCGGCTTGCGCATCAACGGGTATGGCTTTTCCGCCAAGCATGCCCACGTTGCCGGCCTGCGCGAGGCGTCTTGCGCCACTCTTCGCCTCGCTGATCATGCCGGGAATCAAATGTCCCTCCGGCAAGCCCTTCCAGAAACGCACCGGCATGTGCTGTTCGAGCGCCACTTCGTTGAGCCGCGCAGGATTAAAGGTACTGCGGTAATACGCAAGCCATAGCGCTTCGGCCTCGTCCGCGGTCTCGCAACGATGCTCTCCCGGCAATGCACGACGCGCGTGCAGATGCAATTGCTGGCCGTCCCAGAAAGCGGCGCCGCGTGGTGTGGTAATGAGCCACGATGAACGCCCCATGCGCTCTGCGAAGTGTTCCGCGGCCCATGGCAACACATCGTGATCCGGCTCGTACCAGGCGATATATTCGGGCGTTGCACTCGCTTCCTGCTTGCGAAAGCGCACGTAAGCGATCATGTCGTGCTGCGCGCGCCGCACGCTTTTGGCCATGCGATAGAGTCGCGCGCCGTCTTCGTCGGCGGCGGACGCAGCCGCACGGTCGCCATGATGCCAACGCCATAGCACTTTGTAGAGAAACGCCCAGCGCTGCGGATCACGAAACGACGCAGCGTCTTTCAGCAGTGCAGCGAAGTCCTTCGACACATGCACCGTTGGCGCAGAGGCGGGAACAGCTGTCGTATCGCGCGCTTGCGCGTATTCGATTGGCGCCTGTTCTTGCGGTAGATCCGGGCTCGACGCGATTCGCCATTCGACCGATTCCGGCGCGAGGCCTTCGCCGAGCGCTGTGAGCGAAGCCGCGCGCCACGCAGCGAAATGATCTTCGATGACGATCGCGTGCATGATCCGCTCTCACAGCAACGCTAGTTGCACCGGTGGCGGCGTTAGCACGCGACGCAGCCGCTCCGACGACGCGTCATGCATGGCCGCGCGGTAGTCCTGTGTGACGACAAACGGCTTGATCTTTTCCATCGGACAACGAAGCCGCACCAGATCGTCGTAGCGCACGCGGCGTGAGCGCCGCAGTTCGACGAGGCGTTTGGCATTGCGCATGCCGATGCCCGGCACGCGCGCGATCATGCGCAGTGGAGCGCGGTTCAGGTCCACGGGAAAGCTCTCACGATGCGCGAGCGCCCACGCAAGCTTAGGATCGATTTCAAGCGACAGGTTGCCGGTTTGCCCGAACAATTCGTCAGCACTGAAGCCATAACCGCGCAGCAGAAAGTCCGCCTGGTAAAGCCGATGCTCGCGCAGAAGCGGCGGCGCCTGTGCCGGCAACGCAGACGGACTGTCGGGAATGGGACTGAACGCCGAATAGTAAACGCGCTTGAGCTTGTACGAACCGTATAACGTTTCTGCTGTTTGCAGGATGGTGTGGTCGTTCGTCTCATCGGCCCCGACGATCATTTGTGTACTCTGTCCGGCCGGCGTAAAAGGCGGGGCCTTCGTTTCACTTTGCGCTTCCTCCTGTGCCAGACGGATGGAGCCCATTGCCAGCTTGATGGTGCGCACGTCCTTTTCCGGCGCAAGACGCGCGAGGCTGCTGTCAGTCGGCAGTTCGATGTTCACGCTCAAACGGTCCGCATAGCGGCCCGCTTGCGCAATCAACTGT